>NZ_JBCPSP010000004.1:0-247247 GCF_051129895.1 Pseudomonas sp. Je.1.5.c
TTGGTCCGCTACAACCTGAAGCGCCTCCACAGCTACAACGGTTATCAAACCCCGGTAGCCATGGAGAAAAAGCTCAAGGATGCGGCATGAAACCTTAACTGGTGTCCAAAATAAGTTGACCAGTTCACTATACCGAATCGCGTTCGGAGCATGGCCTTGAATGAACAAAGTGCAGCCCATCCGATAGGCGGTTCAGAGGGCGCGATTGTGGATGGTTGCGCCTGCCCCATGACTTCCATAACGGCTGAGCAACACGTCGCATTTGTGCTACTTGGCCGCCTTATGACTTTAGGTTTAAAGTCAACTTCAAGGTCAATAGATTTTTCAGGGTGGGTTATGAGAATAGGCGAACTGTCGAAAATCAGCGGGTTGGCGCCGTCACGCATCCGGTTCTATGAGGCGAGCGGCCTGATCAGGTCCGTCGAGCGCAAAGCAAATGGCTACAGGGACTATGCGCCTGATACCGAGTGGGTTCTGGAGATCATCACCGGAGCGCAGGCGGCTGGTTTTTCATTGGAAGAAATCCGGCAATTGATGCCAATGAATGCCAGCGGCTGGCAGCACGATGAGTTGCTCAGTGGGCTCAAGCAAAAGGTTGAGGAAATCGGTGTTCTACAGGAACGGCTAGCCCAGAACAAAGCGCAACTTCTGCTCGTCATCAAGGGCATCGAGGGTAAGCCCGAAGGCATGGCGTGTGCGGACAATGCGCAAATGCTGATAAATCGTTTGCGTGAAGAAGGGGGTGGCCAAGCTTCCGGCAAGCGTGCGGTAACGTCTTCCACGAGAAAAAACGCCCGCCAGGCTTCCCGGGCCTGACAGGCGTAACAGGTTTCAGCGCTCGCCAACCAGAGTGGCAAGCGGTTTAGGCGCGTAGAGCGCACTCTGGAACTCAGGCACGTATTCGTACTTCATCATTTTCCCGAGTTTCAGGGCACGGAGGTAATTCGACAGGCTGCCGTCACCCAGGGTAAGGGTGGCCGAATCCGCATCGCGGCTGGAGCCGTGGCTGAGCTGGCGGGAAACAGCGTACCCATAGGCCAGTCGGCCCTGATGATCGAGGTTGGTGAAGCTGCTGGTGACGATATCGACATCATGCGAGAGGCCATTGAGCTTCTTCGCTTTGAAGGACACATCGACCTTGCCGGTCTGGCTGTCGGTGATGTCATAGACTACCGATTGCTCACCTTCTTTGCGGTCAATCCCGGTCAGCCATTTCGGCAGGTTATAGCCGACGACACCACGAACCCGCGCAAGCTCTGTATTGACAGGCAGCTTGAGCACATAGCCCCAGAAATCGCCAGACATCGACTGGCCAATCAGCGTGAACGGCCCCAGATTCGATTTGCCGGGCTTGTTGGTGATAATCGACACGGCCACTTCGTTATAGGCGTCGTTATCGCAATGTTCATACGTGTACGCGGTGAATGCTATCAAACCACGGCCCGGCCAGACTTGTAGGGGTTGCACGGTGGCCATTACTTCCGGAGGCATCAGGGCCCGCAGTGCGTCCAGATCGGCTGTATAGACCGCCGTAACGCGACTGTTCTGGTAGTAAAAGTTCGGGGAGTATGACTCGAAGCCAATGTCGACCTTGTGCTTTTCCAGTCCTTTGAACCAGCTCAAATCAACATCCGGCAGTTCTGCTGCAATCACTGACAAGGGCGGATTCGAGCGATAACGGTCGTACAGGCCGCCCTTGACGACCGGCACTGTGTGGCCTGCGATATCGATTGTGTTGGTTTCAGTCGGGCTGAGCATTTCAGGCGTCCCCGCCAACACAGAGTTGGCAATTGAGCTGAACAGCAATCCTGTTAATACGGCGCTTGCGAGTTTCAATCGGTCTTTCTCCGCGAGGTGGGAACTACTTCAGGGTTCAGCGAGTTACGTTTTCGCCAGAGAGCAACGCCATCACGGCTTCAGCTACAGCTTTGGGCGATTGAGGGTTTTGGCCGGTGACAAGCCTTCCATCCGTGATGGCAAATGACGTGAATGGCAGCCAGCCCTTGCGGTATCGCGCACCCTGGCTCACCAACTTATCCTCAAGGAAGAAGGGAACCTGGCTTTTCATGCCGGAGAACAGCTCTTCGCGATCAGAGAAACCGGTGATGTTCTTGCCCTTGATGATCAACTGGCCTTGTTCATCCTTCAGATCCAACAGACCCGCTACGCCATGGCAGACGGCCGAGACGATGCCACCTTGGTTGTAGATGGTTTCGGCGACACGCCGCAGGTCGGGATTATTGGGGAAGTCCCACATCACTCCATGGCCCCCGGTGAAGTAGATGACGCCGAACTGGGACGGATCGATATCGGCGATCGGCAGCGTGCTTTGCAGGCGAGCGCGAAAGACCGGGGACTGCAAATGCTCTCGGGCGGCCTTGTCCATGTACAGCCAACCTAGGCTGCGCTCGTCCAGTGGCACCGCTCCGCCTTTGGGACTGGCAAAAACTGTGCTGTAGCCAGCCGCCTCCACTACATCGGTGAAATGCGTTAGCTCAGTCAGCCACAACCCCGTGGTATCGGTTCGCGATGGATAGCTGGCGTGATTGGTCAGAATCACCAGAATTTGGCGATTCTTGGCAGTCATTGTGGAAGGGGCGGTGTCAGCATTTGCAAATGTCATGAAAGCGCTACCTATCAATACCAACGCATAAGAAACAAAGGTCTTGAGCATCATCCGGGTTCCATCAATCAAGCAGGTCAGCGCATGCTCACCTTAAACCTCGCTTTAAGGTCAATCCCCACTACTGCAAATAATTTCCGTCCGCAGTTGCTCACTTCCGCTTGACCCTCAACCTGACTTTAACGCTAGCGTCTGACACTGATTGGGCAAGGCAATAACGCACGTCATCAATACCGTCAGGAGCAATGCATGGGTCAGCAAGACAACCTGGATATGTTCAAATGGATGATCTATGGCGCCAATGGCTACACCGGCGAGTTGATCGCTCGTGATGCTGTTAAGCGTGGACTTAAACCTGTGCTGGCGGGACGCAACCGTGACAAGGTCGAAGCCCTGGGTCGGGAGCTGGGCGTTGAAACCCGAGTGTTCGGACTGGACGATGAAGTGCGGTTGCTGGCTCAGATCAAAGGCCATGGCTTGGTTCTGAATTGCGCAGGGCCGTTTTCAGCGACCGCCACCCCTATGATGGAAGCCTGCTTGCGCGCCAATGCCCACTACCTGGACATCACCGGCGAAATTGCCGTATTTGAGCACGCCCAGTCCTTGAGTGAACGGGCGCGCGCGGCGGGTGTGGTCATTTGCCCCGGCGTCGGCTTCGATGTGGTGCCGACTGACTGTGTCGCCGCTGCATTGAAAAACGCACTGCCGGATGCAACGTATCTGGCGCTGGGGTTTGATTCGCGCTCAAGCTTTTCACCCGGTACTGCCAAAACTTCGATTGAAGGCATGGCGCAGGGCGGCAAAGTTCGTCGTGACGGCAAAATCGTCTCAGTACCGCTGGCGTATCGGGTACGGCGTATCGACTTTGGCGCCGGAGAGAAATTGGCCATGACCATTCCTTGGGGCGACGTTTCCACAGCTTGGCATACCACTGGTATTGCCAATATCGAAGTGTTTATTCCAGGCTCTGCGGGGATGATTCGCGGCGCCAAATTCGCCAATTTCATTCGTCCACTGTTGGGTTTGTCCTTCGTGCAGAGCCTGCTGAAGGCGCGCATCGGCAAGACAGTAGTCGGCCCGGATCAGGAAAAGCGTGCCGATCAAGGCACCTATGTATGGGGTGAGGCTAGAAACGCTCGCGGCGAATGCAAAGTCGCACGCGTGCACACCGCAAACGTCTACAGTCTGACGGTCGACGCAGCCTTGGCTGTGGTCGACTACCTGCTACAGATGCGCCCAGCTGGCGGCGCCTACACACCCGCTCGGTTGTTGGGCGCCCATATGGTGACGCGCTTGCCAGGGTCTGGCGCGTTGAACATCGACTGACCTTGAAAAAGGTATTGACCTTAAAGTTTACTTCAAGCTTAAGGTGGCCTCATCTCCAGTTGAGGACTGCTCGATGAATGTGTTCAACACCCTGATGCTTCCCAACGGTTCGACCATCAAGAACCGAATCGCCAAAGCCGCCATGGAAGAGAACATGGCGGATGCTGACCAGGCACCCTCCGAAGAACTCATGCGTCTCTATCAAGCATGGGCCGACGGTGGTGCAGGCCTGATTATCACCGGCAACGTGATGGTCGACGGCCGCGCCATGACCGGGCCGGGTGGCGTGGTGTTGCAGGACGATCAGCAACTGGACAAGTTCAAGCGCTGGGCGCGTATTGGGCGATCTAGCGGTGCGCAGTTCTGGTTGCAGATCAATCACCCAGGTCGGCAGATGCAGTCCAATCTTGGGCAAAAAACCTGGGCACCGTCAGCCGTGCCGCTGGAACTGGGTAAAATGTCCAAGCGTTTTGCCACGCCTCACGCGATGACCGCTGGCGTGATCGAAGAAGTCATTCAGCGCTTTGCGAACACCGCACGTCTGGGCGAACAAGCCGGATTCACCGGCGTGGAAATCCACGCTGCCCATGGCTATTTGTTGAGCCAGTTTCTTTCGCCGTTGACCAACCAAAGGACGGACGAGTGGGGTGGTTCTCTAGAAAACCGGGCACGCCTGTTGCTCGAAATCGTCAAGGCCGTCAGGGCTGTGATTTCTGCGGATTTTGCAGTGGCGGTCAAACTCAACTCCGCCGATTTCCAGCGCGGAGGATTCACCGCCGATGATGCGAAAAAGGTAGTTGAGTTGCTCAACGACCTGGGCGTGGACATGGTGGAGTTGTCGGGAGGCAGCTACGAAGTACCCGCCATGCAGGGTGACGCGCGCGATGGTCGCACCCTCGCTCGCGAAGCTTATTTCCTTGAGTTCGCCCGTGATCTCCAAACCGTCGCCCAAATGCCGGTGATGGTCACCGGCGGTATACGTCGCCGCCCGGTGGCCGAAAGCGTCGTGCAGAGTGGTGTGGACATGGTGGGCATCGGAACGGCGTTAGCCATCAATCCGCACTTGCCTCGTGATTGGTTGCAGGGCAAAGAGAATGCCCCTCAATTGCCGCCGATCACCTGGAAAAACAAAGCCATCGCATCCTTGGCGAACATGGCAGTAGTGAAGTTTCAATTGCGCAAACTCAGCCGGGCTAAAAAGCCCGATCCGAGCGTTTCACCGTTGCGCGCGCTGATCCTGCAACAGCTCTTCATGGCCTTTCGCACTCGCCAGTACCGGAAATGGATTGAAACGTCTGCGCATTACAAAGGCCTGGGAGACGCAAGATGACCGTCGCTGTAGAAGACTCCCCAGTTATCGACATCGCCAATACGCTCGATCAACAAAGAAGGGCATTCCTTAACGACGGGCCACCCGGCCACAAACGACGCAGGGCCAACCTGATCAAATTGCGCGCGGTGGTGCTCGCTCACAGGCGTGAAGTAGAGGATGCGATCAGTACTGATTTCGGCAATCGCTCCAGGCATGAAACCGACATCATGGAACTGCTTGGCGTGGTTCAGTCCATTGACTACTTGTTACGACACCTGCGCCGTTTCATGAAGCCCGAACGTCGTCATGTCGCGGCGTTTCATCGCGCCGGCCGCGCCTATGTGGAGTACCAGCCTAAAGGTGTGATTGGAGTCATGGCGCCTTGGAACTACCCGTTCTCCCTAACCTTCATCCCATTGGCAACTGCGCTCGCGGCTGGCAACCGGGTGATGATCAAACCCTCCGAGCTTACGCCACGCACCAGCGAATTGATTCAGCGCATGCTGGCGAGCTGCTTTTCTGCCGATGAGGTAGCAGTGGTACCCGGCGGCCCTGAGACAGGCGCCTATTTCAGCAGCCTTCCGTTCGATCACCTGCTGTTCACCGGCAGCACTCAGGTAGGTCGAATGGTAATGCGCGCCGCCAGTGACAATCTGGTACCGCTGACCCTTGAACTGGGCGGCAAGAGCCCCGTGGTCTTGGCGCCAGGCCATACAGGGCGTAGCGCATTGGAAAGCATCGTCTTCGGCAAATTATCCAATGCTGGTCAGACCTGCGTTGCACCGGACTACGCCCTGGTTCATGAAGACGACCTGGGCAAGTTCATCACCCAATACCGCGACGCTGTTGCCCGTACTTATCCGCAAGGCCCAGCCAGTCCCGATTACACCTCGATCATCAGCGACAGGCATTACATGCGGTTGCATATGCTCATCAAAGACGCGCGCGCAAAGGGAGCAGACGTGATCGAGGTAGGAGTGACCCCAGAGCGTGCGACAGAGCGAACGCGGACATTGGCTCCGGTGTTGATCGTGGGAGCCGAAGACGATGCATTGGTCATGCAGGAAGAAATCTTCGGCCCACTGCTACCGGTTCGCACCTACCGCTCTCTCGACGAAGTAATTGACTACATCAACGCCAGGCCGCGTCCACTAGCGCTTTACTATTTCGGCAATATGGATGCCGATAGCGAGGCTGTGCTCAAGCGCACCACATCCGGGAATGTCGGCATCAACAACACTCTGCTGCACGTTGCTGTGGATGATCTACCATTCGGCGGCGTAGGGCCGAGCGGTATGGGGGCCTACCACGGTATCGAGGGGTTTCGCTCCATGAGCCATGCCAAGGGAGTATTCGTACAGGGTCGCTGGAGCCTACCTAGCCTGCTCAGAGCACCTTTCGGCAAACTGGCTAAATTCGCCATAGCAATCACGCTTCGGGCGCGGCCATAACTCCGAGTCGAGCGGTAGAGAAGTACACCAGCGCCAAGCTGTTTCAGTCCGTTGGCAGACAAGCTCCGCGACGAGGCATCTGGGCATCGTGGGCAACAACACGCCAGTGTGCTTCATTCGTGATCAGATAAAGCGCACTTTTGGCTGATTTTTGCCTGTCACGAAGGGCCGCTTCTGGCCGATTGCTGCCCTGCACGAAGGGCCGCTATGGGTCGAAAGCGGCCGGTCACCACTGTCCTCTGTCGACCCTAAGCTGCCCTTCACGAAGGGTAGGAGTCGACCCAATGCTGCCCTCTGGGAAAGGTGTCTCCACGCTGATCAATAGTGCATAGTGGCGACAGTGGTTCGGATTCAAAATACCGCCTCCGTCGACAGACTCCGGTGGACACGCAGTCAAATGCATCCACTATTAAATCTCCATGCCCCAATTGCAGAAACTTCTATGCATGAGCCATATTGAGGTGTTAGGTATTGGTTGGCACACTGAAGTGTGCCACTCTGATCATCACCGGCTGATTTCAGACTGTGAGCATAAAGTGCGGGCCAAGTCCATCAACTAAAAATATAATTGACACCTGACATGCGGTGTATGCGTCAGCTTGCTTCATTTGCTCTTTAATTGTGTTGTATACCTGCTCGCTGGCTTCGTGTCGTTGCGCGTCGATGTCACCTTTAGGCAGGGTGAGCGTTCCGCTAAATGCAGTTTCAATCCCTTCGGTTTTTACCCATCCGAGGACATCCATTTCGGCAATTTTTCGACGGCCGCGATCAGCTATCACTCTATCTTCATCTAAATACGCGGTCACGGTATATGTCATCAGAAAATTACGCTTCACGCTCATTTCGCGTTATCTCTTTATATATTCAAAATCTAAAACACTTATTGGCCGAATAGTTTCTACACTCGGATTACCGAATGCCATTAACGCCGACCGGATTGAGTGGGTTCGGCGCTGCCGCAAAGCTACCGTTTAAAGTACCGTTACGTAGCGGCAGCGTCTTTCTCAGCTAGTTTTCTCTTCCGGGGCGTTAAACAACGTACCAAGGCGATTCATGGTTTCCATAGCCGCCTCAACATGAGGTTCAGCTCGGTACCTGCAGTAGCCGGCGGTACTCATAGATTTCAGTTTACGCCCGCGCTCATATGCGATGCTTAGATGTACATCATTCTTTAGGCTCTCGAACTCCTCAGTTGGGACTAATTTGTGCTTATTGTTTAGGTTTCGCAACGTGTCGGTAACGTCTATGGCGAGGCCGGTTTCTTGGACGGCTATCATATCCAGGGCAATTTTTTTGAGCGCGCTATCAAGAAACGCACCTTTCAAGTTTTTCACTTTTCACTCTCCGCGAGGTTCAATGGCTTGTTGTGCTCACGCGTTACCGGTGCGGCCAAGCGCTGGTGACCGCGAGCTGAGGTATGATGCCGCCACCTAGGTAGGTCGTCTCGCCGGATTTTTAAGGAGCCTCTGTCATGGACCGATCGCATACAGCATTCCCCACCATCACCCTTCCCTCAGTGGATGGATTCGTCGAGAGGATCGGCGACATCTTCTGCGTAGGACGCACCCAGTCGGAAAAGCTATCTCTCGCTCGCAGCTACGCCACCAAGCAGGATCGCTATCAAGAGCTGATCAAGGGACGCAATTCGCTTCTTGACGCTATGATCGGACGCTCGATTTACGAGACCGAAGAAAACGTTGAATTAAAAAGCATTCTCGAGCGCCATTTCGGCCACATGCAACAATTGGTATCTTGGATTCGCTCAAGTCCTGTATATGAGAGCGAGACCCAAGGAGAAGTTAACCAACAGCTAACGATTGCGTTTGCAGCTCCTCAACTAGCAATGCTGCTGAGCCAAATTGAGCCCATGCTAAAAGATTTTAGCCCATTAAAACATGTAGGTGATTGTGTTAGCTTAATTGCTCATGCGAACAACGAACCTATTCGAGCCTGCCAGATAGCATTTCGAGATTTGCTAGGCCGTGCACTAAAAGACAAAAAAGCACCAGACCTTAGCATTAGAAAGAGCCTTAACTCTCTTGATTTTAAAACCTCAAAATTCACCGCCACGCAAATTTCCGAACTTATAACACTGGATCGAGAGCTTGTACAAATCTTAGACTCTGAGGAGCGAAAGAAGCTAGTCGACACTTTGGCAGGATTTTACTCAGCAACGATGGCACTGAATCGGCTAAAAAAAATAATGGACGGCTGGTCGCCGGATGCTTTTTCAGAGTTTGTTGCCGAAATGTCTAAGTTTATGTCGATATATAGCAAAATAGACAGTGACAACGTGCTAGCAATTTTCAATGATCAGCTACTCGGTGAGCTCTATGGTGCTGAAGATCCTAGCAAATGTCTGAATTTTACTCCCGAAACGTGCAGCCCTTACATTAATATACTCAGCCTGAGTAGAGCTTTCTCACCACCTAGCGGAATCAGTGGTCTAGTTAAACTCCTAGAGAAAGGAGCTCTAATTTCGGATAGCCGCGAACACTTTAAAAGATTGCAGCTCACCCTGCTTAATCTTAAGCGAAGGCCATTTTTTGAGGGGGCATCTAATTTCTTAGATGGGATATTGGCTTTATATGATGAGGATAGGGAGCGCGCTCAGTCGAGCTTTCAAAATTGCTTAACTGCCGCACGTCGTTGGCCCCTCGGCGTTCTAGAAAACCAGGCGGCGCTTTTTTGTATTGGTCTAGCCATGTCGGATGATCCGGGACGATCAGTAGCAAAAGTAAATCCGCTTCTGGCCATCTATTTGGAAAGTATGCCTCAGCTGTATACCATTCAGTTAGCCAACTTTACGAATGACATTGTTGATTATAATATTAAGAGGGCGCTTACCGAATACAATCGGTACTGTCTCAAGCTAGAGCTTGACCAGGAATTTATCTTCAATCCTTTAGAGAATATTGAAAAATTCTTTAAGAGAATATTTAGCTGGATCGACGAGAAGGGATTGGGCGATGAGGACACTAATATTGTTGAGGCAACTCGGGAAGTCGCTAACAAACGTGACATACAGCGTGTGCGTCCCTATCTGATATCTGAAAATAGTCTTATCGACTGGCTAACCTCCGATTCACCAGCCGGAGCGTTTGATTTTTTTCCGACTCCTGAGTCCCTCGAAATAATCCCTAACGTGTGTCGTTTATTTAGTAGGGGATGCCACTATCCTTCCCTTATTGCTCGCGAGCTCAATAAAAAAATGAGCGAGTAGTCATGCTTTACTTCGAAGGATCTGATCGTTTCTTATTCCGTAGGCGCTTTCGAATGGACACTTCTGGCCATTAGTTGCCAGTCGCGAAAGGCGGCTATGGGTCGATAGCTGACGGCCCGGGTGACGATATCGCCCCATAGCTGCCCTTCACCAAATACAGATGTCGGCCAAAAGCATCCACTTACTTCTCTTGAAGCTGGATCTACTTCCTGATTTTTTTTAGAAACTTAGTAGATACATACCCGTCTACCAGAAATCCTTCATGCTCATATCTGACGTAGAGCCAAGTACGGTCTTCCTTCCCCAAGACAACTACAGGAGCATATTTGGGCAGAGTTAAAATCACATCCGATTTCATCCCGGGTGCTACTCTCAGCCGAACGCTAGAACCCGTGACAAGACGAACATCTCCCGGCTTGCCAGCGAGGTTGGAGCTTATGAAACGCCTTAGGTTGGCGAAAGAATGCGTTTGCGGCATGCGTGCATTTATATCTACCAAGCCCGTTCGTATGGCCTCCCAATTAGCCAGCACAGTCAACATCGGCGCGATGCAAATCAGCCATAAATATAATAGCCAAGTAGGTATCTCAGAAAATTTTCGCCAGGTACTAGTGTCGGGATATATTTCTACGGTAAACAATTCTGCCGTCGATACCGTATTTTCAGTGCCAGCAACAACTGTGCCCGGCCTGCCCGCTGATCCGTGTACATCTTCGTTCTTATTAGAGCGAGCGACAAGCTCGCCTACCAGAACGTCGAAAGTCAGACTTGCAGGTAGCGTCTGTTGAGCGAAGCGGCTCAAATGAATGTTGTTACTCCAAGCTTTGGCCTGTTCAGCGATTTGCTTCAGTTGTGCACTGTCACCGAAAGCCTTAGCCTGTTCGGCGATCTGCTTCAGCTGAGCGCTGCCACCGAAAGCCCTGGCCTGTTCAGCGATCTGCTTCAGTTGAGCACTGTCACCGAAAGCCTTAGCCTGTTCGGCGATCTGCTTCAGTTGAGCGCTGCCACCGAAAGCCCCGGCCTGTTCAGCGATCTCCTCAGTTGAGCACTGTCACCGAAAGCCTTAGCCTGCTCGGCGATCTGCCTCAGTTGAGCGCTGCCAACGAAAGCCCTGGCCTGTTCAGCGATCTGTTTCATTTGAGCGCTGCCAACGAAAGCCCTGGCCTGTTCAGCGATCTGTTTCAGTTGAGCGCTGCCATCGAAAGCCCTGGCCTGTTCAGCGATCTGTTTCAGTTGGGCGCTGCTGCCGAAAGCCTTGGCCTGTTCAGCGATCTGTTTCAATTGAGCGCTGCCATCGAAAGCCCTGGCCTGTTCAGCGAACTGCTTCAGTTGAGCGCTGTCACCGAAAGCATTGGCCTGTTCAGCGAGCTGCTTCAGTTGAGCGCTGTCACCGAAAACCTTGGCCTGTTTAGCGAGCTGCCTCATCTGATCACCGCTAATGGGGTCACCATTTGAACCTGAGGGAGATGTACGCTCATCGACCATTTCGTTCATGCCAAGTCGCTCGTTGGGAGTCGTAAGAGCCTACGGTATCGCAGATCATTCATTTTTCGTAGACGGATATAAAGTGTCCGCTATGGGTCAGAAGCGGCTGGTCGTGAATGACCGCTATCGACCCATAGCGGTCCTTCAGGAAATTGTCTTGGAGAGCCGTAGTACCTTAGTACCCCACCTATGCCGGAAAGGAGAGCTAGCGAGCGAAATCTACGAAGGCAGTACACGCCGAATTTAGCGGCACACAGTTCCGGCTAAGCCACCTGTTGCTGCCATGCCTGAGGCGTTAGGCCTTCGGATTTCATAAACGCTCGGCAGAAATGTGGCTGATCGTAGAAGCCGCACTCTAGGGCGATCTCGGCGAGCATCATCGTCGATGTCTCTAGCAGTTCTTTACTCTTCCTCAGCCGCTGCTCACGCAACCACTGCTGAGGAGAGACCTGTGTGGATTCCTTGAACCTGCGCGAGAAATAGCTGCGCGACAGTCCGCATGCTTCCGCAAGTGCGGTGACCGAAATGCCGATATCCAGATGATCCAACATCAGCTGCTTGGCCGTTTTGACTTGCCATGGTTTAAGCCGCCCCGTCGACTTAATCGCGACGTAGGCTATAACGATGCCTTTAGCACTGTTCATGGAGATCAATTCGTCCTGAAAAAATCTGAAGATGAATTGATCCGGGCGGCACTATTCGGTGAAGCATCTTCTGAAGCTTCAAGCACTCCGTCATGACTGATCGCCCGGATCGGTTCGTTCCGGCCCCGCTTGTTGAGCATAAAATCAACTTTGGGGCTGATCAGGTCTCAGATCGATGCGGCCTCGGGCGCCAAGGTAGGGCCGTGCTGAACACGCTCTGGCGCTTTGTGCACCATGGTGTAGGCGTAGTCGACGCCCATGCCGTAGGCACCCGAATGCTCTTTGACCAGTTCCATGACCGCATCGTAGGTGTCGCGGTTTTTCCAGTCGCGCTGCCACTCCAGCAGCACCTGTTGCCAGGTTACTGGCACTACGCCCGCCTGGATCATGCGCTGCATGGCGTAGTCGTGTGCTTCCTTGGTCGTGCCGCCGGAAGCGTCGGCAACCATGTAGATCTCGTAGCCCGCATCGTGCATGGCGGACAGTGCGAAGGTGGTGTTGCAGACCTCAGTCCACAGGCCCGAAACAATGATCTTGTTCCGACCGTTCTTTTTCAGCGCGTCGCGAACCTTCTGGTCGTCCCAGGAGTTCATGGAGGTGCGCTCCAGCAACGGCGCATCAGGGAATACCGCGAGCAGTTCGGGGTAGGTATGGCCGGAGAAACTCTCGGTTTCGACCGTGGTGAAGATGGTGGGGACATTGAAGATCTTGGCTGCTTTGGCCAGGCCCACGGTATTGTTCTTCAACGTCTGCCGGTCAATGCTTTGTACGCCAAAAGCCATCTGCGGTTGCTGATCGATGAAGATCAGTTGGCTGTTGAGCGGGGTGAGGACTTCAGTGTGTGGATTGCTCATTGTTCTTCCCTTTTGTTGAACGGTGGCGAGAGTTTCCCCGGCGGGTTGTCGCCGAGTGCCAGCACAAGATAGCGAAACACTCAGCGAAACGGTGGCGCATTTTTGCGCTCTTGAGGGAGCATAACTGCACCACAGGTAGCGTCCAATCCGGTGCTAGGATCTCGGCCAGTCGGATCACGTCGATCCATTTTTCGCCAAGGAGAATCCAATGGCCGCTTCACGACCTTTCAACGACGACACCGCCTACTGGGGCGTTCCATGGGAAGAGGGCTACGGCTATCCGCAGGCGCGGCGAGTCGGGAACGAGATTTTCATCTCGGGGCAGTTCAACCATGACGAAGAAGGCAACCTGGTAGCGCCGGCGCCACTGGATGCTGACGGTCGTCCGAGCGATTTTTCGTCAATGGGCGAACAGATGCGGGTTTCCTACGACAACATTGCCAAGTTGCTCGCCCTGTATGGCGCCACGATGCAGGATGTCGTTGAGGAAACGCTGTATGTGCTGGACATGGACGCTGCTTTTGCGGTCGTCGGCAAGGTGCGTAAGGCAGCTTACGGCACAGAACGCCCGCAGGCGGCCAGCAATATCATTGGTGTATCGCGGCTCGCCCAGCGTCCCCAGCTGATTGAGATCGTGTGTCGAGCTGTCATCGGCGCCCACGCCAAATGAACGGTGCTCCCGGTTTCCGCTATGAAACCGGGATGGCCTGCTGACCTTCGACCAGCGGTTTGAGGTCGGCCACGGCAGCGGCGCAGAACGTCATGAATGCTTTCACCCGCCAGGATTTCCTGATGTCCTGGTGGGTAAGCAACCATAGCTCATCCTGAAGCTCCTGAACTACTTGGCCTGCCCGAACCAATCCTGGGGTAATGTCGCCCAGCATGCAGGGGAGGAAGCCAAAACCGAGACCTGCTGCAATAGCCGCGCTCGCAGCCGCCACGGAATCGGTGCGGTAGGAGATGAACTCAGAGGGCACCCGACATTCGACGTAGCTCGTTGCCTTCAATCCGCACAGGCCTCCCGAGTAGGATACCCACGACTGCCCCTCAGCGAAGGGGTCGGCAATCGCTGCCTGCTTGACGCTGCGATACGGCGCCCAGGCGATGTTGGCGAGCTTGCGACCCACTAGGGTATCTGCCGGTTTTTTGGTCGCACGTATCGCAATGTCCGACTCGTCCCTCGCCAAACTCAACGTCTGGTTGCCGACTAATACCTCAACGGTGATCCCCTCATTGAGGGCTTTGAAGTCCGCGATGATAGGCGTTAGAAAGTACAGCAGCAGCGAGTCGCTGGTGGTGATTCGCAGTTTCCCCAGCGGGCCTTGGCCGGCGCGAGAAACCCTGCGGGTGACACTGACGATGTCCAGTTCAACGCGCTCGGCCAGTGCACGCAGTTCGGCACCCTCGGCAGTCAGAAGATACCCCGCCTTACGATGATCGAACAGCGCGACCCCAAGCGTCTTCTCAACCTGCGCGACCCGGCGCGAGACGGTGGACACATTGATGCCGAGCTTCTTGGCCGTGGCCGCGCGGTTGCTACAGTCACTCAGCGTTTTGATGATACGCAAGTCGTCCCAGGAAAGCTGGCTTACAGCTTCTCCGGCATCCCATTTCGGTCCATTAGAATTCGATTGGATCGGCGAGACACTTCCAGGTGAAGGATTCACGAAAATCATTCCAGATGAGGAGGAGCAATGATACGAGAAGGGGATTAGTCTGCCCACCATTCTGGGAGTAAGTCACACTCATTCAATCCGAGACATATGCCAGCTTATTTTGAACGCAGTCAATCGCGAGCGTCCGCCTTCGACCCATTGCGGACGTCCGTCAGAGACTGCTTTCGGCTCATACCCGTCGTTCAGAAGGGGCCGCAAAGGCCTGAAACAGACTGTAGGCAATACTAGGGCGGTCTCTGAAGTACTGCGTTTGCATGTTGAGTCATAGGTCATCACGTTTTAGCGGCAGGTTTGAGTCGGAAGCTGACGCCCATACGGTTAAAAGCGTTCATTGCGGCAATGGCCGCTGTCAGGTCGACAAGGTCCTTTTCGGCAAACATTGCCGATGCTGCTGCGTAAGCTTCGTCGGATACATGTGTCTCGCTTACCCGCGTCACTTCTTCTGCCCAGGCCAATGCTGAGCGCTCCTGATCCGAGAACAAATAGTGCGCTTCATGCCATACTGGTACTAACAGCACTTTGTCCACTGAAATACCTGCTTTGATCAGATCGCGTGAGTGCAGATCGATGCAATGGGCGCAGCCGTTGATTTGAGACACCCTGAGAAACACGAGGTGAATCAACGGGGCTGGCAAATTTGTCGCGGTGGTCACGAAATGATGCAGCCCGCCAAGGGCCTTGGCTGCACCAGGCGAAGCTTCAAACCAATTGAGTCGACTCATGATTTCTTTTCCTGTCTTTGAGCAATGAAGAGGGTGACATGCGGATTGCCGCTTGACGGCACACCGCCCAGCTAATGTGCAAACCTATACGCTTGAATTCGATGATGTTCTTAAAGCGGGCTGCAGACTTGATCCACACCATGGCTATCCCTACCAAAGAACGTCTGCACCTCACCGTACCCTGTTTCCCTCCCAGTATTCAGTGACTCCACACCCTTGGCGGTACCTTCAACGGTGAAGTAGTACACGTGATTGAGACCGATGGTGGCGAGGACGGCGGACAGGTAGGGTCGCAGAAAGTCGGGTTGACGGGCATGCTGGCCGCTGATGTAGCCCCCGCAAGCTATTGCGACGTAAACCGGACGATCCGTCAGCGATCCGACTTTGCCTTTGGCGGTGCCCAGAAACGTTTTGCCCACGCGTACCACCTGGTCGATCCACATCTTGAGTGGGGCGGGCACGCTGTAGTTGTGCATCGGCGTGGCAATCAGCAGTACGTCGCATGCCTGCAGTTGGTCGATCAACTCGTCGGAACGGCTCAACGTACCCTCCTGACCGCTTGCTATGACTACGCGCTGATTGGCTAACGCCTGGGCGTAAGGCGCATCGACTGGGGCCAAGGAGTTGAGGTCTAAATCGGTCAACTGGATACCCCTTCTGCCGGCCTGACTGGCCAAGGCAAACAGGATCTGCTGGGACAGTTTCAGACTTTCCGAATCCTCTGCATTGGGGCTGGCGACCAGGCGAAGAATGCGCAAAGGAGCAAGTGGCTGTTGTGACGATGTCATGAGGTTCGCCTCCTTGGATGTGCGTGCGGGTTATGGCGTATCGAACTGTTTCTGAAAGCGCAGTGCACCCGTCAACAGGCCTTCACGGAAGTAGAAGCGTTGCGCGCGGGCGTTGGCCAAACCCGTGTCGAGCACCAGGCGTGCACAACCGCTGGCGCGGGCCAGTCGCTCCAAGGCTTGCAATAAGCGCGAGCCCCACTGACCTCCCCGCTGAGCCTCGGCGGTTACAAGGTCATCGACATACAGGAATGCGCCGTAGACCAGGTTTTCCTGTAAGCGGTAACCAGCCAGTGCCACAAGAACGCCTAAGTCATAAGCACCAATCAGGCGATAGCCTTCAACGCGCATACGCTCGATGCGGCTGACGAAGTCAGCTTCGCTCGTCAGATGAGGGCGCAATTGCTGCATTACCGGGAATGCGCTGCAGAGGTCATGGGTGCTGTCCAGGGGGCGCAGGGACGTGTCGGCCAGGTCGAGCACGCTGGGTATGAAGTTGTGCAAAGGGGATGTCATGGGAGTTGCCCTCATGAGTAGGTGATGGCGCTATATTGGACTACCATTGACCCACTTGATTGAGCCAAGAAATGGGATATGAACTAGGCCATGATGACCTCCCCTAAGCCGCCTTTTGCTCCCTTGGAAGAGCAGTCTGCCTTGCCTCTGTATCGTCAACTGTACGACCGCGTACTGGCCGCCGTTGCCGCAGGCACGTTGTCCCCCGGTGACCGCTTGCCGTCGGCGCGCGCCATGGCCAAGGAGCTGGGGGTGGCCCGTGGCACCGTCGAATTGGCCTATTCGCTGCTGGCCAGCGAGGGTTACCTCCTGGCGCTCGGGCAGAAAGGCACCGTAATCAATCCTGAACTGCAGAAGCCCGTGTCGGAGGCCACCGCATTACCAGTCAGCAGCCAAGTGAT
This sequence comes from Pseudomonas sp. Je.1.5.c, assembly GCF_051129895.1. NCBI lineage: Bacteria > Pseudomonadati > Pseudomonadota > Gammaproteobacteria > Pseudomonadales > Pseudomonadaceae > Pseudomonas > Pseudomonas sp. Je.1.5.c. The sequence continues at coordinate 17,019 of NZ_JBCPSP010000004.1, forward strand.
CGAAGACGCACCTGATTCGCTCTGGCGTCCACCGCAGCTGTTGCCGTTCCAGATGGGGGTACCGGCGCTGGATGCATTTCCGCGCAAGATATGGGCGCGTCTCGGTGCTCGGTATCTCCGTGGGATGCGTCTTGGAGATCTGGACTATCCGGCACCCCACGGCCTGGCAGCGTTGCGCAGCGCCATTGCTTCGTATCTGCAGGTGTCCCGAGGTATCGATTGCGGTGCCCATCAGGTGTTTATCACCAGCGGTTGGCGCAATAGCCTGTCCTTAGTCGCACATACCCTGTTGCAGCCAGGCGAGTGCGCCTGGGTGGAAGACCCGGGCTATCCCACTACGCGCCAGGTGCTTCGCCAGTTCGGCCTGGACCTGGAAGCGGTGCCGGTTGATGCCGAAGGCATGAACGTAGAACACGCCATCGCGGGTTCTCGGACTGCTCAGGTCGTCATGGTGACACCAGGGCATCAGAGCCCGCTGTCGATGGCACTGTCGCTGCCACGCCGGCAACTGCTACTCGATTGGGCTGCCCGCACCGGTGGCTGGATTGTCGAGGACGATTACGACGGCGAGTACCGCTACGTCAGCCGTCCACTTCCAGCGCTGGCCAGCTTGGATCGCCATGGGCGCGTGCTGTATGCCGGCACCTTCAGCAAGGTGCTGTTTCCCGGTATTCGCCTGGCTTATCTGGTGGTGCCGCAGGCGCAGGTGGCAGCGTTCGAGCGCGTCGGCCGGGCCTTGTTTGCTGCCGGGTCACCGTCAATTACCCAGGCTTTGGTGGCGGAGTTCGTTGCCGAGGGACACTTCGCTCGGCATATCCAACGCATGCGCCGCCTCTACAACGAGCGACGGGCATTGACCATCGAAGCACTGGACCGGAGTTTGCCGAAGGGTCTGCAGGTGGAACGCTCGCCAGGCGGCATGCACTTAGTACTGCGTTTGCCGGAGGACGTAAGCGACACCGCCCTGGCCGAGCAGGTGCTGGCCAGGGGTATGTCGGTACAAGCGTTGTCGCGCTGGGCTGCGTCATCGCAGCGTCAGTCAGGTCTGCTTCTGAGTTTTACCAACTGCGCCACGACGGCTCCAGGCGAGCAGCTTGGCGCGTTGATCAGCAAGTTACTCAGTTGAGGTTGGCCTTGTTCAGGCCGAACAGCTCATCGGACGAGCCGGGGATCGCCTGGAAGGCCACATTGAGGCGATTCCAGCCATTGATGGCGACGATTAGGAACGACAAATCCGACAGCTCCTGCTCGGAAAACTGCTCAAGCGCACTCGCATACAGGCTGTTGGAGATACCATGAGGCGGCAGTTGGGTTAGGGCTTCAGTCCACTCCAGCGCCGCCCGCTCTACTGGCGAAAACAGCCCTGACTCACGCCATACGGCCACGTGGTGAAGACGCAGCTCGCGCTCGCCATGGATCTTGGCCTCTTTCACATGCATATCCACGCAGAACGCACAGCCGTTGAGCTGCGAAGCGCGCAACATGATCAGGTGGGCAAGATCGGCCAGTGGCGGTTTCTTGCTCAGTTGTAGGGTGAGTTCCACCAGTTTGTTGGACGCTTGGGGAGACAGCTTGAAGTAATCAAGGCGGTTGTTCATGGGTAGTTGCTCGCAGTGGGTGGAGTTTGTTGGAGCCCACTGTAGCAACGCTTGGAATAGCCCCACAGGGCCAAGATGGTAGCTTCGAACTAGGCCATGTCTGTATCGAAGTACGCCATGAACACCCATCGAGCGGTATGGTCGAAGGGGCGCTATAGGCCGTTCATTGCCCTCCGCGAATGGCCGCAATGGGTCGATAGCGGTCTGTCGCGAACGGCAGCTATCGATCCAAAGGGAAGCGGAAATGGATTGGGTGCTCGCGTAATCCTGAAATAGGGTGGACTATTCACACTCAAAATGGCGCACGAGCAGTGAGCAATTCATGGAGCGCAAAGCAATCTCGTCAGCCACCACTGATTGGGTCATACGAAGCACAACACCTGGCAGTGTAGAGCGCATCGAAGCATGGTTTGGCGGCCATGGCTACGACCCGCATCGGCACGATACCTATTCGATAGGCCGTACCCTTGCCGGCGTTCAGAGCTTTCATTACAAGGGCGCGCTGTGCCACGGCATGCCAGGCAACACGCTTGTGCTGCATCCCGACGAAGTGCATGACGGCATGGCTGGCACGGATGTGGGTTTTCGCTACCGGATGGCCTACATCGACCCGTCGCTGATACAGAACGTTCTCGGGGGAGAAGCGCTGCCTTTCATTGCTGGCGGAGTATCCTGCGACCCGCGCCTGTACCACGCCAGCGAGGCTTTCGTGCAGGCACTGGATCATCCTCTGGAAACACTAGAGGAACAGGACGCCGTTTATGACTTGGCAATGGCGCTTCGTGCAGTCGGCGGCAAGCCGCGTGGCCGCAAACGTCTGGATTACCGCTCTGCCGAGCGCGCCAGGGCGTTCATCATGGAGCATCTTCACGTGGGCATCACGCTGGAGATGCTCGAACAGGCGAGTGGGCGTGAGCAATGGAGCTTGTCGCGAGACTTTCGGGCCCTCTATGGCACCAGCCCATACCGTTTTGTCACGCTAAGGCGCTTGGACTGTTTCCGCAGACTGATTCTGGATGGCTTCACACTGGTCGATGCCGCCCTCGCCGCGGGCTTTCACGATCAGAGCCACATGACCCGGCACTTCACGCGCACCTACGGCGTGCCGCCTCTGCGTTGGCTGGAACGCTTACGCACTGTTCGCTAAGTTGCAGGATCGTACAAGAACAGCGCGCTTCCCGTTCGATACGCTGGTCACTCCAATTTAGAGAGGATCAGCTATGTCCAGCATGCATCAGCAATTGACAGCACAGCCTGTGAACCTGACTCAAAAAGCGTCTTTGATCGAGCAGCAATGGAGTCCAAGGGTCGTCGCGGAAATGAACGACTACCAATTCAAGGTGGTACGCATCGAAGGTGAATTTATCTGGCATTCACACCCGGAAACCGATGAAGCTTTTCTTGTGCTCGAAGGCCTCTTGCGCATCGATCTCCCCGAGGGCTGCGTTCATGTGAAACCAGGCGAATTGTATGTCGTACCACGTGGTGTTGAGCACAGAACGGCGGCACAGACGGAAACAAAACTGATGATGATCGAGCCGCGAGGCGTGTTGAATACCGGTCACGAAGGCGGGAAGCGAACAGCGCTGAATGACGTCTGGATCTGAGTCGACATCGACAGCAGTGGCTAGCCTCATCAGGGCGTGAGGCGGACACCTATTCGAGACGGGCCGTGTCATGCCCATATCGATGAGCTGGTCAAGACTGGCACCGCCTCGAATCGAGGTAAGCCGCGGCACTCAAACACCCAGAATCGATAAGCCGTCAGGGCGCTCTACTGGTCCACGTCGGATTTACTAGCGCTGTCAGTATCTGCCCCAGCGCTTGCAACGGTAGCCGGCAAAGTGCCTGCGCAACGCCCGAGCGGTCAGCGCGCTACCGCTGTTTGCGTTGCACGCGTCTGATGAACAGCCCAGCGACGAGCCCCAGCAGTGCCGCGCCGATGATGAGTGGTGCCTTGCTTTTATGGTTTGGCCAACCGCCCATGACACTTGGATCTTGCTCTTCGCGGTGCGTCAGCGCGGTTTCCGGCTCACGCTGCGGCTGGCCGTGCGTAGTCTGACTCGCCAGCGTGGCACGGGCCTCGATCCTTGAAAGATCAAGGCGCGTTCCATCTATCAGGGTCAGCTTCAGGTCGTCGAGGGTCCCGGCTATCCGATCAGGAAAAACCGGGTCTCCCTGGGCATCCAGGCTGTCGTAGATGAACTGCCTACCTTCGAGCCAGCCCACAGCGGTCAGCAGCTCGGGCCCTAGGTAGTACTTGCCGTCTAGGAAGAACCCCGGAAACTGATGGGTGCGCTCGATGTTATCGACGCAGTAGCGCTCCCCTGGTTTCATACCGGTCGCTTTATCGAGCATGGTGCACCCCTCTTCAGTAGGCGGCAGACATTGTTCAGCCCTTGCTGTGTTCATCCGAAGTCGGTCCGGTGCCGCGTTTGATCCCGCGTGGACCGGCGACACCCCAGATACCCAGGCCAACCAGGGGCAGCGCGAGAATCACCAAGGCCCAGAGCGCTTTGGTCGCATCGGATTTGTCGCTTCTGAACACACTGACGATGGCCCACAGGTCAACGAGCAAGACAATTGCCGCGACGGCAATCCAGTAGTACATGGCAAGATCTTTCATCAGCTGATCTCCTATGAGCTTGGCGTTACTGGGACTGCTTGCGGCCTGAAGCTGCGTGCAGCGGGCTGAGCGCGGAACCTGTGCCTTCGCCAGACGCCTGGTAACTCGCGCCCCCTGAACGGAAGGCCAGTGCAAACCGGCGAAAGTTCACACGAGGTTCCAAACGCCCGTCTCAGTCGCACAGGGGGCGAGTCAATCTGGGCTTAGCGCCTAGAGCACCTTGTCGAGGGTGATCGGAAACGCTCTTACCCGTATGCCGGTGGCATGGAAGACAGCATTGGCTATCGCCGCCGCCACGCCCACGATGCCAATTTCGCCCACCCCTTTGGAGCCCAGTTCATTGACGATGTCGTCCTGCTCTTCAACGAATATCACCTCGATCTCACCGCTGTCGGCATTCACCGGAATGTGGTACTCCGCCAGGTTGTGATTGAGAATGCGGCCCAGCCGATGATCGGTTAAGGTTTCTTCGTGCAAGGCCATGCCCAGCCCCCACACCACGCCGCCAAGGATCTGGCTACGTGCGGTCTTTGGATTGACTACACGTCCTGCCGCGATAGCGCTGACCACCCGGGTGACTTTGATCGAACCAAGCTCTTCATCAACCTGAACTTCGACGAATACCGCTGAATGTGTGGCAGTGGCGAACGGCTTGCGCTTGGCGCCCGGCTCGGCATCGACCTGTACTTCGAAAACACCATTGGGGGCGCTGGCGACGATGTCCGCCAGGGCAAAGCGATGATTGCCTGCGTGTAGGTAGCCGTCTGCGAACACGACCTGTTCCAGGGCTGTGCTGGCAACTGCGGGATAGGTCCTGCGCGCGTGTTCCAGCACTTTGCTCCGTAGCTCAAGGCAAGCTTGGCGCACTGCCGAACCGACCGACGACACGGTGAAAGAACCACCCTGAAGCGGCGCTGGAGGCAGCGAAGAGTCACCTAGTACGAACGTGACGTCCTGTAGTCGGGCGCCGGCTGCGTCGGCTGCGATCTGGGTCATGACGGTGTAGGTGCCAGTACCGATGTCGGTGGTGGCGCTACTGACGGTCAGGTGCCCCTGGGCATCGATGCGCGCCTTGGCGCTGGCTTTCATCTGCATCGCTTCCCAGACGCCGCCGGCCATGCCCCAGCCGACCAACTGCGTGCCTTTGCGCATGCTCCTCGGTGCGGCGCTGCGTCGGTCCCAGCCGAAACGCTCGGCGCCTTGGGTATAGCACGCCAGCAGTTGCTTGCTGGAGTAGGGTTTGCCTTCGTTGCCATTGCTGGCGGCAAAATTGCGTCGGCGTAGCTCGACCGGGTCGATCCGGGCGGCCCAGGCGAGTTCATCCAGGGCGCACTCCAGGGCGATCATCCCGGAAGCGGCGCCGGGTGCGCGCATGTCCAGCGGGGTGTACACATCGAGCGGAGCCAGGCGATAGCTCAGGGCAACGTTGTCACACTGATAGAGCATGCCGCTCCACTCGACCAGATGCTCGGTAAAGTCCTCGAAGCGTGATGTTTGGCCAAGTGCATCGTGGGCGATTGCCAACAGCCGGCCGTCCGCGTCTGCACCTAGGCGCAAACGCTGCTCGGTGCGGGGCCGGTAGCCGAAGCTGAACATCTGCTGGCGGGTCAGGGTGACGCGCACCGAACGCTGCAAGTGCAACGCCGCCATTACTGCCAATGGCAGCTGGTACTGCGGGCGCAAGCCTGAGCCGAACGCGCCGCCGACGAAGGCTGCCAGAACCCTGATGTGCTCCTTGGGCAGACCGAAGACCTTGTGCAGGTAGTCCTGGCAATTCTGCGTACCTTGGGTCTTGTCGTGAATGTGCAAGGTGCCGTCGGGGTTGTAGAACACCGTCGATGCATGCGGCTCCATCGGGTTGTGATGCTCGTTGGCCGTCAGGTAGGTGGCATCGATCTGCACTGGCGCGCTGGCGAACTGCCCGGCAAAGTCGCCACGCGGTTCAGGTGTTTCGGCGGGTGCCTGATGGGCTTGGTTGCGTACATTGAGCAAATCCGTCTCGTGGGCCTGTTCGACGTAGTGGATGTCGATCAACGACCCCGCGTACCTTGCCAGCTCGAGGCTTTGCGCGACCACCAGTGCCAAGGGGTGCCCGCTGTACAGCACCTGATCGTTGAACAAGGGCCGAAATGGCGAACCTTCGGCCGAGTCGGCGTCACTGTAATCGTCGTCGTAACTGGAAATGTGCGGACGATGACTATGGTCGAGCACTGCGATCACCCCAGGCACGCGCAGGGCCCGGGAACTGTCGATCCGCAGTACCCGGCCCCGGGCGATGGTACTGGATACCACGCTGCCATGAAGCAGGTCGGCCTCGGGATACTCGCCCGCATAGCGCGCCTGCCCGGTTACCTTGGCTACGCCATCCACGCGGTCCAGAGGTGTTCCGACTAGCACTTTGGTGTTCATGGGCGTGCCCCCCGCGCCGCGGCATCGAGCACAGCATCGCCCAGTGCCCGCACAATGGCCCGCTGCGCCAGCGTCACCTTGAAACCGTTGTGGCTCAACGGCGTTGCACCTTGCAGCATGGTTTGAGCCGCGCGGGTGAACAGCGCTTGTGACGGGGGTTGGCCGATCAGCATCCGTTCCACAGCCAGGTCTCGCCACGGCTTGTGCGCCACGCCGCCCAGCGCCAGGCGGGCGAGCTGGATTACGTTGTTGTCCAGGCGTACGGCAGCCGCCACCGAAACCAGCGCGAAGGCATAGGACGCGCGGTCGCGAATTTTCAAATAACGGTAATGGTCGGCGAAGGCCGGGGGCGGTAACTCAATGGCGACCACCAGTTCATCGACTGCCAACTGATTGTCGCGCTGCGGTGCGTCCTGGGGCAGGCGGTGAAACTCGGCAAAGGCTATCTGGCGTTTACCGGACCGCCCCTCGACATGGACCACAGCCTCCAGCGCTGCCAGCGCCACACACATGTCCGATGGATGGGTGGCGACGCAGGCATCGCTAGCACCGAGGATGGCGTGGATACGGTTCAGCCCTGTTCGCGCCGGGCATCCGCTGCCGGGGTCGCGCTTGTTGCAAGGGGTGCCAGTGTCATAGAAGTAGTAACAGCGGGTGAGTTGCAACAGGTTGCCACCGGTACTGGCCATATTGCGCAGCTGCGGCGATGCCCCCGCCAGGATGGCTTCGGACAACAACGGGTAATGCTGTTCGATTGTCGAATCGGCGGCCAGCTCGGCATTGCTGACCAGCGCGCCTATCAGCACACCGCCGCTCGAGGTTCTCTCAATGCGGTTCAGTCCCAGATGGGTGATATCAATCAGGTGCTCGGGGCGTACCACGTTCTCCTTCATCAAATCGACGAGGTTGGTACCCCCTGCAATGAATCGCGAAGAAGGATCTGCCAGGTTGACGGCTTCGCTGACCGATGCAGGCTTGTGATAGCTGAAAGGCGTCATGGCTGCTGGTCTCCTTGCGCTTGTGGCGCAGCGCGCATCAGCGGCAGCGCTTCTTGCACGGCGGCGACGATATTGCTGTAGGCGCCACAACGGCAGAGATTGCCGCTCATTTGCTCGCGGATGACATCTGGCGTAGCGGCATGGCCTTCACGGGCCAGACCCACCGCGGAGCAAATCTGGCCTGGCGTGCAGTACCCGCATTGAAAGGCATCATGCGTGATGAAGGCGCGCTGCATGGGATGCAGTTGGTCGCCGCTGGCCAGGCCCTCGATGGTCACCAGGTCGGCCCCATCGCACATGATGGCCAAGGTCAGGCAGGCATTGATGCGCTTGCCATCGCGCAACACCGTGCAGGCCCCGCACTGGCCATGGTCGCAACCTTTCTTGGTGCCTATCAGGTCCAGCTGTTCACGCAGCAGGTCGAGCAGGGTGGTCCAGGGATGGACCTGCAGCGATCGGGCTTGAGCGTTTATGGTCAGGTCGATGGGGTGCTGTTGGCCGCCTTCGGGAAAGATCTCGCTCATGGTAGGTTCTCACGGTCAGGGTTGGCACAGTCGGCTGCGTCTCTGTGGTGCGACCGACCCGACTGTGCAAACGTTCAGCCTGTGCGCCGAGGCGTGCATCACTTCTTGCCGGGTAACACCGAACTGAGGACTTGCTTGGCCGTCTGCACGATGACCCCGGCCTGGTCCGGGTCGCCCTTGAGCAAAGTGCCGGCAAATTTCTTCGCCTGCTCCAGCTTGATGTGGGGTGGCAGCGGTGGCACGTTGGGGTCGGTCTTGAACTCGATCAAGACCGGCCTATCGGCGCTCAAGGCGCGTTCCCAGGCCGCGGCGACGTCGTCTTCGCGGTCGACGAAAATGCCCTGCAGGCCGATGGAAATGGCGAACAAGTGGTAAGGCACGTCAGGAATCGTCTGCGACGCCTCGAACTTGGGATCGCCTTCCATCACGCGCTGCTCCCAGGTGACCTGGTTGAGGTCCTCGTTATTGAACACCGCACAGATCCATTGCGGGTTTTCCCATTGCTGCCAGTACTTGGCCACGGTGATCAGCTCGGCCAGGTTGTTCATCTGCATCGCGCCATCACCCACCAACGCGATCACTGCGCGCTGCGGATGGGCAAACTTGGCGGCGATGGCGTAGGGCACGGCAGCCCCCATGCAGGCCAGGCCCCCGGACAATGAGCAGTGCATGCCCCGGCGAATCTGCAGGTCGCGGGCAAACCAGTTGGCGCAGGAGCCGGAGTCGCTGGTCACGATACTGTTGTCGGGCAGGCGAGGGGAGAGCTCGTACACCACACGCTGTGGGTTGATGGGGTCGGCCTTGACCTGCGCACGTTTTGCCAGGGTTTTATCCCAACGTGCGCGCCAGCCTTCGACCTTTTTCCGCCAACGGCGGTCGGTCTTGGACTCGAGTAGAGGCAACAGCGCGCGCAAGGTCTCTGCGGCGTCACCGACCAGGTTTACCTCCATCGGGTAACGTAGGCTGAGCATGTCTGCTTGCAGATCGATCTGCACAGCGCGGGCCTGGCCTTCCTTGGGCAGGAACTCGGAGTAGGGAAAGCCCGAGCCGATCATCAGCAGGGTGTCGCATTCGCTCATCAGCTGATAGCTCGGTTCGGTGCCGAGCAAGCCTATGGCGCCGGTGACCCACGGCAGGTCATCGGGCATGGCGGCCTTGCCCAGTAGAGCCTTGGCCACGCCTGCGCCTAATGTGTCAGCGATGGCGATGACTTCATCGGTGGCCTGCAGGGCGCCGGCGCCTACCAGTATGGCGACTTTGCGCCCGGCATTGAGGACTTCGGCGGCGCGGCGCAGATCGCTGTCATAGGGCACCACCTTGGGCTTGCTGTAGCCAATGCCCGAATGCACCGTGCCGTGGGCATGCGCCGGTTGCTGGTAGGGCAAGTCCTGCAGGTCGTTGGGCAGAATCACTGTGGTTACCCGTCGCTCGCCGATGGCGGTGCGCACCGCGCGGTCAAGCAGGTGGCGCACCTGCGAGGGCGTGGATGCCTGCTGGACAAATGCCCCGGAGACATCCTTGAACATCGACAGCAGGTCTAGCTCCTGCTGGTAGTGCCCGCCCAGTGCGGCCCTGGCTTGCTGGCCGACGATGGCCAGCACTGGCATATGGTCCATACGGGCATCGTAGAGACCGGTGAGCAAGTGCGAAGCGCCAGGGCCGGAGGTCGCGATACAGACGCCCAGCTCACCGGTGAATTTGGCATGGGCACAGGCCATGAATGCAGCCATTTCTTCGTGGCGGGCCTGGATGAATTCAATCTTGCCCTTGGCCCGGCTGAGCGCACCGAATACACCGTTGATACCATCGCCGGGGTAGCCAAAGATGCGCCGTACCCCCCATTGATACAAGCGCTCTACCAGAAAATCGCCTACCGTGCCCGTCATTGCCTTCTCCCGTTGATTGGTCGATAGGGGTCTGGACTTGACGCGGTTTGGGAAAGTTTCAACTATCTGGGTCGGTGGCGGGCTTCACGTCGTCACCGTGTGAGCTTACCCAGTCCATGTGAGCTGTACTGCAATCGAGCATGTCGGGTGAAAAGGCGGCAACGCTTGGAGTTCTTTGATTAGGGAGATAGCAGGCTATGATGCATTCCACCTTGGATCATCTGGTCATTGTGTCACCGACCCTGCCGTTGGGGGCCCAATTCGTCGAGCGTCAACTCGCAGTGCAGTTGCAGCCAGGTGGTAAGCACATGCGCATGAGCACTCACAATCTGCTCCTACGATTAGGAGAGTCGTTTTATCTTGAAGTCATTGCTCCTGACAGTGAGGCTCCTTTGCCTACGCGACCTAGGTGGTTCGGTCTGGATGAGCTAAGTGCGCAATCTTCGCCCTATTTAGCCCACTGGGTGGCGCGTACGGAGCGTCTGGATAGCGCAGACGAGAGCCTCAGGCAGGTTTTTGGAGAGATCGAACCGATGAGCAGGGGAGGTCTGTCGTGGAAAATTTCGATTCAGCCTGACGGGCATCTGCCTCTGCAAGGGGCTGTCCCTAGCCTGATCGATTGGGGCGAGTCGGAGCATCCCGCCAAGAGACTCGATGACAAAGGCTGTCAACTGCAACGTCTGGAAATTGCTCATCCCGAGCCCTGCGTAGTGGAACGCGAACTGCAATCTATCGGCTTTACCGGGCCGGTCAGTGTATTACGCAGTGAGCGATACGCATTGAAGGCCTACATCGCTACACCGCATGGCCTCAGGATTCTGTAGCTCACGCGGTGTGCGATCTGTACTGGGTGAATAGTCACTGACGCGGTAGCAGCCCGTCTTATCGTTTACACCGTCATAGCGCGACTCAGAACAGCCGCTGCACAGCTGGCCTTAGCTCAATGTTGCGGCGATGAGATTGCTTGGACGTTTCCTTGACTAATTTTTCACATCGCTTGGGAGACATTATCACCATCCCTACGTGTGATAGACCTTGCCCGCCTAGCAGCGGGCTTTCTTTTGCCCGCCATCTCACCCCGCCCGCATACCTTGGCCGTAGCTCGTTCACCTCTAGCAAATGCACTTGCACCTGAGTCCGCGGCTGATTGGCTTGGCCGTGCCGAGTAACGACCCTCAGTGCTTACCTCCCAAAAGAGGGAGTAAAACGCGTCGAGAGCAAAGGATGGACAGTGCTACGGCTTCGATGCATGCCCAGTGAGGGGAGGGTAAGAAATAGTCAGTCCCTGGGCAATGGCACTGGCTTCAAGCTTCACACGCTCTGCATCGAGAAAACCATACGTGGCTTGCAGATTGCTGATCTTCACTTGAATTTCAGCCATCTTGCTAGCGACCAAGGCAGCGCCTTGTGCGCAATCGATGGTATTACCCCGTTTGGCCGCGAGGATTTCCCCGATTGCCGAAAGGGAAAAACCCATGCTTTGGGCATTTTGAATAAACCCCAGGTCGACAACGGTCTGATCGCTGTAGCTGCGGTAGTTGTTCGCCTGCCGCTGGGCCACGATAAGCCCGAGTTTCTCGTAATAGCGCAATGCATGGCGGCCAATCCCACTTCGGCGCTCCAACTCTCCAATGTTCACAGTAAATTTCCTTGACTGTAGAGCAGACTCTACACCTTAGCCTGCACCCATCATCCAAACAAGGAGTCAGGCATGAGTGTGGAATGCTTCGTAACCGGCGGCACTGGGTTTGTGGGTCAACATCTGCTGGCCCGTCTCACTGCGACAGGGCACAAGACCTGGGTACTTATGCGCAGCCCTGAAAACATTGGGCGGCTTAGACAACAAGTGGAGCGACTGGGCGGTAACCCTACTTATGTTCATCCCGTTGAAGGCGACATTAGCAGGGAGGAGCTTGGGCTCAGCGAGGCAGACAAGCAGCGCGTGTCTTCGGCCGCAGTTGCCTTCCACCTCGCGGCGCAATTTACCTGGGGGCTAAGCATGGAGCACGCCCGCGCAGTCAATGTGCAGGGGGCGCTGAGGGTCGCCAGGCTTGCGGCAAACCAGCGCATCCGATTACTGATGGTGGGCGGCTACATGCTGCAAAACCTTACCCACCTTGCCAGTATCGGGGTTGATCATGAGCGCCCTGAAAACACAAACTGGCCCGCAGTCTACGACCGTGTGGGTGGCTACGAAGGCAGCAAGCTTGAGTCCCATTTCTCAGTTATGCGCTACATGCAGGAAGCGGGCGCCGATTACACCATCGTTCATCCTGCTACGGTGTGTGGCCACAGTGAGAGTGGGCACATCCTGGAAGGACAACCCCTGGCCGAACTCATTCGAAATCTGGCACAAGGCAGGTTCAAAGCTGTCCCCGGTTCCCCCGAGCACTGGTTGCCAGTGGTCAGTGTCGACTATCTGGTGGCGATGATAACCTGCGTGGCGTTCGACCCCTTGATGGCCAACCAGCAGGTGCTGGCACTCTATGAGCGCACACCAAATCTGCAGGAAATGCTTGGCCAGCTGGCAAACATGCTGGGGGTCAAGGCCCCCCGACGCCATGTAGCGATAGGTCTGCTTAGGTGGCTTTTGTCGATTCCAGGACTGGCGGCCCGATTCGCGATCAGCGCCGAGTCATTGAATTTCATTCAGACGCAGCGCTTCGATATGCGCCATAGCAAGCAACTGGAGCAGAGGTATCAGCTAACGCATCCCGACATGGCGCGAACCTTGGAAAACACAGTGCGATACGTCAAGGGTTACTTCATCAACTGAAACCAATCAATCTTGCAATCTTCGATGAGGTAGCAGGGTCTTATGTTCGCTGAGGTCCAAACCTATCGGTAGCAATCATTTGCAGCGGGAGCTTTTGACCGAGCGAAAACGATGTTGCGATCAGCAGAATTCTTGTGAGCATGTCTTAGGGCATCATGCCGAGTGGTTTCCTTGAAAGCTCAGGGCTTGGGACAGCGCCGAGCTTGATTTATCCTGCGCCGTCTCCATCAGGGTGCACAAGGACGGTCCCATGATTCCTGTCTCCATGCCGGCCATGCTGCTCGGCTACATGATCTACCTCTTTTCCGAAGTCTTTCTCTGGTTGCTCATCGCCTGCCTGCTGGCACTGCTGGTCCCCCGTTGCCGGCGCTATATGCTGGCCAGGCGTTGGCGCTTCGGCGTGCTCGTGGTGCTGCTGGCTGCAGGCAGCGGACTGTATGTCCAGTTCACCTACGAGCAATGGCAGGACTGGCGTGCGCACAATCCCCGCCTCGAGCACGAGGAAGTGCTTGGTGACCTGGTGCTTCCGGCCGGTACGCAGGTCCATTTGCGAAACCTGGAGCCTTTCAACGACCTGTCCGGCGATCCCGTGCCCTATGGCATGCAGAGTCTGGAGCAGGCTGATTTCGAGCGCACGCCAGGTCACATCTTAGGTATGCCCGTGCGTCGTCTGGAACTGGCGCAGGGGCACGGCTTCGCGACGGTCGAGACCCTGTCGGTCCATGCCCTGGCAGGATGGAAATGTGAGCCTGGGGAGGTCGAGTTCGGCTTTCCGTTCGGTGCTCACTTCACCTTTTCCGAATGGAAAATGCGCCGATGCACGCTGGCGCCAGGTACCCAGCTGGGCGGCATTGTCTGGCCTGGCCCGGTAAGGGTGTTCGCCAACACCACTAGCTGGCAGGCCAGGTCCGAGGAAAGCCCGGTCAGGGTACTGGGGATAGAACTGCGTTCACTGATCATGAAAGGTCGCTCGTGGGGAGGCTACTCGAACCAACCCTTCGCGTTCGGTCCTGTTCACTATCCTGCCGACATCCAGGTCAGCCATTATCAAGGCCAGATGCTGTTCAGCCTGCCACCGGACGCACACGCCCAGGATCGTCGTACTGGAACCCCCATCGAGGGCGGGCAGACGGTGGTGCAGAGCATGCAAGGGGAGGTGCTGGGGATACACAGCAACCGTTCAATGGGGGTTTATTTTCCTGATGAAATCATAGTGCGCTGAAATTCAATGAGCGGGGATAGACCGCAAGGCGGCCCCGGCATCTTTCAAGCTTCGTATGGCCGTGCAGCAGTTGAACCGCCCGCGGTTCCCCAACGGGCAGATGTCCACTTGCCGCATCCCCATTATCGCTGCCGGCGCTCGCAGTCAGCTTGCTGTATGAGGTAGTGGCGTCAAGCCGCTATCTTTGATCGCTGCGTCGGCTTCTGGCGATGCCAGATAGTCAAGGAGCGCCTGGGCTGCGGCATGATGCTGGCTCTTGCTGACGACAGCGCCCGAATACATGGTCATTTTCTGCGCTTGAGCCGGGATCAGGCCGACGATGTCGATACCCTTTACTGGCTTAAGCTCACTTAGCTGTTGGAAGCCGATCTGTGCTTGGCCGCGAGCGATCACTGCGCCTACGGGCTCGGCAGGGATCATGTGAGCCTTGGCCACGAACTGGTCGCCGAGTTGCATGCGAGGGAACAGGGTCTTGGAGAGATAGACGCCGCTTGCGCTGTCGGAGTAGGCGACAGACCTGCTGTTTTGCAGCACTGTGCGCAAGGACTGCATAGTGCCTATGTCCGGCTTCGGTTCGCCTTTGCGAACGGCCATGGCAATGAAAGACTTGCCGAGATCTATTCGGCTGGTTTTGTCGGCTAGACCGCTGGCGACCAGGTTGTCGAGCGCCGAACCTACCATCAGAACCACATCCGCCTGCTCACCGCGAGCGAGCCTGTTTGGTACGGCCTGCGGGGTCTCGCCCATCGAAGGTGCTGCGAGTACTTCCAGCTTCACGCCATATTTCTTCTCATAAGCTGGCGCTACTTCCCGGATAGCGCCCATGATTCCGCCGGAACTCAGCACGGTCAGCGTTTGCTCGCCCCCTTGTACAACGTCAGTAGCCGAGCAGGCGAATGAAATGGTCAAGAGGGCAGCACAGGACAGCATTCGAAGCATCGGAGCGTTCTCCACCTGTAAAAGCGCGAAATTTTACCGGGGCGTGGAGCAAGCTAATGGTTAATCAACTATTAAGAATGTTTTACATTTCTGTCCGCAGATGGCAGCGATGGGCTGAAAGCGGCAGAGCGCGACTCACCGCTTACGACGCTTTCTAGCCCTCACGGCGGGGTGGTAAGTCACTCCGAGCCATCACTGTTACTTTGCGCTGAGGGCTGCACGAACGTCGCCATGCCAAATGTCATTTCAACAGATCTATGGAGGGAAGCTAGGGTCCAGCACCGATACGGGTCTAGGCCGTGGACAAAGGCTCGCAACATAGAGCTGATTGATAGGTGGTGACCATATTATAGATTGGTCACTATCTGTCAATCAGCTCGCCACAGAGTTAAGCTTTGGACATGAATGAAGATATGAACACCTCGACCCAACGCGGCCCGCTGGATCATGAGATCCGCGACCAGATCATCAACGCGGCGACGCAGCATTTCGGCCATTACGGTTACGAAAAGACCACTGTCTCGGATCTCGCCAAGGCGATTGGTTTTTCCAAGGCCTATATCTATAAATTCTTCGATTCCAAGCAAGCCATCGGCGGGGTGATATGCAGCAATCGCCTGGCCATGATCATGCAGATCGTCGAAGCCGCCATTGCCGAGGCGCAGACCTCATCCGAGAAGCTAAGGCGGCTTTTCCGCTCCATTTCAAAGGCCGGCAGCGATCTGTTTTTTCACGATCGCAAGCTTTACGACATCGCTGCCGTCGCTTCGCGTGACGAGTGGCCATCGGTCAAGAATCATGAACTGCTTATCCGCCAGCTCATCCAGCGGATTCTCCTCGAAGGCCGGCAGTCTGGGGAATTCGAGCGCAAGACGCCCCTGGATGAAGCCGTCAATGCGATTTTTCTAGTCCTGCGCCCTTACGTCAACGCGGCTCAGTTGCAGTACAACCTCGATACAGCGCCTGAGGCCGCAGTGCTTCTGCCAGCACTGATACTGCGCAGCCTGGCGCCCTAGCCAATTAATTGTGACCATTGACAGATTTGGTCACAGGTCCAAGAATTGGGTTCCTATCTTGCTCTTGAGTAACGGAACCCATGCGCCTCAAGTCCGCCACCTTCGTCTTTTGCTTACTGCCTATCGTCCTGGTGGCGTGTGGCGAATCGTCAGTCAACAAAGACCCCCGCAACAAGCCGCCGCTGATCAGGGCGGCGGCGGTCCAGCAGTCCTCCGAGACGGGCCGTTCATTCACCGGCGTAGTGGTCGCACGTACCCAGAGTGACCTGGGCTTCCGGGTGTCGGGCAAGATTCTCGAGCGTTTGGTTGACACTGGTGAAACGGTCAAGCGCGGCCAGCCGTTGATGCGACTCGATCCCATCGACCTGCAACTGCAGGCGCGTGCGCAATTGCAGACGGTCGCTTCCGCTCGGGCGCTGGCCAAGCAGACGGCTGATGACGAGGCGCGTTATCGCGGGCTTGTAGCCGTCGGCGCGGTATCGGCGTCGCGCTATGATCAGATCAAGGCCGCCGCCGACTCCGCCAAGGCTCAGCTCAGCGCTGCCCAAGCTCAGGCTGATGTGGCGCGCAATGCCACGGGCTACGCGGTGTTGTTGGCTGACGCCAATGGGGTGGTGATGGACACTCTGGCTGAACCCGGCCAGGTGGTCAGTGCCGGCCAGGCGGTGGTGCGACTGGCGCGGGCGGGGCAGCGGGAAGCTGTCGTGCACCTTCCTGAAACCCTGCGCCCGACGCCGGGCTCCACAGCTCAAGCTACTTTGTATGGCAATAGCGGCGCTGCCGTGGCAGCCAAGCTGCGCTTGCTGTCGCAGGCCGCCGATGCCACCACCCGAACCTTCGAAGCCCGGTATGTGCTTGACGGCGCGTTGGCGAACGCGCCGCTGGGCTCCACCATTACCCTGAATATCGCAGAGGACAGGAGCGCCACTCAACTGCTGCAGGTACCTATCGCCGCGCTATACGATCCAGGCAATGGCACAGGGGTGTGGGTAATTGCCGGCGAGCCGGCGAAGGTCTCCTGGCGGCCCGTTCAGGTAATAGGTATCAGTGATGATACGGCGCGTGTCGCTGGCAAGCTCAAGGCTGGCGAGCACGTGGCTGCCCTAGGTGCCCACCTGCTGCGTGATGGCCAGGAAGTACGACTTGCCCAAGCGGCTGTCACGCCCGTAGCCGTGAGTCAGCCATGAGCAAGGGGCGTTTCAACCTGTCCGCCCTCGCGGTTCGCGAGCGCTCTATCACACTGTTCTTGATTTTGCTGATCGCGGTGGCCGGAACACTGGCGTTCTTTCAGTTGGGTCGTGCCGAGGATCCGCCGTTTACCGTCAAGCAGATGACCATTATCACTGCATGGCCAGGCGCTTCCGCCCTGGAAATGCAGGATCAGGTCGCCGAGCCGTTAGAGAAGCGCATGCAGGAGCTGAAGTGGTACGACCGCAGCGAAACCTACACTCGCGCGGGCCTGGCATTCACTATGGTGTCGTTGCGCGACAGCACGCCGCCGTCGCAGGTGCAGGAAGAGTTCTACCAGGCTCGCAAGAAGCTGGGTGATGAAGCCAAAACGTTGCCTGCCGGCGTTATCGGGCCGATGATCAATGACGAGTTCTCCGATGTGACCTTCGCGGTGTATGCCCTGAAGGCAAAGAGTGAACCACAGCGCCAGCTGGTGCGTGACGCCGAATCGCTGCGTCAGCGGCTGCTGCATGTGCCAGGGGTCAAGAAGGTCAACATCATCGGCGAACAGGCCGAGCGCATCTTCGTGTCGTTCTCCCATGACCGGCTGGCAACCCTGGGTGTGACGCCGCAGGATCTTTTTGCTGCACTCAATAGCCAGAACGCCCTGACGCCCGCCGGTTCGGTGGATACCAACGGACCGCAGGTCGTCATGCGCCTGGATGGTGCCTTCGACAAACTGGCAAAGATCCGCGAGACACCGATTGCCGTACAGGGTCGAACGCTGAAGCTGTCCGACGTCGCAACTGTGGAGCGCGGCTACGAGGACCCGGCCACCTTCCTGGTACGCAACGATGGCGAGCCCGCTTTGCTGCTCGGTGTGATCATGCGCGAGGGCTGGAACGGGCTTGACCTCGGCAAGGCGCTAGAGGCAGAAACCGCGAGCATCAACCACGCCATGCCGCTGGGCATGACGCTCAGCAAAGTCACCGATCAGGCCGTCAATATCGCCTCGTCCGTTGACGAGTTCATGGTCAAGTTTTTCGTCGCGTTGCTGGTGGTCATGCTGGTCTGCTTTATTAGCATGGGCTGGCGCGTCGGCGTCGTGGTTGCCGCTGCCGTGCCGCTGACGCTGGCCATCGTCTTTGTGGTGATGGCCGCCACGGGCAAGAACTTCGACCGCATCACCCTGGGCTCGCTTATCCTCGCATTGGGCCTGCTGGTAGACGACGCGATCATCGCCATCGAAATGATGGTGGTGAAGATGGAGGAGGGCTACGACCGCTTCAAGGCGTCGGCCTATGCCTGGAGCCACACCGCCGCGCCGATGCTCTCCGGTACGCTGGTCACCGCCATCGGCTTCATGCCCAACGGCTTTGCCCAGTCCACGGCGGGTGAGTACACCAGCAACATGTTCTGGATTGTCGGCATTGCCCTGATCGCCTCATGGGTGGTGGCAGTGGCGTTTACCCCCTACCTGGGCGTGAAGTTGCTGCCCGATATCAAGCAGGTCGAGGGTGGCCATGCGGCCATCTACAACACCCGCCACTACAACCGTTTCCGCGCGTTGCTGGCGCGAGTCATCGCCCTGAAATGGCTGGTGGCCGGGACGGTCATCAGCTTGTTCGTGGTTTCGGTACTGGGCATGGGGTTGGTAAAGAAGCAGTTCTTCCCGACGTCCGACCGCCCCGAAGTGCTGGTCGAAGTGCAAATGCCGTACGGCACCTCCATCGAGCAGACCAACGCCACGGCGGTCAAGGTTGAGTCATGGCTGCGCGAGCAGGAAGAAGCGAAGATCGTGACCTCCTATGTAGGGCAAGGCCCACCCCGTTTCTTCCTGGCCATGGCGCCGGAACTGCCCGATCCATCGTTTGCCAAGATCGTGGTGCTGACCGATGGCCAGCAGGCTCGTGAGGCCCTCAAGCTGCGTATTCGAGAGGCCGCCTCCGAAGGGCTGGCGCCCGAGGCCAAGGTGCGCGTCACGCAACTGGTCTTCGGCCCGTATTCGCCTTACCCGGTGGCCTATCGGGTGATGGGGCCAGACCCGATGCAGCTGCGCGAAATCGCCACCCGTGTGCAGCGCGTTATGCAAGCCAGCCCGATGATGAGAACCGTGAACAGCGACTGGGGCGCTCTGGTGCCAACGCTGCATTTCTCGCTAGATCAGGATCGCCTGCAGGCCGTTGGCCTGACCTCTAACGCAGTCGCCCAGCAGCTGCAATTCCTGCTCAACGGCGTACCGATCACCACGGTGCGCGAAGACATTCGTGCGGTGCAGGTGGTCGGCCGGGCAGCGGGGGATATCCGTCTCGATCCGTCGAAGATCGAGGGCTTCACACTGGTTGGCTCAGCCGGTCAGCGCATTCCGCTGTCGCAGATCGGCGAGGTCGATGTTCGTATGGAAGATCCGATTCTGCGCCGTCGCGACCGCACACCGACCATCACCGTACGGGGTGATGTTGCCGAAGAGCTGCAGCCGCCAGACGTCTCGGCAGCAGTGTGGAAAGACCTGCAGCCGATCATCGAAACCTTGCCAAATGGTTTTCGCATCGAAATGGCCGGCTCTATCGAGGAATCGGGTAAGGCCAGCCAGGCGATTCTGCCGCTACTGCCGATCATGATCGCCCTGACGCTGCTGATCATCATCCTGCAAGTACGCTCGATCTCGGCGATGGTCATGGTGTTTTTCACCTCGCCGCTGGGTCTGATCGGCGTGGTGCCGGTGCTTCTCATGTTCCATCAACCGTTTGGCATCAACGCTCTGGTCGGGCTGATTGCACTGTCAGGGATCCTGATGCGCAACACGCTGATCCTGATCGGGCAGATCCATCACAACGAGAAAGAGGGCCTGGACCCATTCAATGCGGTGGTCGAAGCCACCGTACAGCGCGCCCGCCCCGTGTTGCTGACGGCACTGGCAGCGATTCTTGCCTTCATTCCACTGACGCACTCGGTGTTCTGGGGAACCCTGGCTTATACCCTTATCGGCGGCACCTTTGTCGGCACCATCATGACCCTGGTGTTTCTCCCGGCGATGTACTCCATCTGGTTCAAGATCCGCCCCAGCCGCCTCGGCGATGATTCGAGCGTCACGGCGAAAGCCTGACGCAGCTCCCGGGCCCGCGTTCTCCTGCGGCCAGGGAGAACGCCGACCGACAAAGAGAGGTTCCAATGAGTAACGTTCAGCAGCAGAGACGCATTGTGGTAACCGGTACTGGCATCGTCGGGCCACTGGGCTGTGGTGTGAGTGAAGTGTGGCGCCGCCTGCTGGCCGGGCGCTCGGGCATTCGCACACTGCCCGCGCACATCACCGAAGGCACAGGCGTGACGGTGGGAGGACAAGTGCCCACGCTCGAAGAAGACGCGCTGGTGGGCTATCAACCCGAACAGATCATCGCGCCGAAAGAACGCAAGAAGATGGACCGCTTTATCGAGTTTGCGCTGATTGCCGCTCATGAAGCGCTGGAGCAGGCAGGCTGGCACCCGAGCAGCGAAGCCAAGAAGGCACGAACCGCAACCATCATCGCGTCCGGCGTGGGCGGGTTCGGAGCCATGGCAGAGGCCGTGCGTACGACCGACTCACGCGGGCCGCGCAGGCTGTCGCCGTTCACCGCCCCCTCATTCCTGGCCAACATGGCAGCGGGGCAGGTGTCCATTCGCAATGGCTTCAAAGGTCCGCTTGGCGCGCCGGTTACCGCCTGCGCCGCGGGTGTTCAAGCGATTGGCGATGCCGCTCGCCTCATCAGATGCGGTGAGGCCGATATCGCCATCTGCGGCGGTACGGAAGCGGCTATCGACCGCGTGACCCTAGGGTGCTTTGCGGCGGCGCGCGCGTTGTCTACCGGTTTCGCCGAGAACCCGCAGCAGGCCTCGCGCCCGTTTGATCGTGACCGTGACGGTTTCGTGATGGCCGAAGGTGCCGGGCTGCTGGTGATCGAATCACTGGAACACGCCCTCGCGCGTGGCGCCACGCCGCTGGCCGAACTGGTGGGCTACGGCACCAGCGCCGATGCCTATCACCTCACCGCCGGGCCCGAGGACGGCAGCGGTGCCCTGCGCGCCATGCAACAAGCGCTGCGACAGGCGGGCCTGAGCCCGGTCGATGTGCAGCACATCAACGCCCACGCCACCTCGACCCAGGTTGGCGACAACGGTGAGCTAACAGCTATTCAGGCGCTATTTGGCGCCGACGCAGGCGTGGCGATCAGCTCGACCAAATCCGCCACCGGCCACTTGCTTGGCGCTGCCGGCGGCATCGAAGCGATCTTCACGGTGCTGGCGCTGCGTGACCAGATTGTGCCGCCGACACTGAACCTGAACACTCCGGACGAAGCAGCGGCGGGTCTAGATCTGGTTGCGCTGAGTGCGCGCAAAATGCCGATCACCCATGCACTCTCCAATGGTTTCGGTTTTGGCGGGGTAAATGCCAGTGTGTTGTTCCGCCGCTGGGAGGCAACGCCGTGAGCGGGCAGCACCAGGCCGCGGGCGACAGCGTGATGCCTACAGAGACCGGCACGCCGCTGACCGGCCAAGTTGTGGCTTTGCTGGCTGCGCTTTCGGCGATCAGCATTTTGTCCACCAACATCATCCTTCCTGCGTTTCCGGACATCGGCCGACAGCTAGGCGTATCGTCCCGCGAGCTGGGCCTGACGCTTTCCAGCTTCTTCATCACCTTTGCGCTCGCGCAATTGGTGGTTGGGCCGCTGGCGGATCATTTCGGCCGCATGCGGCTCGTGCTCGGCGGCCTCTGGCTTTTCGTAGCAGGCACATTGGTCGCAGGCCTTGCCGGCTCACTGGATATGCTGATCGCCGGGCGAGTCATCCAGGCGCTTGGCGTTTGCGCTGCCGCCGTGCTGGCCCGCGCCATTGCACGCGACCTGTTCGAAGGCCAAGCCCTGGCGCGAGCATTGTCGCTGACCATGATCGCCACCGCGACAGCCCCCGGTTTCTCACCGCTGCTCGGCAGCCTGCTGACAACAACGCTGGGTTGGCGAGCGATTTTCGTGATGGTTGGCGTTGCAGCTGTTGTCATCGCGTTTTTCTATGCGCGTGGACTTGGCGAAACGCTGCCGCCAGAACGCCGAACCACCCGATCGGTACCGCAGGTAGTGGGCGCCTACTGGCGGCTGATCGCTGATGAACGCTTCATCTTTCCGGGTACTGCAGTGAGCTTGCTTATGAGTGGGCTGTTCGCATCCTTCGCAGCCGCACCTGCGATCCTGATGAGCGGCATGGGCTTGTCGTCCTTGCAGGCAGGGTTGTACTTCGCTGTCACAGTCTTTGTGGTATTCGCTGCCGGCATGGTCGCGCCGCGTCTGGCACGTCGTTTTGGCAGCCGCACGGTCGCTATCCTGGGTCTGACCACCGCAATGCTAGCCGGCTGCCTTCTGCTGGTCGGGCCGAGCGACCCAGGCCTTGGTTGGTACTCGCTTTCGATGGCGAGTTTTCTCTGGGGTATGGGCCTGGCCAACCCTCTGGGTACGGCCATCACCATGGAGCCATTCGGCAAGCAGGCGGGGCTTGCGTCGGCATTGTTTGGCTTTATGACCATGGGCGCTGCAGCGATCACTACTTGGCTGGTATCGATTCTGGAGTACCCGCCTGTGTCCAGCTTAGGGGTTATCCAGACGTCGGTTTGCTTCGTGGCGCTGACATTGTTCGTTGCGAGTAACCAGATCGAAAGTCGGACGGCCAGATCTTAGAGACTCAGAATTAAGCTCCAGTGGCGTGCTGCAGACCGCTTCTGGGCCGACAGTCAACTTGGACCAGCGGCAGCTATGGGTCGATTGCGGACGGTCGCGACAGACTGCTTTCGACCCGAAGCGGACAGTCACGACAATCAACGTTTGGCTTGCTGGCTGTTGCCGGAGTAGGAGGTTGGCGTAAAATCGCCCCCCCAAAAAAATGACGCGCATGGCGAGAAGGAGCTTCGGTGCAGCGGGTGATGATTATTGGTCAACCTGGGTCGGGCAAAAGCACTTTGGCGCGTGAGCTTGGTCTGCGCACGGGCTTACCTGTCGTTCATATAGACACTATCCACTGGCAGCCAGGGTGGGTTGAACGAAGTCGGGAAGAGAAAACGCGACTTTGTTCCGAGGTCGAGGCTCGTGATCGCTGGATATTCGAAGGCGGCCATTCCGTTACTTGGGCGAATCGGATGGCGCGGGCAGATCTTTTGATATGGATTGATCGTTCGGCGCCGCTTCGATTTTGGCGCGTGCTGCTAAGAACGCTGCTCCAGCGCGGCCGTTCTCGGGCCGATTTGCCGGAGAACTGCCCCGAACTGCTGGCGAATCTGCCAGCGTTTTTAAGATTTATGTGGCGGACGAGAAAATCAGCACGAGTCAATATGCAAAAGCTGGTGGCGACGGCCCCCTCGACATGCCGCGTTGTTCGCCTGCGCTCTAATCGAGATACATACCTGTTTCTTTCGGGGATTGGCCCACGAGATTGATCGACGAGCGGCTGCGCTATCGAAACAAGCGACGGCAATCGGCTAATAGGGGACGGCCAGCAGCAAATAAATCTGCCCCCTTTTCCATGTCCCCTTTCCGGTGGTTGACGCGTTTATGCGGAGCAACTACAGCTAGGCCGTTGGCACTGTCCCGCCGTCAATTACAAACTCGCTCCCCGTAATGGATGCCGCACGAGGCGATGCCAGGAAGGCAATCAGGTCAGCAACTTCTGACGGCGTGGAAGGGCGGCCAAGTGGAATACCACCAAGTGCATCCATGATGATGCGTTTGCCGCCTGCGTAGTCCGTACCGGCTTCCTGCGCCAGCCGCTCGGCCAAGGCGACCGACGCTTGGGTCTCGATCCAGCCCGGCGACACCCGTACAACACGCACGCCTTGTGGCGAGACTTCTTTCGACAGGCTTTTGCTGTAGGTCGACAGCGCCGCCTTGGCCGCTGCGTAAGCCGTAGTGGCTTCGGGCAAGGGCAGGCAGTTCTGAATCGAGGTTACATGGATGATCACGCCGCTCTTGCGCTGCAGCATCGATGGGAGCAGGGCGCGATCCAGGCGCACGGCCGGCATCAGGTTCAGGTCGAGCTCGCGTTGCCACTGCGCGTCATCCAACACCGCGAAGCCGCCGCTAGGTGCCGACGAACCACCCAGGACGTGGACGATGATGTCTATGCTGCCCAGCCGTTGCTTAGCTGCGGCTACCAGTGTTTCGCAGCCTTCTGGGGTCGCGAGGTCAGCCTGCACGAACAGCTCAGCCGGCAGATCGCTGGTTGCCTGCCGAGCCGAGGTCAGCACCTTGGCGCCCTCTGCGAGGAACAGCTCGACGACCGCGCGGCCGACGCCTTTGGTACCGCCGGTGATCAGCACTTGCTTGCCGCCAAGATCAAGGTTCATGGCGCAATCTCCAGTGAGCGGATCTGGCCGTCGTGCAGCAGGAATAGATGATTCAGCTGCAGCGGGCTGCCAGGGAAGTTACCGACCAGACGCGCCGTTACGCTCAGCGAATCGTCATTCTGCGTCGCCGCCAGCGGCTCGACGCTGTAGGTGAATGCCTGGCGGGCCTCCTGTTGCCAGGCTTCGATGGCTGCAATGCCCTGGTGCGTGCGGTTTTCGTCGGTCACCCTGGCGTGCGCCCAGAAGCAGGCGGCAAGGCGCGAGATGTCGCCGCCATTGCTGACATCGAAGTAGGTTTGTACGGCGTCAGGCAGTTGCAGGTTCATGGCCTGATCTCCTCTCACAGTGGGTTGGGGTTTACGACTGTGATCTTGCCGCTCAGTTGATAGTTTGCTCAACTGGGATAGACATTAACGACCTATCCCGAATATGAGGACAATTACGTGGCAGATTCGCGCCTTGCTCTCAATGAGCTGGAAGCTGTACTGGCCGTGGCGCGGAGGGCGTCGTTTCGACAGGCAGCCATTGATCTGGATGTTTCGACCACGGCATTGAGCAACACCATTGCCAAGCTGGAGGCGAGCCTCGAAACGCGGCTGTTCAATCGCACCACCCGCAGCGTGTCTCTGACCGAGGCGGGGGCTATGTACCTGGAGCAGGTCGGTCCGGCTCTGCAGGAAGTGCGAGCGGCGCTGGAAGCGGTGCGTTCGCACAATGCCGGGCCGTCAGGCGTGTTGCGCATCAATGCCTTCGCCAGTGCCGCCCGCGCCGCGTTGCTGCCGCTGGTGCTTGAGTTTCTGCAGCGTTACCCGAAGGTGCATATCGATCTGGTGACCGAAGGCCGCCTGGTGGACATAGTCGCGGACGGTTTCGATCTGGGCGTACGTTCTGCGAATCTTGTGCCCAGCGATATGATCGTTATTCCCCTCGGCCAGCCGCAATGCTATGCCGTGGTCGGCTCCCCTGCCTACTTCGCCAAGCACAGCCGGCCGCGTAGCCCGGTGGATCTGCTCCAGCATCAGTGCATGCGCATCCGCCTACCCAATGGGGCGATCTACCCCTGGCATTTTGAACGCGCGGGGGAGGTGACCCGGCTTGATGTGACTGGCCAGCTCACCCTGGACGAGCCTAGTGTCGCCAAGGCGGTGGTGCAGGAAGGCGTGGGGCTGGGCTTTTTTATGCAGCAGGACGTTCAGGCTGAACTGGACGCCGGACAGTTCGAGCGGGTGCTGGAAGAGTGGACGCCGCCCAGAGACAACCTGTGCCTGTACTACCCGAACCGGCGCAACCCCTCCGCTGCGCTCAAGGCATTCACTGCCCTGGCCCGCGACAATCTGCCGAGCAAAGACCAGCTATGATAATTCACCGACTGCCCCCAAGCGCCTGCTATCAGGCGATCAAGCCCAGGGTCAGCCCCTTCAAGGTGGCGGCCGCGCGGGTGGAGCAACCCAGCTTGCGGAAAATGCTTTCCATGTGGGTGCGTACGGTACTCGGGCTGATCTCCAGTCGCCGCGCCACTTCCTTGTTGCTGGCGCCACGGCTGATCTCCATGAGGATGGAGCACTCGCGGGTGGTGAGCAGCGTGCTTTTCGGCTGAGGCAGTCGGCGTTCGCCACGTGCGGCAGCGATTACCGCTGCGCAGATTTCGGCGTCAAACAGGCCGCGGCTGGCGTCCTGTTTGAGCAGCCGCGCCGCCTCCGATTCGTTATGCGCGGGTCGCCAGGGCCTGGCGCTTCTTAACGCTACCCAGGCGACAGCGCTGGCGAGCAAGCGAAAGGCGGCGCACTGGGCATCGGCCGATGCACCGCGAAAATAGCCGCTGCCGTCGAGCCGTTCGTAGGCATGGGCGGCAATTTCGCCAGGGATGGTCAGCTCAGTGATCTGCCGTGATGCCTTGTGCGTCCAGTAAGGGACGAGGTGGATACGTTCTGTGGCGCCGTAGGGTAGCGGCCCCGCGGTGTTCCACAATTGATTGGAGACGGCTGCACGCCCCAGGCCATGGATCAGCGCGGCTTTGCCAATCTCCGTCTGGTCGGGCTCTGGCAGTCCCCACAAGCGGGCGGCCTCGACGGCAATCTGCGCCACCTGCCGGGAGTAACCTGCCAGCCAGGGCAACTTCAGATCGATCACATCACCCACCAGCGTCAGTGACACGGGACGTTCGAGCCGGGTGTCGTCCAGCCCACCGGGCGTTGTTTCCAGTTCCGCTAACCATACCTTGGCATTGCGCACCAGCAAGGCGGCGAGGGCGGCGGGGTAGCGGCGGTCGGCCTGTTCGTTGATCCAGCTCAGCGCCGTGTCCAGGCCATGGGCGCGGCTGAGGATGTCCAGGTCTCCGGCCAGTACCACTTGGTAGGCCGCGTCCGGAATGTGCACATGGCTCACACCAAGCGGCCTGCCGGTTCCGTCAAAGGTTTCGAATATCCGGCACAAGCCGGCTTCGACCGCTGCGCCAAGTTCGAGCATTTTCGCGATCTGGCCAGACACCTCGCAGTGCACCACGGCGAGCGGTGCCGCTTGATGCACGGCGTTCATCTGTTCGGCGCCCAGGGTCTGGTCGAGCATCGCGCGGCGGCCATCGACATCATTGCCCAGCAGATGGGCGAAGCCATCGGCGTTGGCGGTGCAGCCGGACCAGCGCAGCAAGGCGACCTGCTGCGCTGTCACCAGATGCTCGCCTTCGCCGTGCATGGCGCGGGCTAGCATCTGCGCCAGGCGTGCAACACGTTGGGAGTGGCCAAGGGGCTGGCCCATGCTGAGGTCGCCGACCTGGGAGATAGCCCCCAGTGCGCCGCTCAATGAGATGTCGAATCGTAGCGCGCTATCCATGAAAAAAGCCTCAGGGTCGGATAAATGACCGATACCCGCCAAGCATGTGGGTCCGCAGAATTTGAACTCCCAACACAGGAGTTCAGCCCATGAAAGCATTCAAGTCGCAACTCGTCACCGTCGCCTTCGCCCTGACCAGCACCCTTATGGTGAGTGTCAGCCAGGCTGCCGAGGCAACGCCTTCGGTGGTCATCGTACACGGCGCCTTCGCCGACGGCTCTGACTGGGCCAAGGTAGTGCCGTATTTGCAGGCTGAAGGGGTGGCGGTGACGGTGGTGCAAAACCCGCTGACCTCGCTGGCCGACGACGTTGCCGCCACGCAGCGCGTGCTGAACAACCAGTCAGGCAAGGTGGTGCTGGTCGGCCACTCCTGGGGCGGCACCGTGATCAGCGAAGCCGGCGCCCATGAGAAAGTCAGCGCCCTGGTGTACGTCGCCGCCTTCGCACCTGATGCAGGCCAGTTCAGTGGCGAACAGGGCAAGGGCGCGCCTACCACGCCTGGCATCAGCCAGATCAAGGCAGACGGCAACGGTTTCCTTTACCTGACGGCAGAAGGCATGGCCAAGGACTTCGCCCAGGATCTCCCGGCGGCACAAACCGCAGTGATGACCGCTACCCAAGGCCCGATCAAGGCATCGGCCTTCGATGATCGGACCACGGTCGCTGCCTGGAAGACCAAGCCGTCCTGGTACCTGCTCGCCACTGACGATCGCATGATCCACCCCGACGTCCAGCGCTCCAGTGCCAAGCGGATCGGCGCCACCCTGACCGAACTGCGCGCCAGCCATGTGCCGCAGCAGTCACAGCCTGGCGAAGTGGCCAAGGTGATTCTCAAGGCGGTAAGCAGTGTTGGCGAGCGGTGATCGCGGCTGGCGCACCGCTATGAGCTGGCTGCCCTCAAGCAGCGCCTGTAACGCACCGTTGACGGTGTAATCAATGCAGGGATACCGCCCCACCCAATGGGGTAGATAAAGGCCAGGTGCTCGGCCCAGGTGATGTCGGCCCGGGCCCTGAGCAGATCGGGTACCAGTGGCTGCGCTTGCCGGTAGCCGCTGCGTAGTACCGGGTCAAAGCTCAAAGCATCAAGCCGTAGCACCCTTACATCATGGCCGGCACTTCTGGCCGCCTCGACATAACCCTCGGTCAGCGCTGCGCAGAAACTCTCGCTTGACGGGTGCCCCAGCACCACTAGTACTCGTTTGCTCATCATCACTTCATCCTGAACATGAAGCGTGCAGGGTAAAGCCTGACCATAACGGGAGAGTCAACTGCTCAGGCTGCTCTGGGGCCGTTGCAGTGCTGACGGCAGAATTCAGCTGGATAACCCTACATATTTTCAAACAGGCTGGGTGAGGAGAAGGCAATTCTCCGAAAATGCATTTGTTCTCGAATATCTACTGATCACTCGCCGCTTCCGACGCTTCATTGAAAGGCCTGATTTGATGAAACCTCCTAAATCAAGTGGGTGCATGAAATAAGTCGCAGTGCGATTTGAGTAGACTTTGGCAGTGCTCTCGGAGTCTTCCCTAACGCTATCGGCGTCGTCTAGTTCGCATGGCCAAGACCGCAATCATCAGAGGATGAACTACGCTTTTAGAGCAACACCGCAGATCGAAGAAACATTGCACGCGACCGCTACGGCCAGGTGCTGGTGGTAAGGGAATGCCCATTCTTCGGGATCCGACACCCTCAGCGCCATCAGCCGGGGTACGCACCGTGAGAACTAAACAATCTCTGCTTGCCCTTTTGTTATTCACGTTCCTGTTTGATGGCTGCACCACCCCTAAGGTCTTTCACGAACCGAGTCAGGCCTTGCCTGCCGAAAACTCGGCGTTCGGTCGTTCTATTCAGGCCCAGGTTGCTCCTCATCAAGGCCAATCTGGCTTTCGCTTGTTCTCCGAGAGTGCTGAAGCGTTCGCAGCCCGCGCCGAGCTGATTCGCAATGCTCAAAGCAGCATCGACCTACAGTACTACATCGTCCACGACGGTATCAGCACTCGAATACTGCTGAGCGAGCTGCTCGTCGCTGCCGATCGAGGAGTGCGCGTGAGAATTTTGCTCGATGACACCAGCAGTGATGACTTGGAGGAAACCATCGCGACACTCGCCAGTCATCCGCGTATACAGATCCGTGTTTTCAATCCGCTGAAGTTGGGTCGTAGTACCGTCGTGACGCGTACGATGGGCCGCCTGTTCAACCTGTCGCAGCAGCACCGGCGTATGCATAACAAATTGTGGTTGGTAGACAATAGTGCGGCTATCGTCGGAGGACGTAATTTGGGCGATGAGTACTTCGATGCCGAGCCCAATAGAAATTTTACTGACATCGACATGCTCTGCGTCGGCCCGGTCGCAGAACAGTTGGGACATAGTTTTGACCAGTACTGGAACAGCGCCCTGAGCAAGCCCATCGAGCAGTTCATAGCGTTCAAGCCGACCAGCAGAGACTTGAAAGATCTTCGCAGTCGGCTGGAGAAATCCTTGGAAGAAACGCGTAAACAAAACCATCGACTCTATCAACAGTTGATGACCTATACCTCTCACCCGCGCTTGAACAACTGGCGCCGGGAGTTGATTTGGGCCTGGAATAAAGCGATGTGGGATGCGCCAAGCAAGGTCTTGGCGGATGGCGAACCCGCTGCGTATTTACTGTTGACCACCCAGTTGACACCCGAACTTAACGGCGTCACCAAGGAGCTGATTCTAGTCTCGGCCTATATGGTACCCGGCCAACCAGGGGCGGTGTATTTGACACGTCGTGCCGACGCAGGCGTGTCGGTCAGCTTGCTGACCAATTCACTAGAGGCAAACGATGTTCCTGCTGCACATGGTGCCTACGCGCCTTATCGCAAGACCTTGCTCGAGCATGGTGTGCAATTGTTCGAACTGCGCCGCCAACCCGGTGCAAATAGCGACAGCAAGCCGCGTCTCTTTCACAAAGGATCCTCCAGCAGTTCCGACTCCAGCCTGCATACCAAGGCGATGATTTTCGACCAGCAGAAAGCCTTCATCGGCTCATTCAATTTCGACTCGCGCTCTTTGCTGTGGAACACCGAAGTCGGGGTGCTAGTCGACGATCCGGAGCTCGCCGGGCGGGTGCGTGAACTGGCTTTGGAGGGGATGGCATCAGCCCTCAGTTATCACGTCCGGTTGGAAGATTCGCAGCTAGTATGGGTCACCGAAGAAAATGGTAAACAGCATACGTTGACCAAGGAGCCGGGGAGTTGGTGGCGGCGCTTCAATGCGTGGCTCAGTAGCTCTATTGGACTGGAAAAGATGTTATAGCGTGGGAAACATAAATGATGCGGATGCGGACGAGAGACCCGAGTAGCGGTCAACTGGGTCGCCGTCGGCATCTTCTATGGCCTGCTGACGGCTTTCGCCAGTGAGGAATTCGAAAAGGGTTGAGAGCACCTACGCAGTGAGTGAACAGCGCCATTGCAAACGGCTCAGCAGCCGATCAGCCTCTATCAAGCCTTCCTGTTCTGGGCTTTGGCCGCGATAGTTGCCGTTCGCGGGTGGTTGCCATCGACCCCATGCAGACATGTAGATGTCCGGGCCGATACCGATGCTAGCGCCTTTGAGGGATTAGTTTCGATAGTTGATAACAGCCCTACATTTGATAGGGAAGTTGACCGAGTTGGCAATGAAACACTCGTGGTGAGCATCGTCATGCAAGCGCATTGCAAGATCTCTATCTGATTGCCTACTAATGACGACCTGAGGTCTCAGCTCTGCTTCCTTGAAATGGCCCTTGCGCTGGCCATCGCCTTCGATCATACGGCCCACCGGGTGGTCGACGTATTCCAGCACGCACACGTTGTTAACGGCGCACAGATGAAGATACCAGAGCTTGTGGCAGGCCGAGATCGATGCCAGCAACATGTCTTCAGGGTTCCAGCATTCGGGATTACCCCGAAAAGCAGGGTCGGCGGAACCAGGGATAGGCGCTTTCCCTGGCGACTCGACAGTGAAGTCTCTCTGGTAAGCGGTATAGCTGGCAGTACCCTCGCCGGTGTTGCCTATCCAATTGATGGTGACAGCATAATTGTGTTCTCTCATCGTCACTCCTGTGTTGAAAGATGCCCAGAAGATGATCCGCTCTTCTCGCGTCAGCACTGTAATCTTGCGCGTTAAGTGTGGCTCCCAACCAGCTTCTCTTGTTTGCATTGACGCATGCGTTGGTTGTGCGAAAGCAATGAGCCCGGCCAGCGAGGTAGCCTTATGGCTGGCTGGACAGTGCTTGCTGGCGTGTCGGTTCCACGCCTTACCATTTGCGTGCTCAGGTGATGTAAAGGCCTCATCGCCGGCGTACCGGCTGAGTTATGTCGTCATCTGCATCCAGAGCCGACAGAAATCGCACCTCAACCCAAGTAATCTTGTCATTTGCAATCGCTTAGGGCAGGGTCGATACCACGGACATCTCTGCCAAAGGAGTCACACCATGTCAAAGATCTATCCCGATATTGATCCAGAGGGACTGGTCGAGTACTCGGTGGTTTACACCGACCGCTCGCTCAACCACATGTCGCAGTCGTTTCAAGGTGTGATGAAGAACATTTCCAGCACCCTGAAGCAGGTCTACAACGCTAAGGCGGTTGCGGTAGTCCCCGGCAGTGGCACATTCGGCATGGAAGCGGTGGCGCGCCAGTTCGCCAACGGCCAGCAATGTTTGGTGATACGCAACGGCTGGTTCAGTTACCGCTGGAGCCAGATCCTTGAGATGGGCAACATCGCGGCGGCCACTGCGGTGCTAAAAGCCCGACCGGTCGATACCGAGCGCCAGGCTGCCTACGCTCCGCCCCCTCTGGACGAAGTGCTGGCAGCCATTGAGGCGCACAAGCCGCAGATTGTCTTCGCCCCCCACGTTGAAACGTCATCAGGGATCATCCTGCCCGATGAGTACCTGCGGGCGGTAGGCGACGCGGTGCATGCGCAGGGTGGCCTGTTCGTGCTGGACTGCATCGCCTCAGGCGCGCTTTGGGTTGATATGCACAAATGCGCGGTCGACCTGCTGATCAGCGCACCGCAGAAGGGCTGGAGCGCCTCTCCTTGCTGCGCCCTGGTGATGCTCAGCGCTTTGGCCCTCGAGCGCATCGGGCAGACGCAAAGCAGCAGCTTCGCCTGCGACCTGAAAAAGTGGCTTCAGATCATGCAGGCTTATGAACAGGGTGGACATGCTTACCATGCGACCATGCCCAGCGATTCTCTCGCGCGATTTAACGAAGTGATGAAGGAGATGCAAACCTACGGTTTCGACAAGGTCCGCGACGAACAGCAGGCCCTGGGTGATCGGGTGCGCGCAATGATGGCCGGCAAAGGTATCAAGAGCGTGGCAGCAGTCGGCTTTCAGGCCCCTGGCGTAGTGGTGAGCTACACCGATGATGCCGATATCAAGAGCGGTAAGAAGTTTGCCGACCACAGCCTGCAGATCGCCGCCGGTGTGCCGTTGCAATGTGACGAGCCGGCCGACTTCCAGACCTTCCGCATCGGTCTGTTCGGGCTCGAAAAGCTGCACAACATCGATCGCACAGTCGACATCCTTGAGCAAGCACTGGACGAGGTGATGGTTAACTAGACGCGCAGTTGGAGGACTTGCAATGACGACGAACGCTGTGAAGTCTCGATTCAAAGCAAAGCTTCTTCGTCCGGCAAAGCCCGGTGATGATACGTCGTGGGCCTTCGCAGTCCTTCCAAGAGACGCGAGTGAACGGTTCCCGAGGCGTGGAAGGACGACAGCCGAAGGCACAATCAATGGGCACCCTTTCCGCGCAACCCTTGAGCCCGATGGTCAGCTGAGCCATTGGCTGAAGGTAGGTCGCGAGTTACTCGACGCCGCAGGTGTGGCCGTTGGAGATATCGTTACCCTCGAGTTAACCCCTGTGAAGAAGGAACCTGAGCCTGATATCCCGGCAGATTTTGAGCAAGCACTGGCAGCCTGGCCTGAGGCTCGCAAAGGTTGGAACAACACAACGACCATCGCGCGCGTAGACTGGATCCACTGGATTACTTCAGCGAAGCAACTCAAGACACGCGAAAAGCGAATGGGTGATGCCTGCGATATGCTTGCAACCGGCAAGAAACAGGTTTGCTGTTTCGACCCGTCCGGCTATTACAGTAAAGCCTTCAGTGCGCCGGAGGCAGACAATTAACCCAGCTGATCTCCTGGCACGTCAACCACGTGGTCGTCACCCTCACACGCTGGGGATCAACTGCGAAGAGAATGAACACTCAAGCCACATCGTTGATACGTTGTGCCGATTCAGAGACTGTCCGGGTCGCCGAAGAACATTTTGACTGGGCTCTAGCGCAGTATTTTCAGGGCGGAAAAACTAAAATATGCCCCCAGTTTTGCCCCCAGTAGCGCGGGGATATGCGGGCGATCGAGATTGGCGATCTCTGAGGCGGAGCAGGGTGGTCGTCGATGGTTTTCAGTGTACGTCAGGCTCGGCTTGCACGGGGATGCCTCGAAGATTGGTTGCCCAGGGCAGGGCACCAAGCGCCTGGTAGGACTACACCGCTTCCGTCGTTCGCTGGCAGTTGCATTAATTCAATTTCAACTTGGCCGCTCGGGAAACCCGGACGCTTGGTTTGCGCAAGCCGCAACTTGCCGCGCTCGGCCACATGATGATGGCGCCGTCCACTATCGCCAAGATCGTGATGCCGAGATGGACCGGAAACCGACACCACCCTCGGGCTGCAATCGCCGGGTGGAATGGCCAGAGCCCTGGTGCCGGTGCCCTTTGGCGTGTTGCGTTTCCAGTAGGTCGAAAAATGCATTGAGCTGATATTGTCAGAGGTGCCGAAAACACCCCTTGCATGGGGTGCAAGGGGTCGAGTGTTCGAATCACTCCGTCCCGACCAAAAAACTCCAAAGAATCCAGTCACTTAACGGTGACTGGATTTTTTTATGGCTATGGTTTTTTGCGGTGAATTCATTTTTGCCCCACTTTTTGCCCCACCGCGAAATCTCTTGAGTTTGTTGGCTTGTTATTGGTTCCTCTTAGATTGTCTGACCTTCAGCCAAGTGCTTACTCAGGGTTTC
Organism: Pseudomonas sp. Je.1.5.c; assembly: GCF_051129895.1. NCBI lineage: Bacteria > Pseudomonadati > Pseudomonadota > Gammaproteobacteria > Pseudomonadales > Pseudomonadaceae > Pseudomonas > Pseudomonas sp. Je.1.5.c. The sequence goes on from NZ_JBCPSP010000004.1 coordinate 51,417, forward strand.
GCGTGAAAATCAGGTGTTACCAGGTGGTGTACGCCTTTCAGGATGCGTCTATCGGCTGCTGACAATGACCGCGTGGCAGTCTGATCAATGCAGTTTTTAGGGCGACAACAAGGCTGGCTTATCCAGTCCGAGTATCCGAGTGCATGTGCCACTGCTTCAGCTCCAGACCCTGCTGAGCAAGCCAGGCTTTGAAGGCGGCATAGTCCTCGTCGAAGTCTGGCTCGTCGGGGTGGCTCCACCATCCGTCTTGGTCGCGCTCGACTGCCACACGTTGGATCAGCTTGATTCTTCAGGCATGACGTTTCCTTAAGCTGATGAATTCAGCTTTCTTTGGGAATAAGACAGGGGGTTTGATGGTCTAGATGGCAGACGGCCAGCAAAACCCTACTTAAACGAAAGTGGGCTGCGCGCGTTATGAGGAAAAATTAAATGCTTAATGCCGACCAGAAATATCGTGCATATCAGCTCCTAAAGGAGCTTGATAAGACGACTTCGTTGCTCATGAATCGTGTGGCGTACAGCCATGGCGCAAAGCTTTGCTGGAGTGAAGATCTCGAGTCTCAACGCAAAGCCTTTGAGGACTGGATGCATTTCGCTAGAACTATAAGCGACGATCTGTAAAGATTTTCGGAGAAAATTGTACAATAATATTAAGATGTACAGATTTTGGCCGATTGTCAGTTTCAGTTCTCAATGTTGCAATTTCCGCTTGTCTGTCGGGATATATTCGTTATTTTTGGTTTCTAGTAAGGAATACAGATCAAATTTAACGGAGGAATTATGAGAACTCGAGGACAAGCGTATTGGGATTGGGCAGACCCGAGTCTTCACCACCGCTCCCATGACGAGATCCTTGACGATGGCACTCAGATTGATGTGCAAGTCAGGTTATCTCGCACAGGCAACACGCAGATGTTCATCGGTGTCTATGCTCAATCAGGTATTGCATTGTACGAACAGGCTTTCGATTCCCGGCCCGGAGAGTCAATGACCAAAGCGCTGGCTTGGGGCGTGGGACGTGCTCGCGTATTCGCTTGTGAGCCATCTTCAACCAAATCTACGTCAGCTTTGGCAAGTGGAAGGTAGCGACAGGACGTTCGGAGGACAGACCAATGTCATCAGCCAACGAAGTGGAAATTCAGCTTGAGCAAGCGTTGCTCTCAGTACTTGCGGCAGCGGACCAGTTGGGGGTGGACCCGGAAGACCTGCGACTCGTAGCCATCGGCGGCATCTTGGGTCACGGCTCGTGGAGCTGGGTGGATAATGACCAGGCGCTAGGTACCGTTGCAGTCCTGAATCGTGCTGCGGAGACTTTGGAGTTACATTAGGTGGCGCATAGATTCCATTTCATGGCAGGAGTACAGATGTGCTCCTGCCAGCATTTTCGCTACAGGATAGCGTGCGGCTGTAGAGCGAGACCCTTCACTGCCTCGCGGTAAATGAATTTGATATTGTCCCAAAGGGATCGTCTGGCGCTGAGCATATTCACCCTCGCCATCGCAGATCTCGCACCCCTCTCTTGGCTCGTCCAGTTCGAGGCATTCAGGGCATTCGCGGGTTACCTTCAGCTTGAACTCGCCAAGCAATAGGGCTTTGGCTCCATTCTCGGCGATGGGCCGCCTGGGCATGATGCAGTACCCTTCAGGAATCAATGCAGCCGGCGCGCTCGATTCCGTCATCGGGCCAAGACCCACGACCGGCAGCCCAGTAGCCGCCGCATCCCTCTCTGCCTGGCGGTGCCGATCAGCAAAACATTACATGAGTGGATGTTGGCCCAGCGCCACCTAGTGCCCGACGGATCAGCCACGGCCAAAGCCCTCAATTACAGCCTGAATCGCTGGGTAGCGCTGACGCGCTACCTGGGCGATGGGGCTGTGCCCATCGACAACAACCAGGTTGAGAACCAGATACGGCCATGGGCGCTCGGACGCTCGAACTGGTTATTTGCCGGGTCGCTACGCAGCGGGAAACGGGCGGCTGCAATCATGAGCCTGATCCAATCGGCGCGAATGAACGGGCACGATCCCTATGCCCAATTGCCAGGATTGGTCTGAGCAGTACCACCTTGATGGCCACGATTGGTTGGGTTGTTAGCCATGATCTTTCACCTCATGTCGTCACACAAGTAAATCTGTGTTCAACTCGGACGTCGCGGCGCGGGGTGTTTGCTCCTTGGGTTTTGGCCAAGGCCGACGGGTTGCGCGAAAGAACCGGTGCAGGCGTGTGTGGCGTCCTTAAGCTTTGTTCGCGAACGTTTGGGAAGGATCAAGCTTGCATCCAGTCTGCAGACGCCGAACCTTCAGCCACGCCGGCGTGGTCAAGCGACCCTCTGGACGCTTCTACGCCGCTGACACCGCTCTACTGAACCTCTTGAATGTTCGTGACTCAACCTTTCATCAGCGTGTGAGGCTTCCTGATGCGAACGTTCGAGAAAAACCTTTGTGCTACCCAATTGCTGAAGCTCAACTGTTTGGCAGCGTGGTACCGCGTGCTGGAAAGTAGGGCTTTACGAATGGACTCGCCGGACGACTATCACGACGAATTGCTTCGCCAGGCGATGAGATGGATCGTCGGGGGATTATCTCCTGGCAGGAATGGCGCGATCTTCGTCTGGAGGCCGACGCTGCTTACCTGAGAGCGGTAGCAGGGGAGGATTATCGTCCGGTAAATCCCACGAATTCGACAGCAGGGTTGGGATCGAACGTGCTCTCGCATGAGACCACGCTCATTTCTCGGTACGCAGACCGTCTCTTGTATCCCTGCGTCGTGAATGCGTGATTGAAAAACCCACAAGGATTCCCAGCGCCGCTGCGCCGATCAGCAGCGGCGTATTGTCTTTCGGCTTTCTCCAACCTCCGTCGATACCCCTCCTGCCACTTGGAGGCAAAGCGGCCTGGGCCCAGCTGATCGTCGCGCTGCCGCTGGTTGGCCTGGGTGTCTGGGGCGTTGCTGGCCCACGCGGTATCAAGCGGCCGGATGTAGCCATGCAAACACGTAGCTCGCCGGTGAACTTGGCATGAGCGCTGGCCATGAAGGCGGCCATTTCCTCATGGCGGGCCTGGATGAATTCGATCTTGCCGTTGGCCCGGCTCAGCGCGCCGAACACGCCATTGATGCCGTCGCCGGGGTAACCGAAGATGCGCCGTACGCCCCATTGATTACAACGGTCCCACCAGAAAGTCGCCTACTGTGCCGGTCATTGCCTGCTCCCGTTCTGTTATCGATGGGTGTCTGGACTTGGCACGTGGCGGGAAATTTTCAACGGTACGTGCACCCGTCTGCCGGCTGGAACCTGGCAACAGCCGACGGGTTCGAAGGTGTACCGATAACCCCATCAGGATATGCATCATGACGCTCATGAATACGGAAGATGCAAGCGTGCAGGCCTTGTATTTCGAAGACGACGGCGCGACGCCAAACAGCCGTTTTCCCGTGCTGTTCTACCGGTTGAAGCTCGATCCGATGGGGGACACTGCCAGCGAATTCGAAGCGATGTTTGCCGCTCATCAATGGACCCCGCTCTGGCGCTTCGGGATTTTCGATTATCACCACTTTCACCCGAACGCTCATGAAGCACTCGGGATTGCCTATGGGCGGGCCCGATTGACGCTTGGCGGAGAATACGGGCAGAGCGTGAGCGTGGAGCGGGGTGATGTGCTGGTGCTGCCAGCAGGCACGGGCCATCGCTGTATCGAGTGCAGCGATAACTTCCTGGTGGTCGGCGCCTATCCCCATGGGCAGGAAGACTACGACATTCAGCGGCCCGACAGAGCAGCACACCCGCGCAATCTAGCGCGCATCGCCCAGGTGCCATGCCCTGAACAAGACCCCGTCTTCGGTATTCGGGGCATGTTGATGACGCAATGGAGTTGAGTGTGGGGCTAGTGAGCCTTACGCTGCGGCGACCTTCTCCGATCACCCCTGTTTTCGCAGGACTTCGACCAACTGGGCCTTGCTCATGCTCGAGCGCCCCTTGATGTCTTCGCTGCGCGCCTCCTTCATAAGGCTTTCTTTGCTTTGCGATTCCAGCGACGCGCGCGAAGAGCGTGAATGCCCCTGGCGAGACTCAGCGGCGCGCTTGGCTGAATCCATGCATGCGGTCTTCTTCTCGCGCGACGGAGGTCCTGCTCCCCGAGTTTCCCGGCTTTTCACCGCCACCGAATTGTTTGTTCACGGTGGCCCAGGCGCGCGCTTCGGCTTCGTCCTTGCCCACGCCCTTGTCCTCATAAAATTGCTCGATGTGCATGGCCCGGCGTTTCAGTTTCGCCATTGATCAAGCAACTCACTCAGGAGTGAATGCCATGCCACGCGGTGACAAAATATACGGACAAGCAGAAACGCAAGAACGGGAGATCCACCGCCATTTGGCCATCCACCTAGCTGCCCGATCCTGCACCTGATCCACTGCCGGTTGAGCCACTCGCCGGATCTGCACCGCTACTATCCCCCCGTTGACGCCGGAGCCCGAGTCAGCATCGGTACCGTACCTCCCGAGTTGTCCGTTCCATTGTCATGGGTACCGCCATTACCCGTGCCCATGCCAACGGCTAATGTTCCTGAGCCTGTCGCACCGCCTTGGCCGTTCATGTGCCCATTGCTGTGCGGTTGCGTTCCCGGGGCGCGCTGATCGTTCAGGTCTGTGGCGGCCAGGGCAAGTGGCGCCGCGCAACCCACGCACATTGCGAGCAGCAACGCGTACGTTTTTTCTGCTTTCATGTGAAACTCTCTGGTCGTTCACCTTGTGTTCGGCCTGCTGTTTACCGAAGGGTGCCCGCAGAGCGACGGAAGGTTCTGATGCAGAAAGGCCGGGTCAGGGTAAGGCCGATCGCGATCGACGGATTGGGAGGATCAAGAGCGCTTACCTCCCGAAGCGGGTGAACAGACGCCCCATTCTGATGAAAGGCGTTCAACTGAAAAGGCCCGACTTCGACGAGCTCGTACGCCACTTGTCTAGCTGCAGGCACTCCTGAGCCTCGCCCGCTTCCCAAGTTTAGGTGCAGATACCATCTGCCTCCGAACGGATAAAGGACATGGTCATTGAAGAAAAACGCTCCCGGTAAGGTATCGCAGCAGGGCAGAATTTTTGAACAGGCATGGGAGTTCAACCTCAAAATTAAAACGCCTGAGGGAATGATCATGGATCTGTATGGGCTATCTAATCTAGAAATTCTCCAGCTGATAGAGCGCGCGTTTCTACCAGATGTCTGCAGGTGCACGTTAGCTGGAGATCTCCTGAGCTTGAGCCTTACGAGCTATCGCGACCCCAAAAAAAGTGTTGTGCTGCAGGCGGTTGATTCACAGGTCCTTAATTCCGCCCGTGAAATTGTCGGTTTGATTGCAGATGCACGGATTCAACTCGCAGGACTGACGGCAGTAGACGTGGTGCACGTAGCTGTTTCTGTAGAAGTGGGGCCACGGCGCGACCCGTAGGCCGCCCTGGCGATAGAGTACGTTGCGGTTCGGCGGTGCTCACGGCTGAGCCTCAGTGGAATAACATATGAATTTACGAAATGCGTAATCCTTCGATAGTTTCTATCAGTACCTCATACTGCACAGGCTTGGTCAGGTGCTGATCAAATCCGGATAGAGTAGAGGATACCTTGTCACCATAGCCCGAAAGAGCGATGGCAGGCGTCTTCTGCAAATGGTTGATCTTGCGCAGTTCACCAACCAGTTGATGTCCATCCATACCCGGCATGCCAATGTCCGAGATAATGACATCGTAGTGGGTAACTTTGGCGTGCTCGACCACTTGCAAGGGATCATGAAATGCCGTCACCACTGCTTCTTCCATCTCAAGTAACTGTTGCATGACGTCCAATATTTCGGTCGAGTCGTCGACGAGCAAAATCTTGATGCCATGCAACCGCGCAGCTTGCACCGGATCCTGGGAAGGCCCATTGACCGATGACTGAGCACAAAGCGGCAAAGTGACGGTGAAGGTACAGCCAAGGCCGATACCTGCCGAAGAGGCCGCAACGCTTCCACCATGGGCTTCAACCAGCTGACGAACCAAAGACAAGCCAATGCCAAGGCCTTCCCGCTTGTGCGTGGAATGCTGATGCGTGGCTTGACTGAACAGGTTGAATACACGATCCAGATCCTGTTTCGTCAGCCCGACCCCGTTATCGACAAATTGCAGTTTCACCGTGTGGTTCACTTGCTTGACAATAATTTGGATGACGGGATGCGCTGCGCTGAATTTCAGGGCATTGTTGAGTAAATTCCAAATCACTTGTTCAAGGCGCGTGACATCGCCGTTCACCCAGCAGTCACCCCTGGCCTCAGGCTCGATCTCGAGCGTGAGGCGGCCTTCGGGAAATTCGCTGGAGGCGACGGCAAAGATTTCTTCCAGGATGGCCGTGATTTCAACCGGCTGCTTTTTGAGTTTCAGTTTGCCTGTGCGAATACGGGCGACGTCCAGCAAGTCGTCAATGATTCGCGCTTGGCTGGCAACCGCATCACTGATGGTATCCACGGCCTTGCTGGCGCGCTCCGCTGCCCGAACTGCGGGTACGCGTCGCAAGATTTCAGCATTGAGCTGTATCAAGTTTAACGGGTGCTTCAGCTCATGAGACATCACGGCGAAAAACTCGTCTTTCATGTGACTGCTGGTCTGGGTTTCTTTAAGGATACGGCTTTGCTGCTCTTGCATGCGCTTGTGCCCAGTGAGGTCGCGGGCGATTTTTACATAACCGGTGAGTGAGTCACTTGTCAAAGTGGCGACTTCGCCACTGCAGTAGAAGCGTTCCCCCCCTTTACGCACATGCCAACGCTCGTCTAAGCAGCGGCCCTCCAGGTGGGCCTTGCGCAGCTCCTCTGCCGGTACGCCGCTGGCGCGGTCTTCGGCGGAGAAGATCAGCTCGAAGTATTTGCCGATAACTTCCTCTTTGACATAACCAAAAATCATCTCTGCGCCCGTGTTCCAGTCGCTGATCATGCCGTGTTCGTCCATGACAATGATGGCGAAATCGTGAGTGCTTTCCGCTACCAAGCGCATGCGTTCCTGCCCCAGTCGCAGGCTTTCTTCAGCGGCGCGGCGCTTGGTAATGTCGATGAACGTCAGGACCGTCCCATTGATCAGGTTTTCGTTTGACCGGTACGGCAGCAAGCGGGCGATATACCAGCGCTGGTTGTTGCTGGGGACTTCGCGTTCGATGATATTCAACGTTTCAAATACAGCCGCCGCATCGTCGGTCAGCTGCGGATAATCCAGCCGGTGGGTAATGTCTAGCAAGGAGCGGCCCGTGTCGCTGGTCAACATGTTAAAAATATCGGTAGTACGAGGCGTGAACCAACGAATGCGCATACTTTTATCGACAAAGATGGTCGCGATGTCGGTGGACGCTATCAAATTGCTAAGGTAGTCGTTGACTTTGTCGGTTTCTTCGATTTTGGTCTTCAGCTCGTAGTTGACGGTCAAGAGTTCTTCATTGATCGACTGCAGCTCTTCCTTGCTGGTTTCCAATTCCTCCGTGGCTGAGCGCAGCTCTTCGTTGATGGCTTGGGCTTCCTCGTTCGAGGCTTTGAGCTCCTCACTCGAGACTTCCGACTGTTCAATGGTCTCCTGAAGTTGAAGTTTGGTTTGATGCAGTTCCTTTTCCAGCACGGTCAAGGCAGGGTCGCCCGCGCTCGACGATGCCTCTTGCCGCTCAGGCGAAGACGGCGGGCTAACCTGAAAGACGACCAGGAACACGTCATGATCGGTGGCTTCGTCGCGGTATGGCTCAATGAGCACGCGTACACGTTCGTTGCTGAGTGTCGCCACGCGCGAGCTCGCCCGCTTACCGCTTTGCTGGGCCTGGTAAAGCGTTGTGCGCAACTCCAGACGCAGTGCAGGGTCGATCAAATTGACCAGATTACGGTTAACTTCACCGGCGACATACCGCAGAAAACGCCCCACCCCGTTGTCCAGGTGCAGAATATCCAAATTGCCGTCGACCACCAGGCTGGGCGGCTGGATGCTTTCCAGTGCACGCCGATGGATATCGGCGAAGGAGATTTTCCCGGCACGTTTGGGCACTACGGGTACAGACTCATCGGTGCCGCTGCGCACATAGCCTGCGCGTGGAATCGTAGGCGAACGCCGTTCCGTACTGCTGAGCTTCGCGCGATAAATACGATTGCGCTTATCAATGGCGACAAACAGTTCAGGACACACATCGGCGGACTCGGATGAGCCCAGAAACAGGTAGCCACCGGTGCGAAGCGCGAAATGGAACATTTGAAGGATTTCACGTTGAACTTCGCGGTCCAGGTAAATCATCAAGTTGCGGCAGACAATCAAGTCGATTTGCGAGAACGGCGGATCCGCCAGGATGTTGTGCTTGGCAAACAATACGGCATCGCGCACTTCCTTGTTGATCCGGTAGTGCGATCCTTCCTTGACGAAGTAGTGGCGTAAACGGGTAGGTGGGACGTCGGTCAAAATGGCTTCGGAGAACTGCCCGGCGCGGCCTTTGGCAATGGCGCGCTCATCCACATCGGTGGCGAACAGCTGAATTTTGCGCTCGCTGTTTTCCAGCGACTGATGCTCCATTGCCAAGATCGCGAGGCTATAGGCTTCTTCACCGCTCGAACAACCTGCCGACCAGATGCGAATCTCTTCTCGCTGGGAAGGGTTCTGAGGCTTTCGTGCGAAAATTTCACCGAGAACGCTTCGTTCCAAGGCTTCAAATGCTTCGCGATCGCGGAAGAAATTGGTGACGCCAATCAACATGTCGCCTAGTAGCGCCTTGGCTTCTTCGGCATGGGTTTCAATGTAGTTGAGGTAGGCGGCCAGGTCAGCTTGCGTCGTCACCTGCAGGCGACGCTCGAGTCGCCTCAGCACTGTCGCGCGCTTGTAGTGTTTGAAATCATGCCCGGTACGGTTACGCAGCACAGCGAGTATTTGCCCCAGCAGGTGTTCATCGTCATATTCGGGTGAAACCGCGACGGCGTCGCAAGGCTGGAAGGCATTGGAGGCGGGGAGTCGAATCGTTTGAGCGTTGCGCCACAGATCGAGGAGTTTTTGTGGCATCTCGGCAACTGGCAATATCACATCCACCAACTGCGTTTCGATAGCAGCCCGTGGCATACCATCGAATTCCGCATCCTCCGGGTTTTGCACAAGCGTCACGCCGCCTTGCTCTTTGATTCGCGACAAACCCACCGCGCCGTCCGAACCAGTTCCCGATAGCACCAAACAAAATGCGCGGTGCTTGTGAACGTCTGCCAGGTCTCGAAAGAACAAATCGATGGCAACATGAGTCCCCTGAGGCCGGGTTGCAACATTGGCCTGCAGGTAGCCATCGTTCATCGCCAATTGCCTGGCGGGCGACAACACGTACACGTGATTAGGCTTGATCTCGCAGCGCCCGGTCACCTGTTGAACGGGCATTTTGGTGCTCGAAGCGAGAATTCTGTCAATGACGCTTTCGTGATCGGGCGAGAGATGTAGCACCACCACGAATGCCATACCGTTATCGGCTGGCATGTTCTCGAGAAATTTTTTGAGCGCCTGGATGCCCCCCGCCGACGCACCGATGCCAACCACCGGAAATGGCAGCTCGCTTGGCACTACGTCTTTGCGCTGCGGTAATACGGTTTTGTTATCGTCAGCGCTCATAGCAGGATTCTCATCGGAAGGACAAAAGCGGCCAGTCTAGTTCAGCCCGACGCGCAAAAAAACAGGCGTGTAAGGACGGCCCTTGTTCAATCGTTGAACGCGAGCGTACGCACGTGATTCTGCGCGTCGTTCGTGGCGGCCGGTGCCGGCGCCAGGGTGTGCGCAACGTCGTTGCTGGCCGGGGGCTCAGGAAAGTCCCTGTCGATAATAGCGAGGTGTTCTAGTGCTTCTGCGTAGCAGTGCAGGGCTGAAGCTTTCAGTCTTTTATAGCGTTCGAACTGCTCCGCATCCAATTGGGGGTGAGTCAACATTTGTTCCGCTTGCTGGATGCGTCGATGCGCCTCGCCGAGCAGCCGTTGATTCTGTTCAAGAGCAAGGGCTCGGCATCGTTTCAGTTCATTCGCTTCATCAGACTGCATCGCGGCGTTCTCCACAGAATACCCTTTAACTTGTGACTGGGTACGCATCAGTTGGGTGCTATGGAATGTGTTCGAAAATCTGCTACGTGTGAGCGCTTAATACATCGATTTTTTCAACCGATAAGCCGCCTATGGCTTGAGCATGCAAGTGAGCGAACAGGCGACGGAATATCCCTCGAATCGGATGCCGACGGATCAGGTACCTGCTGCAGCCGTTTGTCCATTTTTCGGCACTCTGCCGAAGGGCAGGTGTTCAACCGTTCACTTAGAGCCTTTCAGGAGTGACGGTCATGCCCCGTGGAGACAAAGACAAATACACCGAGAAGCAAAAACGCAAAGCTGAACACATCGAAGAAAGCTATGAGCACAAAGGCGTTTCCAAAGATGAAGCAGAGTCCCGCGCTTGGGCCACTGTCAACAAACACTCCGGTGGCGGAGAGAAAAAGGGCGGTTCGGGCAAGCAGACGCCGGCGAGCGAGAAGAAAACAGCGCGCTCCGATTCGGCCAGGCGCACAGCTAAAACCCGAGAGGGCCACCCACGCACATCGGGATCTTCGCTGCAAACCCAGACCAAGGAAAGCCTGATGAAGGAAGCCCGCAGCAAAAACATCAAGGGGCGCTCGAGCATGTCCAAGGCGCAATTGATAGACGCGCTGCAAAAACACGGCTGAATCGCCAGCAGGGATTGCTGCAAGGAGTTTGCATGACGGGCGCCGTTCGCTCACCGTGGTGAAAGCATGCAGTAAATTGCCTGCTTGAACGGGTTGTTGCGCGGGGCCTTCCATTTGCCCGGTCCAAGCGTCCCGTGCCAGCTTGCGATCTAGCAGCGCAGGAAAGAAGAGCGTGCCTATTTAATTGCAAGGCTCCAGCGCGTCGATGAGAGAGGGCACTGATCAGCCCACGCCAACGACCCGAGCTGATCAGCCATGCCAGCGTGAAGCCAGGTCAGCATGCTGACCTGGCCTCGGTCACGCGAGGTTATTCACTCTTGCGACCACCACCGTGGCTGTGCTGGCCGCCAACGCGGCCGGCTTCGGATGCACGTTCACGGTCATTGGCGAAATTGCCGCCTGAAGCTTGCCCCCCTTTGCGCCCGGCCTCGGACGCCTTCTCCCGATCATTTGCGAAATTGCCTGGGTTGTTTTGAGCAGTGCCGCCTTGATTGCCACGGTTACTTTGATTGTTAGCCATGATCTTTCACCTCATGTCAGCACACAGGAAAGTCTGTGTTCAACTAGGACGGTAGGCGCGGCGCGATTGTCTCGGGTGATGTGGACATTTGCCGATGAGTTGCACTAAAGATAAAGTCGGCAATGTGTTGCGCTCAAATGCTTTGGCATAAAGGTATTAGACAACGTCAACACGCTATTGGCTTGAACCTGCGCGGTGAGGAACCAGTCCATCGTAATATGAGAATGGTGAAAGGAGGTGGGCATGTCCAAGCCAGGCAAGCTCAGATCAAGAGCAACAGTGTTGTGCTTTCGCGGGGCCAGGGTATTGCTGGTGCGCCGCAAATCGCGCAAATGGAATTTTCCAGGGGGCGGCCTCAAGCCGCACGAGGCCCCGTTGAATGCAGCCATTCGCGAACTCCAAGAGGAAACTGGCATTTGCCGGGAGCGCCTGGTCCCGCTGTGTACCCTTCGTGCGGGCGATATTGTTCATCACATCTTCACGATGCAGATCAATGAGCGAGACCACCCTGAGCCGCAAAACGAGATCGTGGCGTGTAAATGGGTACAGCGCGACAAATTGGCACCGTCCCTGCTCAAGCCCGCTGCTGCCGCACTGCTGGCACGAGAGCTACCGGCACTGATCGCCTGACACGGCTCAAGGACTTGAGCGGCTGTTGGCATCGTTTGGCGTCGGGGATGCGGCAGGGCTATGCACATGCTGGCCGGTCGGGTCAGTGAGCTGAATGATTGTGCCATGCTCCCAGCCGTTGGCTGCGGGGTCGACAGGGGGGGTCGGTATATCCGCTCGTTGGGCCTTGCTCCTGCGAGTATCCAGCTGCAGTCGCTGGTTACGTTGCCGAACCATGGCTGGGTCGGCCTGCCCATCTGCGGTGAACCCCATCATCAATTGCGGCACACCCAAGGGCAGGCGCTTGTCCTGATCGGTATGCCAGGTATGCCAGGTCTTGCCATACGTATGGGCCAGCCGCGCCATCAAAGCGTGTTCGGCGCTTGCAGGGATGTTGGGTGCGCTCAACTGCCCGGATGACACTTCATAACCGTGGCTGTGCCACATGGCCTTTTCAGCAGCAGGCAGTTTGGCGAACAGGCTGGCATCGATGATGTACTCCACGCCCATGATCTTCGCGTCTTTGGTGGTGCCATCGTAGATCACGCATTGAATGACATCCTCGTTGAGGACAGCGCAGTAATGATGAGCCTCCATTTGTGCGTCTGGCTGGCCATTATAGAAATGAAACCCGTTGAGGTAGGCATTGAGGGCATCGATCGGGGGCTTGGCCTGAAGCAACCCAGCGCCTGCTTCAAGCAGCTGGGTGCCAGCGGTTTCCGGCCTTCCAGGTGCCTCTACGGGGGACTGCGTGGCGACACTGCTGCAGCCCCAGACAAACAGGCTGCAGGCAACAGGAAGGACAGCGCGGAAGGCTTGGATTGCGTGCATGAGACGTGTTCCAGGGCAGTGCGCGTCTCGCCGGGCCGAGACGCGTGAGAGTCAATGGGCGTTATCGTTCAGTGCGGTTGCGCAGCAGTGCGCAGGCGCAGGCGCCCACCAGCAACGACACGGCGACACCCACTAATACGGGTGCTTTTTGCTGGCCTTCACGCCATCCGCCATGTACCTGGCGCTCGCCGCTTGGCGGGGCGAACAGGTTTCCCGATGAAACACCGGCGGCGGGGCTGCGGCTCAATCCGAGACGCGCCAGCCAGCCTGCCATATGGCCAAGCCGTGGAACGATATAGCTGGCCAGGTGCGCTACGCGGGCTGCGCTTCCCACCGTCGTGGAAGCCCTCGGTGTGATCGCACAGTTCACCATCGCCTTGGCTACGCGCTCGGGGTCATAGATTGGCCCTGGCGGCTTGAGTGCATGGCCGGTGTAGTTGCCACCGTCACGAAACCCCGGGGTATCCATCACGGCGGGGTAGATATCGCAGACATGAATATCTGCAAACTCGGCGAGCTCGCCGCGCAGGGCTTCGGTCAGGCCACGCAAGCCAAACTTGCTGGCGGAATAAGCAGCCGCATAGGGTTGAGCGACCCAGCTTCCCAGCGACAAGGTATTGATCAAGATGCCACTTCGCTGCGCCTTGAAGTAAGGCAAGGCAACGTAGGCGCCGCGCAAGTAGCCGATCAGATCGGTCTGAATCACTTGCTCGTGGGCTTCAAGGGGTGTTTGGTCGAAACGCCCCACGGCACCCACACCTGCATTGTTGATCCATATATCGATGCGGCCTTTGCCGAATTCGGCGGCGCGCGCTGCCAACGCCTGCATATCCGCGCTTCGGGTAACGTCGGTGGTCACCGCAACGGCATCGGTACCGCACTCGGTGCATTCATCGAGTACTTCGAACAGGGCGTTTTCATCGCGTGCAGCGAGGACCAGGCGTGCCCCTTTGCAGGCAAACGCATGCGCTGCAGCGCGGCCGATGCCACTGGATGCACCGGTGATAACCACCACTTTTCCACGCAGTGGTCCCGTGAACGTTTTGCCGTTTGGCTCGCTCAAGGGTTGATCAGCCTCCGGCAATTCATCGTCCACACTGGAAGCAGGCACATCAGCCTCGATTCGCGACAGTTCGAGTGACGTCCCGTCGACCAGCTTCAACGTGAGGTTTTCAATGCGACCGGCAACCCGATCGGGGAAAACCGGTTCACCCTCGGCATCCAGGCTGTCATAGATGAACCGCTGCCCGTCGAGCCAGCCAACGGCGTTCAGCAGTTCGGGCCCCAGATAATACTTGCCGTCCAGAAAAAAGCCTGCAAATTGATGCGCACGTTCAACGTTCTCGACGCAATAGCGTTCCCCTGGCTTCATACCCGTTGCTTTATCGATCATGGCTGACACCTCTGCCTGGTTTCAATGGGTTATGGCGTGGGCATTGCCCAAGCGCATCAGCCATCGGATTGCTCTTCGGGGGGCACCTGATCGTCAGGCCAATCGGGAGCCTGTTGGCCAGGGTCGGGCTTGGGCGCGGGTTCACCTGGGTTCTCAGGGACATCATCGACATACGGGTCGTGTTCGTTGGGGGCTGCCATGGGGTGGCTCCTATGCAGTAGGTTTGCCTTCCATTAGGCAGCCGTTATGCCCTGGCTGTTCCATCTGATTGTTCGGCAATTCAACGGTTGCCGACCTCCGCGGTGGGCATGTGCAACGCGCAGGCCACCGGTTGTCATTTTTACCGATCGTTCTTCTTGGTCGGGCAGTCAATGGAAAGAACCCCTGGTGATGGTGACTGAATGGACCCAATTTCTGACAATGATCTGTCGACGCGCAGCCACGTGGTCCGGCAACTGATTGTCGTGTTTACCGGCCTGTTGATGGTGGTACTGATTGTCGGGTTGGGGGCTCTCTACCGGATTGCCGGGTCACTTGATCAACGCGAAATGGCGCAAAGCCGTTTTCATGCTGAGTCTGCAATGGCCCAGCTACAAAAAAATGAGCGCAGCTATGTCCTTACCCACGCCATCTGGCAATCTGCATTTGACCATCTAGGCCGCGGGGTGGATGTGCAGTGGGCTTTTGATGAAGATAACGTTGGCCCCACGCTGTTTACCGCTGACGGTTATGTGGGCGTGTTCGTACTCGATGATGACGGCAGCCGCTACGCCATGGTCGATGGCCAATTGAGCGATGCATCATTCGCCCACTACAGCCCCCAGGCTGACCTGATCCTCAGCCAGGCGCGGCAGGTTGCTGCCAAGCAACAAGCCACTTCAGGCTATTTCCAATTTGGTGGGCAGCCGGCACTGTACACGGCTGCGGTAATCCAGCCACCCTCGATGCCGCATCATCTACCGGCGCCCCGTGCGGTACTGGTATTTGTCCGGCGTCTCGATACCAGCCTGCTCGAGCCTTTGGGCCGTGCTGCTGGCCTGTCTGGCTTCGCCGTCGCGGATCGCATGGCCGCGGACGGGGCGAAGGGTACGCTGCCGCTTGAGGGCAGTGGTCATACGCTGACATGGCACATCGAACGCCCGGGCAGTGAGCTGGTTTCCACCGTGGTGCCTGCGCTGACCTTGGCGGGAGTGCTCATTGGCTTATTGATGACGCTGTTTGCCCGTTATGCCATCCGCGCCAGCACGGGCATGGACCGCAGCCATGAACAACTCGCGGCGTCCAAAGCGGCGCTCGAGACCAGCGAGGAGCGGTTTCGGGCTGTGGCCGAAGCGTCATCCGACTGGATCTGGGAAACCGATGCCGACTTGCACCTGAGCTATCTGTCGGCGCGGTTCGCTGAACTCACCGGGCACAAGGCAGACGCTTGGCTGCATCGACCGATTACCGAGCTGCTCGATTGCGACACCGCGCAGCTTGAAAACTGGCTGCACGGCCTGGCTGTCAGCCACGCTACGGGCAGCTTGCGCTGCCAGTATCATGATCACCTGGGGCAGCAGCGTATTTGCCGCATTGCGGCACGGGCAAGTTTCGATCGTGGTGTCTGCAAAGGGTTTCGTGGCACCAGCAGCGATATCACCGACGAGGTTGCCGCCCATGCACAGATACAACACCTGTCGCTTCACGACGCCCTCACGGGGTTGCCAAACCGCAACAAGCTCTTTCGATTCCTGGAACAAGCGGGGCAAGGCGCTGTGCCCCAAGCCATCGCGCTGATCTTGCTGGACCTCGACAATTTCAAGCCCATCAATGACAGCTTGGGCCACCCGGCCGGTGACGCTGTGCTGATCGAAGTGGCGAGGCGCCTGGGTGAGATAACGCGCGACACTGACTTGGTAGCACGCTCGGGGGGAGACGAATTCATCATCGTGCTCTCGCACCCCGGGCAGCGCGGCGACATGGACCGCTTTTGTGCTCGCGCCGTGGAGTCGTTGCAACAACCCATATTGGCTGAGGGCCATTCGGTGCAGATCGGGGTCAGCCTGGGGGTGGCACTGTCAGCGGAGTACCCGGGCACCCCCAGTGACCTGATCCGATACGCAGACATTGCGCTGTACAGCGCCAAGTCTGCTGGCAAACACACCTGGCGTTACTTTTCTGCGCAGATGAACGAGGCGCTGCTGGAAAAGCGCGTGCTTGAACGCGATTTGCGCGAAGGCATCGGCCGTGATGAGCTCGTGTTGCATTTCCAGCCGCGCTACAAGGTCGATGGCTCAACGGTCGCCTCGGTAGAAGCGCTGGTGCGTTGGCAGCATCCGCGTCAAGGTTTGTTACGCCCTGATCGCTTTATTGCCTTGGCCGAAGAATCCGACCTGATCGTGCAGTTGGGCAACTGGGTGATCCACGACGCATGCGCCCAGGCCAAGGCCTGGCCAGTGGCAATCATGGTCTCGGTCAACATGTCACCCGCGCAGTTCAGCCGTAGTGACGTGGTACGCGATGTCGCCGAGGCACTGCGCCAGACAGGGTTACCTGCCCATCGCCTGGAACTGGAGATCACCGAAAACGTGATGCTCAATGACGTCGAGGGGGCCTTGCAGACCATGAACGCGCTGAAGGAGTTGGGCGTTCGGTTGAACATGGATGACTTCGGCACCGGTTACTCTTCGCTGGGCTATCTGCGAACTTACCCGTTCGACAGTATCAAGATCGACAAACGTTTCGTTCAATCCTTAGGCAAGAGCGCGAGTGACCGCAGCGTGGTTCAGGCCATCATCAATCTGGGCAATGCCATGGGCATGACGGTAACCGCCGAGGGCGTTGAAACCGCCGAGCAACTGGCCCTGCTCAGCGATGATCAGTGCCATGAAGTGCAAGGTTTTCTGCTCAGCAAACCGGTCGACAACGACGCCCTGATACGGCTCATGCTCGCTCGACAGCCGAGCGCCGAAATGCCCCGCTCAGGTTGAACGTAAAACCTTCCGGCAGGGGGGCCTTCAGCCACTGAGCCATTGCTTCTTATCTGAGGATGGATCTGTATGCTGGCGCGGTTTGAATCAGGCCGGCGGGGAGGGTGCCGGATACCCCCTCACACCATCTTTCAAGCGCCACTGAGGCCGCGCCCTTCGCGGCCTTGACCCAGCCGGCTGGCTTCCTCTGGCAATGCGGTAACTTTGATTGCGCGTACCGGCACGGCGAATTTGGCCCCTATCGCGGAGAAGCGCTCCAGCAGCCGAAAGTTGATGGCTTGCTGAATGTCCATGTAAAGGTTGTAGCCTGGGTCCTTGACGATATAGACACATTCGAACTCCAGCGCTTCCTTGCCGAAGCCGCGCAGATGTGCGCGGTCGAAGCGTACCTGCTCTTGGCCCTTGATGGCTTCTTCGACGATGGCAGGCGCCTTTTTCACTGCCTCGGTAGGCGTGTCATAAGACAGGCCGAACTCGAACACGATCCGCCGTTCTAGCAGGCGCTTGTAGTTCTGGATCGTGCTGCTGATCATGCTGGCGTTGGCCATCACGATCTGCTCGCCACCGAGGCTGCGGATGCGCGTGGTTTTAAGGCCGACGTGCTCGACGGTGCCAGCCAGCGGGCCGATGACGATGAAGTCCCCGACCTCGAAGGGCTTGTCCACCGCAATCGACAGCGAGGCGAACAGATCGCCGAGGATGTTTTGCACGGCCAAGGCTACCGCGATGCCGCCCACGCCCAGGCTGGCGACAAAGGCGGTGATGTTCACCCCCAGGTTCGACAGCATTGCCAGCAGCACCACGGACCATAGCAGCACCCGCGCGCCCCAGGCCGAAAGGGTGGCCAACGCACTGCCTTGGTTCAGGCCGGTGGCATTGTGGCGGGCGAAATAGCGGCTCAACCCCAGGCCAATGGCGCGGTTGGCCCACAGGCCGATCTGCAAGGCGGCAACCACGAACCACAGGCTGCTGACCCGAGTCAGCCAGCGCTCCGGCAGGTCGAGCATGCTCAGGCCCACCAGCAACGAGGCGAGGAACAGCAAAAAGTTGCTGGTGCCTGACAACACCTTGGCCAGTACCTGGCTCAACGCGCCATCGTGCTCGGACCAGTGCCGGACCCGGCGCAACAGAAAACTGATGGCAGCGCGGGCTACCAGAAACGTAAGCAGTGCCACGCACAGTGCTACAAGTACATTGAGAATGGAGATACCGAATACGGTGGTGTCGGTGAACAATGCGATGAGTCGATCATTCATTGGCGGTTAGCCTCCTTGGTTGCCCTGGAGTGATAAGCAGGTCATGTGCTTGGACGTCAATGAGGCGCCGCAGGTCGATCGGATTTCACAAACCCTGCATGTTGTAATGCACGTAGTACATGATCCACAGCGAGAGCCCCACCAGCAGCACGATGATCACGACCGTAAACACCAGGGCTACCAAGCTCCAGCGTTGCTCCACGGTGCGGCGTTGGCCAACCCGCTGACGCGTCGGGCGAGTTGGCCGTTGAGGCAAACGGAACAAACTTTTTGCCTGCCTTCGGGTTCTTCTGAAATGACTTCAACAGTATGAGGAAATCCCAATGAAGCGCACCGATGACAACACAGGCGACAAGGTCCCTCAGCCGCTTGCTTCTGAACAGGCGCAACGCGGCGAACAGGTGCCAGGCCCGGTGCTCAAACAGCCGGAGCCGGAAACCGAGGCGGTGGACAAAGTCATAACGCCTACCTCGATCAAGGAGCAGGCGCAACAGACCCAGCACATCAAACAGCGTCTGGCTGAGGTCGAGGAAAAGAAACAGTCCTGATCGCCACGACCTGGGACCGGGTGTCTAGCCCGGCTTCATGGCGAGCTTCGCGAAGGCATAGCGCCTTCGCGATCGCAATGCGAAACGCGTAATGACCAGTCAGTCAAAATTTCTGAATTTTTTTTGCTTTCGCCCGCTCCATTAGCCTGAACAATGGAGGAGAGTCCCATGGCAGGACCGCAACTGTATGTAATCGAATATGAGCTACATGGAGAATTCCGCACCTTCATCATCCGGCTTGAGTGTATGGACAACGCTGAAGCCTGGCACTGGGCGAGCTGCGATGCGGGGGTAGGTATCATTCCCAGGTTTGGTCAGCACAAGATAAAGAAGGTCAGCCGGCCCATGGCGGAGCGTTACGGTATTGCCAATGTACGTTGGCGGCCATCAGGGCAAGGGCCCGAATTTGTCGCGCTGCCTATCGATGTCAAGAAATTCTCTAACAGCGGCACAAGCAGCGCCTGAGGCGTTGCTTGCTGGCAGGCAAGGCCAGGGTCGTCGCCCTGGCTATTTCAAAAGACAGAGGTAGCCCCATGGAAATCATGCCGCTGCTAGAAGCCTTGTTACTGGCCCGCGGCCCAGGCGGCCAAGAAGATGAAGTGCGGGCGGTATGTCGCGATGCGCTTGGGGCGTACTGCGACGATGTGCATACCGACAACGCCGGCAACCTGCTCGGGGTGATCCGCGCCGCTGGCGATGCCAAGCCCGACGCGTCGATCAAGGTCATGGCTCACCTGGACGAAATTGCCATGATCGTAAAGAACGTCAGGCCGGACGGCACGCTCGAAGTGCTGGCACTCGGCGGCGCGCAGCCAATCAGCTTTGGCGTCTGCCCTGTGGACATCCTGGGTGATCGACAGATGCTTCCCGGCGTCCTGTCTTTCGGGTCGATGCACAGCAGTGGGCAGACCGCCAGCGGGCGTGACGTGTTGGCTGGAGCGGTGCAGTGGTCTGACCTCCATGTGGTCACGCGCAAACCCAAGAAGGCGTTGGAGGCAGTCGGCGTACGGCCAGGTACGCGGGTGGTGCTGAGCCGCCATTGGCGGCAACCGTTCAAGGTCCACGACAGCATTGCGGCGCATTTTCTTGACGATCGCGCGCCCTTGGCTGCGGTGATCCATTGTGCTCATCAGCTACAGCTAAGGCGCAGCGAATTGCGCCAGGATGTGTGGTTCGTATTGACGACGTTGGAGGAAGAATCCAACGCGGGCGCTATGTATGCGGCGTCCAGGCTGCCGGGCGATACCACCATTGCCGTCGAGGTCGGTCCGGTGCTGGAGGAGTACGGAACCAGGCTGTCTGCCGACCCGATCATCAACACGGGTGACCAGAAGGGCTATTACTCCCGCCAAGTGGTACAGGCCCTGATCGCGGCCACGCACCGGGCTGGTTACACCCCCCAAGTCGCACTGCTGGTTGATTTTGCGTCCGATGCAAGCGCGGTGCTCAGTACCGGTACGGACGCCCGAGCCGGCTGCATCGCCATACCCACAGAAAACACCCATGGTTTCGAGATGGTGGTGCAGGAAGGCATTAACGCCTGTGCAAGCAGCCTGCTGGAATACCTGCTGCAACCAGAGCAGATCATTCCTGAGGTATGATCGAGATCTTGCCATTGCGCTCGACGATGGCGAATTTGATTTGCTCGACGGTCTCGATGCCTTGGCTGTCGCGTGCAGATTCGAGGATATCGTCCTCGGTCAGCCGTGCCCGGCGCATGCGTTGGTGAAGAAAGCGTCCGTGTTCCACCACCAGCGTTGCATGGCCGTCGAGCAGACGTGCCAAAGGTCTGGAATTCAACTTGGCCAACGACAGACCAACATCCAGCACTATCAGCGTGGCAATCACCAGAACAGCGTTGGTAAAGGAAAAGTCTTCACCCAACAAAGCCTGCTGAGTCGCTTCGCCAATGATCAATAACAGCACGAAGTCGAACGTGGTCAGGTCGGCCAACGAGCGCCTGCCAGCCACACGAAACAGCAACATCAGGACAACGTACATGCCTGCCGCACGAAGGATGGAGTCCATGTCACGCTCCTAGGGGTACAGGAAGGTAGTGAAATGTACCGCGCTGCTCGGGCCTGCCCTGACACTGCCTTCAAGGGGGCCGACATAGTCGCTGCGCAGCGTCAGGTAGAGGGTGGCCACACCGTCTTCGCTGGTGCCAAGTTCCAGCAGCAGTGCCTCGCCATGAGACCGCGACACCTGCGGCTCGGGCTGCAGGGTCTCGATACTGGCCTCCTGCAGCAAGGTTCCGCCCAGCAGCAGTATGACCGGCTTCCCGGGGGGGCCGCGAACTGTGATTCGCATGTTATCGGTACTGCCTGTACGGCTGAGCCGCTGATACTCGACCCGTACACGGCCGTCGCTACTCACGGCCTGGGCGTCACTGAGCGGACCATTGCCAAACAATCCGGCCAGGGCAAGCAACACGATCAGCACCAGCGAGTACCATCCAACCCGCTCGAAGCGCCATACACGGCGCTGCATGGGCATGTCTTCCTCGACCGGGTGATGCCTTGAGATCAGCTCGTCTTCGCTCACGGCCTTAGCCCTCAGGCGCGCTCACCGCGCAGCCAGCGTTGATGGTAACGCTCCAGGTGTGACAACCCGAACAATGCCCCCTGGCGGATGATGTCTGCGCGGTCACCAAAGAAACGCTGCGTCCGGGTGAAAACGGCATGTGGCTCGCCGGCGAAGGCCCAGGCAAAGCAGACAGTGCCCGGTGCAATGCCGTCTTGCGGCTCCGGCCCTGCGACACCGGTGCTGGCGATGGCAACTGTGGCGTCGCTGTCCTTCAACGCACCCAATGCCATTTCCCAGGCCACAGCCTCGCTAGTAAGCCCGTAGCGTTCAATGGTTTGTTGGCTAACGCCTAAAAGCCTTCTTTTGGCGCTGGGCGAATAAACGACGTAACCGCTTTCAAGTACTTCGCCGGTACCCGGTACTGCCGCCAGCAATGAGACCATGGCGCCAGCTGTGCATGATTCGGCAGTCGTCAGGACCAGATTGTGGGTCCTTAGGTAGAAAAGCGCCTCGAATACTGGATCTTTAGACATAGCGGGCCATCCGAGTGCTGTTTTGCGATGGACGTGTTGCGGGCAAAGTTGGTTCAGTGTGCGTGGCGTCCATTCATCTACGCCGGATAAAGCTGCCTGAACTTTGAACGGCACGCAGGCTTCCCTTTTATACGAGGCCATGATTTTCGTGGCCTGTCATTTGGAATAGGAGAGGCGGTCATGACCGAGCCTGTGACGTATTTCTGGATCGCCGTGGCGGTGATCATTCTACTTGTCGATCTGTGGGCCATTGTCAGTGTCTTTCGCAGTGACAAAGCCGATGCGACCAAAGCGCTGTGGGCGCTGTTACTACTGGCACTGCCCATCGTCGGCCTGGCTATCTGGGGCATCATGGGGCCGCGTGGCATCAAGCGCGGGACGGGACCGTCATCCCCCGAACATAGTAAGGGGTGAAGCCAAACAGACGGCTTCGCAATGCGTTGTGTCTCAGCCAAATTTCACGAAAGAGGCTAATATTCGCAGGGAAACTAGGCTGGGCATGGTAATGGACAAGCGTACTTTCGTAGGAATGGTTGAGGCCGGCGAGCCGCTGATCCAGCAGGCAGTGGACGCATTCCGTGCCTACCACGAGGCTCAGGATTGTAGCGCTCCACCAGAGGAGGTTGAACGGCTCCGCCTGCTGGCTGAATCTCTGTTCCAGGCGGTCTCCGACTACCAGTTCCGGGTCATAGCCAAGGCTCGTGGCAAGGATTTGCCACCATTGTACTGACCTGCTGATCGGCAATTCCCCGTACCGGGTTTCGCCTATAAGATACTGTATTTTTGTACAGTTTTGGTGCCCTATGTATTTCCTCCTCGTTCGCCGCCGCGTGAATGGCGTGGCCATCCCCACCAGTCAGCTCAGGAAGATCACGCCGCTCCGGGCAGACATCCACATCGGCGACAATCACAGTGAGCCACTGGGCCGGGTCGCTACTCAGGCCTGGGTATTCAACCCGACCTCTGGGCCTGACGTGATACCCCGGCTGCACGATGCCAAGGTCAACGGCATGGCACAACTCGGCATGAACATAAACGGCATCGAGGAGATCGGCGGCGTGGTGTACGCGCAGTCGTGGTGGTGCAAGGCAGAATGATGAGCCGACTACCGCGGGCCTGGCTGGACGAGCTCAACGACCAGTTCGCCCTGACCACCGATCCAGATAACCGAGCTGCCGTCCTGGCTGAGATGGCCATGGCCGCCCACCGGCGGGGGGAAGTGGACGCCGACCAGCTGTGCGAGATGCTCGAGTTTGCCGAGGCGGCTCGGCTCTATGGCCTGAACGAGCACGAAGACATGTACGCCTGCGGCCTGCTCGGCTACCACGATCCTCTGCCGGAGTGGGGTGTCGAGGTGATCAAGGGGCAGTGCAGGGATCCGCCTCTCTGTGGATAGCTATACAAAGGAAGGGAATCGGTCGTCAGAGTGCCGGGGAGACCTGGCCAGGGCCATGACTTTTGAAGTGACGTTTGCCAGGATGCGTCCGTACGGGTGAAGCTTCGTTGCAGCGAAAGCAGGGCCGGAAGACCTGTGTTATCAAGCCATTACCGTGGTTTGTTATGTATGGGGTGCAAGGGGTCGAGTGTTCGAATCACTCCTTCCCCACCATATAACTCCAAAGAATCCAGTCACTTAGCGGCGACTGGTTTTTTTTATGGTTGTCGGATTTTACGTGGTTAGCAATTTTGCCCCACTTTTTGCCCCACCGAATTTCAGCTGCCCGGTTCTCGAAAATTCTGAATCGGCAGAATCTTAGGCATTTGCACCCGCTTATGCAGAAGGCCGTCGAGCCGATAAGCGGAGGCGACTTGATGGTTCGAATTCCTACGCTTCCGCCACTAATTCTCATTAAAGCCCTGATTTTTCAGGGTTTTTTTGTGCCTATGTGTTTTTGGTCCCCCATCTGGTCCCCCATAATTAGTTTGGCTTTTGCTGGCTTACCGCGGATTGTGATGGACTGCTGTTTTCATGGGACCTAATGATTCACGCTAGGACGAGGCGATTTTTCGAAGGCAGCGGAGGAGGGCGATATGCTTGGGTCTTGCCTGCAGCTATCGACCCGGCACCTGACCATAGGGGCCGCTTCGCGACCCCATCGCTAACACGCGCGGCTCCCAAGGGAGGAGGCGGAAGTCTACTTAGATGGTGACATCCACTGCGCATTTGGGGATCCTGAAGCTTGGATCGGGCGTGTGGGACCGGTTCAACTTGGCTAGGAAACGGTCTTCGAGGGCGGCTGGACTATTAGCCGAGCCGGCCATGGCGTTCGAGTATTCGCATCAAAACGCTGTTCGCATGACTGAAGTTCTCGCGCTGATCGCGAAGCTCATAGGCCCATTTTGCGCCGTGGAAGAGATTGTTGCGTAGGCGCCAGACGATCATCAGGAGAGCCAACATTCGGTCGCGTGGGGTGTCGTTCACCCCTTCAATAACCGCCTGAACGAGATCACGGTGGTCTGAGGGCCGGAGTTGCAGGTGAGGGAAATGGTGAGTAAGTTCACCATCGGCATAGTAACGACTCCGAAAGTAGGCAAGCTCCGCCTTGTAGAGCTCAGCTCCTAGCGTTCCGTCCAAAGTCCAGGCATCGATTCGTTCGCGGATGCGATCAGACCGGGCATAGTTCTCCATGATCTGTGCCTCGAAAAGACTCCAAAGAAAGGCGAAGTCGAATATGACGCGGCGATCAAGATCTGGTAGACGCTGAAAGCCGGGGGCCCGGGCTTCAAGCCATTGTTCACTTACACTAAGTTCCCTGTCAGTCATTGCTCAGTCGTCCAAGTCTTCGTTGCGTGGGTCCAAGTCCGAGAAGTCCGTTAGCGTGTCGCAATTCAGACAGTGATACATCTGCGATGCATCTTGAAAGTGCATGCCGCACAGGCAGCCGCAGAAGGGGCAGCAATCATAGATTTCAAGGTCGCCCCATTCCCATACCTCAAGATACTCCGGCACAGCCTCACGGTCATAGCCAATGACCTGAAACGCATCCGCGTTCTTGGCGACAAATCCGTCTCGGCCAGCGCGCATAAGAATGGGCAAAATATCTGAAGGTTTGATCGCGAACCACTCGCCGCGCGTGTGGGCCGATTTGAAATGTTGATGGAGCTGGCGTTCCAGCTCAAAGGCGTTGGCGACCTCGATCCATCCGAGCAGTTTCAAATAAAGAGGGTTACCGGTCTGGAGATTGCGCTTACGCTCTGCAATGTTCTTCGCCACTCCTATCTTGATAGGAGAGCATCCGTTTTCATCTTCGCCAATGAAATAGACCGGCAAATTCTTTCCCCTAGGCTTTCAATCGAGCCGGTCGAGCAGCATGTCGACAATTTCTTTGTTCGAGCAGGCGACAATGTCGAGCGGACGGTTTTCCTGCCGCATGAGCGCGATTAGGATACAGGCTGTGAAGGCCCAGAATGATGAATCGGCTGGCAAGCTGTAGCCACGGATCATTGCTGTGAGCCGTTCGGAAATCGGTGGGTAATCGCTATTGCCCCAACGTGCATGGGACGGCGTCATCGCATGAACGATGACGGCGGCGAGCGTGATGCCCATCGCACGCTTCCGCTGGACCTGGGCGAAGTCGTGTCCGTGTGTCTTCGCATAGGCGGCGAGCTCGCTCATCATGAAGGTGCGGGCATAGGTGTCACAGGCGATTTCCTCTTCAGGTCGTGAGGAGGGCGCACTTTTATCGGCGCAGAACATGACGTGCTGGAATTCGTGTAGCAGCGCGAAGGCCAAGGCGAGCGCAACAACGTCGAATGCCGCCATGTGCTGAATGTTGTCCAAGCCATCACGGTCGGCGCTCGGCATGGGGATGTCCGACGGCCACACTATGTCGGAGGTCTGTTCGGCTGTGATGAGCGACTGGGCGGCGGCGATGAGCTGCTTGTAGTCAAATTCATACTGGCCGCGTTCTTCATCGACACTGAGGGTTTGGTCGAGCGGTAACCCGCTGGATGTCGCGACAACCAGTGCCGGTGCGTAGACTTCGATGGCCCGCCACGAGCTGAAGCCAAGCAGCCAGAACAGGTCGATCGTCTTAGTGTCGAGCTGAATACGTTTCCCGTTGGCATTCATCGTCACGCCCTTTCTACTTGGCGCGATCTCGACGGCATGGCCGTATTGGCTCCAAAGACCGCTGATTTCATCGGCCCGTTCAGGCACGGCGCCGCGGAGGAGATGTAGGATGATCGTCCGATCAGATGGCTCATTCGTCATTGTCAATGTCTATTCTGTGCTCGTGTAGGGCAGGTGGTTGACGACGGTCACGCGGCTTGCTCGTCACAGCGGGTTTGCCGTCCATCTGTAGATGAGTGGTCGATGAGATGACTGAGTTCGCCCAAATGGTGCTGCATTCGATTTCGCCATTGCGCTCAAACCAGTGGGTCGCGCCGGGGATAAGTTCAAACGGGATGGGATGTGTTGCCAATGGGTTGTGAAACACTTCCAGTTCCTGACACCAAGCTTCGCCCCACGGCCAGAGTGCTTGGTATTCGGCACTGTCGACGGCCAGGTTGAAATCGATAGGCTCCAATGCGCCTGGAGTCCGGTCGAATAGAATGCCGCGCCTGATTATGGTCAGCCCGGGCGGTCGCCATCCTGCCAAGAAACCCATGCGGTTGAATTTGGCGAGCGTTGCAGAATTACTGAAGATGACGGCTGAGAGGTGTGCGAAATTTGGGTCGCGGAAGAGCCCAGCAGGAATGCTGTGTTGGCCCGTCAGATTTGCGATCGGCACTCCAATCGCGCGACGATCAGTGCCATCTCCGGTGACGTCCGCGCGTAAGCCGTAAAGGTAGGTGGGAAGAGCTTCGCGGCTCCAAACCATGGAGCCGAAATCATGGAAGTCGGCGATCGCTAAGGCGAACGGCTGGCCTTTTACATGGTCCAGTTCATGGTAGTTGCGCTGGAGCTTGCCGCGCAGTGTCTTTGCGAATCGTTCCGCCGGGTTGCCTGTCAGCCGTTCAATACGATCCTTTGGGGCATGAACCCATTTTCCGATGCCGCCGGCGCGTGGCAGCATGGAGTTTGCTGTAACTGCCTCAATCCAGCATGCGTTACCTTCCTTCTCGATCAAGAAGTCGGGAGAGGCATGGTCTTGTCGGACGTTCAAACCCTGCTCACGAAAGCAGCTGAAAAGGTAGAGCTCGAACAGACGGGACGCGAAGTTGTTGGTTTGAAAATCCGAGACGAAATTAGCGTCGGGGTTGGGAAGCGCGAGGTAGCATTCTCCGACCGCCATGAGCGCCGGCAGATGGTTGGCCGTGGTTGTCAGCAGCTGGAACTCTGGAGAAGTGCCACGCGGCCCCGGCTTCAGCAAATGCGGGCGACGTCTGACTCCTGGCGGTAATGGTTCCGGTGGATCACTGGCATGCATAGCGACGGTGAGTCGCTCAAGTGCAGCCTCGGGTGTGGAGTAGGGCCCGCTTTCATCTACTTTGACCCAACAGTGGTCGATGCGGCGGCGCATGGCCAAATATGTGAAAGCTCCTGTGTCCGGATCAAGAAGAATGCAGCCAGTTACACCACCAATTGCGGCCTGATAGGCACTGAAAATATGTGCTGGGTCGAAATTGGGACCGTGTTCGAGCGAGAGGGCATAGAGCTCGAATTGGCGCTGGCTGATTAAGGTGAAAAGTCGAGTTTCGCCGGTTGCGGACATGGTCGGCGTCTTAGCCCTGGAGGTAGCAGATGCGCGAATTCAAGTTCCTCTTCACATTGACTCCGTTGCGGCAAGGATGTGGGTGCACTTTCAGTTGTCGATCTGGCGGATGGTCACGAACTCATGGTCGCAGACGCCTCAATTTACGTTCAATGGCGCCTATGCCGCCTGCATGCGGCCGTCTGGTAGAAGAGTGTGGTTCATCCTTGATCCTATGCATAGGGCTGTTGCTGCTGGTATGGCAGAGTAATAGTCCGCCTTGGTGGCGGCAATCTACCAAGCGATGTGTAACCTTCACACCGACAGTTACCAGCACAATTCACAGGAGTGGCCTCACTTGTTTGTTCGCCCTGATCAGTACCAGTCAGTAGTAGCCACGGTAGTCGCCCAAGAGCCGCGCTTGGACGTCGCGGTAGCGTTCTGGGGAGATGGCGCCGATGTGCACATCCACCCTCAGATCTCCAAGCCCATCCGGATGATCGTTAACTTGCGCAGCGGGGGTACGAACCCTTGGATGATCAAGGACCTGCTTAAAAGGGCGAAGAAGAATCCTCATATCGAGATTCAACAGTGCGACCGCCTGCATGCCAAGGTGATCGTAGGTGAAGAAAACCTGGTTGTAGGTAGTGCCAACCTCAGCCGAAATGGCCTTGGTTTGGAGGGGCAGGAGCTTGCTCACTGGCTGGAGGCGGGGATCCACACCACCACGGCTATAGAAGTGCGTGCGGCTCAACAATGGTTCGAGCAGCTTTGGACATCAGCTGAGACTCGGATCATCACCGACGATGACCTCAAATCCGCTATCGTCGCCTATAACCGCAATCGGAACGCAAGACCTGACTACTCACCTAAAGGACCTTTCACGTTTGCCAAATATCTGCCGCACGAGCTCGAGGTGCGTGATGCCTATGCTCTGATTTACAACTCTCGACCCTGCGAAGAGGCCGATGAGGCCGGTGATCGGTACCACCAGCAGATTGTCGCAGAGCAGGGGGGCGAGAAAGGCCGTAGACCCAGAAAGCACTGGAATTTCGAGTCCTGGCCCAAGGCGCTCGACACTACGGGGAAGTACGAGTACCTGTGCCTTTTCCTTGAGAATAACGGGGAGCTGGTGGTTGATGGAGTGTGCAGGATGACCGGCCTGAAAATTCCATTTGAGTACGGTGATGAGGGTGGTGAAGGGTGGGTCGACCTGGCCAGGCCAACATCGACCTTAATGGGGCATAGCCTGAAGCGGGCTCAGTGTGAGGCGCTCGCGCTCGAATTGGGGCCCAGCATCAGCGATATTTGGGAGGAGGCTGAAATACTCGAGGAGGGCGCCCGCAGAATTCACTTGAGCGAGATTGCACGGATCCTGGCACGGCACTCCGCCCAATGACTCCAGCTACCCGACCCGGGCCCAGCATCTTGTATCATGTCGGGCTCGATTGAGCCTGGCCCGTCCCCACATGACCATTGCCCCACTTGACCGCCTCATAACGACCGGCACTACTGCTGATGAAGCGAGAGACGTTCGGCCGCTGAGCAGCCTGCTCAGCGAGCCATTCATTGTGCTCCTCGGTGCCCCTGGTATGGGTAAGTCCGTGGCGCTCAGCCAGCTGGCACAGCTGGAGGGGGAAACCTGCCACCCAGCATTCGCCGTGGTTGAGCAGCAATTTACACCCGGTTCGACAATCTACATCGATGCCCTTGATGAGATTCCGGTGGACGAGGCCAGGAGCATCGCAAGGGCATTACAGCGCACTCCGGACGTCAGGTGGCGGGTAAGTTGCCGGGCTGAAAGCTGGAATGAAGGCGGGCGCCTGAGTCAGGCTTTCGGTGATAAGGGGGCTTCAACTGGTGTGTGCCCTGCAGTTGCCCAATTGCTTCCTTTAACGGACCAAGAGGCAGTCAGAGTGCTTCACGCGTTCGGCTGCGCAGATCCGACAGCACTCCTCGCCAAGCTGGAGGTGATACGTTCGACGGCCTTCGCGATGACGCCTCTGGGTTTGAAATTCCTCACAAAGGCCAACATAGAGGCACCCACCGAGTTGACGCGATTCGAGCTCTACCGGTCTGGCGTTGAGCATTTGGCGTTTGAGCACAACAATACCAAACTGGAAGATGGCCAGCGTGCCACCCTCACGATGGACGCCAGGCTCGACATTGCCGGCCGCGTCGGCCTGGCACTGCTGTTGTCAGGCAAGCATCGGATCAAGCTTTCCGTTTTTACAGATGACGCCGCGGTCACTTGTGACGACTTGAGGCTTGACCGCACTGCATTGACAGCAGTGTTGGACACCGCGTTGTTTATCAAAGCCGGGGACGGGTTCCAGCCGCTTCACCGCAGCATTCAGGAATTCCTCGCGGGACGCTTTCTCGCAAGGCTTGTCACTAACGGGGTTGGCAATTCGAAGCTCCCGGCTGAACGCGCGCTGGCGCTCATCGTGTCTGCAGACGGCTTACCTGCTGACGGAATGCGTCCCCTCTACGCGTGGTATGCAGGACACCTGGTCAGCTTCGGACACCCAGATGAAGCGATGAGACTGGCACAACTAGACCCGGATTCATTGCTTCTGCACGGCGACACGGCAAAATTGCCCGTCGAGGCGAGGTTAACGGTTCTCAGGGACGTGGGTTCCAGAGACCCATTCTTCCGGTGGGCGCCTAACCAGTGGGCACCAGCAGAGATCACGACGGTGGGCCTCATCACTGAGGAAATGCTTAGCCAGGTGATAGGGATGCTGGCCGGCGAGACGTCAGGCTACCGCATCAATATGCTTTTGGAGGCGCTGTCTGTAGGTAAGCCTCATGCCAAAGCAGCTGATGCCTGCTGGAGGATGGTAGTGAGTCAATCCGGGGTTGAGTGGTGCCGTCGCGCAGCGGTCAAAGCCTGGCTCCACTGTGCCCAGCCCACCATTGTCGCGGTTTGGGCGAAAATTAATTACCTCTGCCATATGGCGGAGCATGATTACGGCAACCTGCGCTCGATGGCCCAGCTGTTCTGCGCTATCCCGTCAGAGCACCTGGAAGTGACCGATGTAGATCGGCTTCTGAAAATGCTGATGGCGGTTCACAGCGCTCTCTATGACACATCGAAAAAGGTGGGTGGCCCGACCCCCACTATCACCTACGCCCTACGAGATGCTGCATGGCATGTAGCACCGCGATCATGGCGCGATTTGATTACTGAAGACCCGAAAAACTGGCGAGTTGCTAGAGGTAAGGGGTCGATACAGCAAGCTTTTGCCTCGCACCTCGGCATTGCCGTCGTTACGCAGTTTGAGCCAACTGTGGAAGAATTCACCTGCCTGTTGATCGCAACAGGTTTGATTGTTGGTGATGACTCCTCCTTCAGCCGTGCCGCGCGGGAGTACATTGAATCGCGGGGTGTGGCTGATGACCTAGTGGCTGAAATCGCCGCTGTTACTGACCTTGAGATTGCTGATTGCGGCTCGATTGGCATGGGGTTGCGGATCCTCGGCATTCCACCCTCTGCAGCGTCGGTGAGCTTGCTCCTGAATTCAAGTCAGCTACTGGCCAAGACAGAGGGCACTTATGTTGGACGGCAGGTGGTGGCTTGGGTTCTGCGGCAGGGTGAGGCAACGCCTGACTGGTTACCAGCCTTGCTTACGGCCCGCCTAGACCGAGAAGTGGTATCTACGGTCAGGGCCGCTATCACTGCACATGAGGTGGAGCTTTCGATCCTGCAAGCACGTGCAGTTGATAGTGTGGAGGCCCAGCTACAACGAAGAATCAAGGCTTGCCAGACAGCTGAAACAATTACCGATGACCAATTAAGCGAGCTCTTCTATTGGGGGGCAGAGATTTACTCTGGAAATACGCCCCTGCCTCTTGTGGCTTGCAACGGAACAGAAGCACTGAATGAAGCATTCGGCGAGACTCTTGCTGGTGTATTAGTCGACGGGATTGTCGATGATCGGTGTCCTCCTGCACGCGTTCATCTCGCAGCTCAGGCATCATTGCGAATTGACAATGGCCTTGACCTCATTGGGTTGTCGACAGCTGAAATCATCAGGGTGTACTTGTCTGCCGAGTACCTCAGAAGCTCATACCTCAGAGATAGGCTAGAGAACCAATGCATTTCTTTGCTTGAAAGCGCTTTCCGCACAGAGCCAGAAATGCTCGCTCAGTTCTCCCGTACAAATGACGGATCTTGGCGCACCCTATTGAAAAGGCTCGGAGAGAAGCCGCGAGCTGGTGATTTGCAGGCGTGGGCCGTAAAAACACTTGTACTGCAACCAGACATGGTCGACAGTGGCTTGGTGGACGCGGCACATAACCTAGCCTGGCTGAACCTTGACCATGGTGAGCTAGTCTCCGTCGCTCGAACCTTCATTGACCGCTTGGTCGAGCAGTGCAAACAGGAGCCTGAGGGTAGGCTCTATTCCACCATCATCTCGGATCGACTTCAGTGGGCATACTTCGGTGTTTGCATTGAGCCGGGCTTGTTCAGTGATGACTTCACCCGAGCATTGGAGATGGCCGATGACCATACGATCCACCGTTTGATCGTCGACGACTACCCTCTCAAAGGCTTCAGTACTGAGCCTTCTACTACTATCAGCATCAGCACCCTCCTGATGCAGTTTTTCATCGCCCGATCGCCATCAATGGAAGGGCACTACGATCGCATTAGGGTCGACACCGCAAAGGTGATGAAATCGATCAGGCTGTCGGGTGAGAGACAGGCGGAAAGTGTCCTCAAGTCGCTGGTTGCCGCTGCGGAGGGAACAGCTTGGGAGCTGCTGCTCAGGCATGACCTCGAGGTGTATCGCCGCGATGCACGGGCTCTGGATTATTCGTTGATTACCCCGGCTGATTTAGCCAAGGTGATTGATAGCAAAGGCCCCATCAGTGTCCGTGATCTGCGAGCTCTGACCCTTATGGAGCTGCGCAAAGTTGCAGCAGAAATCCAGTCTTCGCCACTGAACATCTGGAGCCTTTATTGGAATGAAGGTGTGCCTAAGCCAGAGAACGATTGCCGCGATATTTTAGCCGACAAACTTCGTGATCGACTGAGGGTTTATGGTGACTTCGAGGTATCTCCAGAGGTGGCCTCAGCAGGAGGAACTCGGGCTGACATGGTGGTCACGCACGGGACCTTGTCTTTACCGTTCGAGGCAAAGCGTTCAGGCCACAGTCACCTTTGGTACGGGCATAGCGGTCAGCTTCAAACCTATACACAGGCGCCGAGCACTGAAGGGCAGGGGATCTACATTGTCTTTTGGTTTGGAAAAGGGCTGAAGATCCCGGCACCGCCGGAGGGCACCACGCCTGACACACCTGATGCACTGAAGGTCGCACTTGAGGGGCAGTTGCCGGCAGAGCTAAGGGCCATAACATCTGTTGTTGTCCTGGACCTTACTGACGCAGGCGCCGCTGCGAAAGTACGGAAAGAGTCCGGTTATGAGCAGGGAAAAGCGGAAAAACGGGAGAGCCGCGCGAGCAGCAGAGCCAAAAAATAGGATTTGGATGAGCCCGCCATAAAAGGCGAGCTGGTTCTGGGGCGTTTGCCGTAGCGATTGCTTACTGGGTGTCCTGCCTTCTCGGCCAGTCCAGCGGGATAAGCGCATCGCCCGAAATCTTGTTCCAACGCTTACGAGTGGCAGCGACATACCGTGGATCATCACCGAAGTACGCATGCTCAATCAGCAACACCTGCAGTCCCTCTTGCGCAGATGTTGTATTGAACAG
Organism: Pseudomonas sp. Je.1.5.c; assembly: GCF_051129895.1. Lineage (NCBI taxonomy): Bacteria > Pseudomonadati > Pseudomonadota > Gammaproteobacteria > Pseudomonadales > Pseudomonadaceae > Pseudomonas > Pseudomonas sp. Je.1.5.c. The sequence continues at coordinate 84,653 of NZ_JBCPSP010000004.1, forward strand.
GAAGTCCAGGTGTTTACGCATGGCCGAAACTTCCTCGTTTTCACCTATGTCCGACTCGTCATCGCCACGTTGCGGATAGTAGGGTCGGCTGATCTGGTCGAAAGCGAGGAACCCTGGAACCGGCGCGTTCACCTTGGCCAGGTACTTCTGAAGCGCGAACGACAAGGCAATGTGGATGGCCAGGTAGTTTTCATCCGAGCCCGCATCCGGTAGTCTCAAAACCGCACCGGAATTCTGCTCGATGATCGCGATATCTGGCGGTTTGGCGGAAAACTCCAGCTCGGCACCGATACAAGGTTGGACAGTGGGCAAATCTGCGAACGCTTCGGAGAGATACTGGGAAATCTTGCGCTCCGCGCGAGAAAGCAGGATCTGCTTGGCGTCACTGTCGACAAGGGCTTCCAAGCCCTGGATCTGCTCACGCAAGACGTCCAGGTCGGGGCCTGGCAACGGCGTCGTAGGGTTCATTTCCAGGAACTGATGAACCTTGCCCAACAGCAATGTGCGGTGCTGAGCGGCGGTTTCGAACTGCCTGGCTTCCTCACTTTGTCGAACCCACGTCTTGATACGCTCATCGACACCGTTGAGCGTCAGATTCAGACGAGAAAGCTCCAATTGCAGGGAGTCCTCATGCTCTACGAAACGTGGTCGCACATTCTCAACGGCCACGGTTTCAGAGCGAATGATATTCATGGAGCGGTGGATGGCCTCGGCGATCTCGATGCCACGCTCGCTAGGCGTATCACACAGCGGGCAGGCAGTCGCCGCAGGCTGAAGGTGCTCGGCGATCTTCAGCTTCTCGTATTGCCGTCGCACGGAACCTTCGAACGCAGTAATATCCTGTAGCGTCTTCCGGGTCGCGCGGGACTTTCGGCGCACATTCTCAATATCGGTGAGCAGGCTGCGGCGCTGCGCATGAAGATTCGCCAGCTCACTTTCTTCAGGGTTCTTACCGGTGCCTGGCTTGGCTTGCCTAACGACAGTCAAGACCCCTTGTAGATCAGCCTCAGATGCAGAGTCTGATGGTAAATCGCACAAGCCAATACGGTGAGCATCCATCAACAGACGCATGGCGAATTTCTTGTAGTCACTACCCGCCGCCTGACGCGTTTTGAGCTTGCGTTCTTCGCCCTCAAGCTTCTTGCGAAGGTCGCGCAGGCGCCGCTCTTGCAGCACAGTGTCTTCATTTACCACGCCCAAGAAGTACGGCATGGTTTCGATGATGGCAGGTGCTTCATCTGCCTGATCAAGCCCATGAAGCAGCGCTGTTTCATTGTAGATCACGTCCTTGGGAACGAACATGTAAGCCGTGGCGTGACGCAGAGTCGGGCGCCATTTGCGCGCCGCGGTGTCTTCGGGGGTTTCCTGTACTGCGCTGATGCCAAATGCTCGCTCAATATAGGCTTTACCCGCTAGCAAGGTAGTGGCGCCTTGAAAGTCCTCCACAGAGCTCGGGATGGGAAGATCGCGCCCGTTGCTCACGAACATCCGGGTACTTGTACCTTGACCCACAGGTGGAACGAGACGACCAGTGATCATCTGCGCGTCACCCATCACCCATTTAACTCCCACCGCCAAACTGTGCCTTCTGACATGTGCGGCCAGCTCACACTGGCGCGACCCGAGGCAATAATCGATGGCCTTGATCAGGGTCGATTTTCCGGTACCAGACGCACCGGTGATGATATTCACCTCTCCTGGCTTCAGGTCGAGAACTCGAACCCTTCCGCCTTCGCCGATGAAGAAGATGTCAGAAATATTCCAGCGGCTCATAGCTCCAGGCCCATCATGTCGAATGCCGTCCTTGTGGACCCTGCCAAAGCTAGCCAGCAGCCCAGGCGATCAATGTTCTTAAAAATTATCTGAGTCTCTTCGCTGAACTGCTTCGCGAACTGCTTCGGCAAAGGTGATCCGCCAGCAACCAGACGACCTTCTGTATCGATCGTCAGCAGTTGGCTGAAGCAGGCAAAGCGGATTGCCTCGGTGACAATATCCAGCGAGCCATTCACACGATCTGCCAGGCGGATCTGAATGGCGGGGCTTCGCCGTAGCCATTCCAGCAGGCCGGTACGCCGGTCTGTGCGATCAAATGACGAAGCGAGGTCTCCCGACAGCGCCAGTGGCAGAGCGGCGTAGCAGAGCGAGATGTCCGGATTGACATCGTTACGGCTTCGGTAGGCCTCAACGAAGGTGGCCAGAAGCGCAGCACAGTAGCCTGGGTTCGTTTCGGCATAGATATCATGTGCGATCACCATGCCTTATTTCCCTAAACGCTTGCGGTAGTCAGCATGCCAACCCACCATTAGATCTATCGCAAGCACTTGGTAGGTACCACGGACGTAGTAGTGCCCATTCCAGCTTCGAGAAATTGGCTCGACTTGAATGGGTGCGTCCTTGTGCGACCAGCGCAACAGTTCCAGGCCCTTTGCTTCGATCTCACCTTCATCGAGACCTTCGCAATCTTCAGCCATTTCCAGGTGTCGATCTGACCATTGTTCGGTCAGTTTGGAGTCGTAGCCCGCGATCTTCGAGCGCATGCTGGGGTTATCTACGATCCATTTCGCGCGTTGCATTTTTGCCCGCCACTCCTCTCGAACTGCTTTCTGCACATCAGAAGGCTTACCGCCAACCAGTTCGATCTGGCGATAAAGCATGCCGTCCGCTTGATAATCCTCCGGATGGGCCACTGAGTCGAAATCGGCAATCAGCTCCTCGTCCTCCAGTTGCGCGATAATCGAAGAGATGCAGTGCTCCATCTCACTGCGCTGAATGACACGCTCACGTTTGCCGCACAGCGTGTAAACGACCTGCTGATCCCACCATGCCAGCAGGTGCTCGGCGACCTGGGCACGTTGCGCCTTGGGAATGATGTGGAGTCGCTTTGCAACCTCAATCGGGATTTGCCCGATGGTGACGCTTTCCTGTTGAATGCGGATGCGCTTTAGCAGGCTCAGGCGGGCAGTAGTAGTCATCTTGAGGAATGCTTCGCAACCCGCAGCGCGGGCTGCATGCGGCATTTTGCTGCCAGCAGCTTTTGCAGCGACCCGTTCCTCGACCACTCGGGTCGCTTCTTCATTCATCGCCTTGAGCAGCGCTTGTCGACTTTTAACTGGATCGCACAGCGCAATCAAAGGCGAGTCGCTCGGCACTTTTCCTACCGCTACGAGGTGGAAGGTAGTGTCGGCGAGCGATACCAACGGTAAGGCGTCGATCCAAACGCGCAACGTTTTCCATAGCGCTACACAGGCAAGCGTGACAGGCGGCGGGCTGGCCTGCACAGAGTGCTTAAGCTGATAAAGCAGCTTGCCGCCATTCGCAGTGATTTCAACATCGTCGAGTCGCTCGATGGCCACAGCGGCATCATCAGCGAACTGAGAAATCAACGTGAGCAAGGCAAACTGGCTCTGGTAATAAAATCCCAACGCAGATGCCGTTGCTTCATGAACCGCGTTCGAGTCCGTGCTTCCCATCCCTTACAGCGCCTCCGACTGCAGCATGTGATCCATTTTACGGCGCAAAATGATAGCAGAGTGCTATTGCTGGGTGGGAGGCTATGCAGCAGATGCTCGATATGAATAGAAGCTACTTATCTGACCAGCATCAGGTATGGGTTATCCGCTGGCGGATGAGCGAAAATATCCGCAGAGCCATGCAGTAGATAGCCATTCAGAACGCTTGTTTTGCGAGGGCCTTTCACCGCGCACGTCCAAATATTTTGCCCATTAGCTCGTTTTTGATGAATGCCCAGCTTCTCAAAATGACGTTGAATCCGCCGCCAAGGTTCTTTCTGGGCGGCTCCCTCAGATCGCTCTAGATGCTCGGCTGCATAACGCTGGAAAATACCTGGCGTGACCAGGAAGAACGTGCCCTCCACCGTGTGGACCTTGGCCTTGCTGTCGTTGACCACCAAGCGATGAGTATGGATTCCGTCGCGCAGCCACTCTAGAAAGGCAAGCCCCGCGGCATCCTGAGGTGCCGCAGCGGCGAATTGAAGGCTTCCCGTACTTGATACAGTATTCAGCTCGCTTGGCACTTTCAACATGTCCAGCAAATCGTCGAGGCTGTCGAAATCCCGATTCAATTGATCGAGAGCGGGTTGTTTATCTTCTGGGGCTGTTTGAAGGTGATCCGAGGCTGACTCGCTGGTTTCACTAATCGGCAGAAAAGCGTCCGTCATCGGCTCAACCGTTCCGTTAAAGCAGTCTGGCCGGAGGGCATCGGCCCATATCAGGCTTGGCTGCAGGCGGAGAAAGGTAAAGCGATGTCGCCAACCATCTTCTGCTACGGTGGCGCTCCAGACTGCTTTGCCTTCCGGTGTCGCGTCCACCAATCCATGTGACTGCAGCTCATCGAACAAGGCGATATTGGAGGAGGGGATACCATCGACAGCTTGAGCCAGCAGGTAGGCGCGCAGTTTGTCAGTCGCAGTTTTGCTGACCAACCATAGGTGGTCCTCGGTGAGCCAGCCGGCGGCGCCGGGCTGGTTGAGCTTGAATTCGTTTTTGATCAGGTGGCGTAGACCTGTGAGCAGATGATGTTGCAGCGAGTGCTTGGGTGCCTGCAAGGCTTTAGCAGGATTGGCCCCGATGTTCTGTGCCGTGGACACCCGGTCGGCTTGCAGCACCAATTCCCCGAGCGTGCCGGCGAGTTCATAGTGGTCAGCCAGCAAGGACAGCAATTGCCCCCATAAGACGGGGTAGCTGCTGAGCCAGTCGAGCAGGGCGGGGGTCAGGATCTGCGTATACAACAGCCCAGCGGCGGCACCGTGTAGTTGGTAATCCCGGTCGGGGTGGTAGCGGAAGCGGTATGGCTGGTTCAGGGGGCCGTGCCAGGGGTGCCAGCGTCCACCATTCTGGTACTCCACCTGGAGATCGACGGCAATTTTACCAACGTCATGGAGCAGGGCGCCGTAGGCAATGGCGGCGCTCCAAGCATCAGCCTGCGCGGCCTGGTCTTCCGGTGCAGCACCACTGGGAAGGAGGTAGGACTGGCGTAACTTCAGGCTGCACGCCACCAGTTCCAAGCCGTGGTCGAGCATACCCCCAGCATAGGCATGATGATGGCTTTCACTGGCCGGTAGTTGCTGCACATAGCTGGCGTAGCGACGAATAGGTTCAAGGTAGAGTTGTTCGAACTGTAGCGGGGAGAGGGCCGTGTATTGCCAGATGCGTTCGAGCAGCTTTTTCCGGTGGCTGACAGTGAGCAATGATTCCGCCGACAGTGGTTGATGAAAGCCCACGTGGGCGGGGGCGGTCTCTTCGGGAAGGCCTTTTTGAGGTTTGAACCACCAGCGTTTCATCGCAGTACCTGCCTTGTGTTCAAAAGGTCCTTTTGCCTTTTCGGATAAGCCTCTTACCCTTGCGCCCCCTTCCATTGACACCATTACCCTTTACCGCCTTGGCCTTTTTCGCGAGTGCGATAATCCGAAGTCTGGCGCGTCGGGTTAGCCGGCCGAATCGGCATAGCCGACCCTTTCGAGTGGAGGTAGACTGCCCGGCATCATGTTTCTGAGCTGGGGCGCTGATGACGCTGAGTGATGCTGTATTGATCGTGCTGCTGGCAGACCGAATTCATGGCACAGATGCTGCCATTCGGTCTGCCGCCAAGCGCTGTGCGAAAAAGTTACCGCGCAGCCAGCGCGACATCTTGTTCAAGATTGGCAGCAGCGCGGCGCCTCGCGAAGTGGTGGCGCATCTCTGTCAGAACTTGGCTGACTGATCTGTCACAGAGTTTTGCAATTAATGAGCATGAAATGACTCTTAGATTGGGAATTAATACTCGGATATTGAGTGTGTCTCAGTTAGTATTCCTACATGTGTCTCATACCTAGGAAAGATTTCTCATGTCCAAACTTGCCGAATTCAAAGCACTGGAAGCGCAGCTGGCCGCTCAACTTCAACAGCTGGATGCGATGAAAAACGATTCTGGCCTGAAGCAGGAAATCGAGTTTGAACAGAAGCTGAAGGCCTTGCTGGAAGAGTAGGGCATGAGCCTGCGTCAGGTGATCACCATTCTGGATCCGTCCAAAGGCGTGAGCGTGAGTGCCGCAAGCGTGTCGAGCAGTGCTCAGCGCAAGCCGCGCGAGGTCAAGCGCTACAAGAACCCGCACAGCGGTGAGGTCGTGGAAACCAAGGGTGGCAATCACAAGATCCTGAAACAGTGGAAGCAGGAACACGGCTCGGATACCGTTGAGAGCTGGTTGGAGTAATCGACTCCGCATTAGCGGTCGATGCTGACCCGGCAGAAAAACAAAGGCCCCGAATTGGGGCCTTTCTGCTGGTTGAGGGAAATCACGCCGTGAGTCGCTCCGGCGCTTCTGTGGTGTGGTCTGCCTGCAGTGCCAGCAGGTACTCCGAGGCCTCACGGGCCTGGCCACTGGCGCGGAAGATCGCGCGCTTGTCTTCCTTGAGGATCTTCAGCCAGGAGGCTAGATACTCCTCGTGGCGCAACTCTCCCTGGGTTCCGGTCAGCGCGCAGAGAAACGCTGCACCCATTTCCGCGACCAGTTCCTCGAAGGCATAGGCTGCGGAACCGAACGCGTGCCCGCCGGTGATGCCATCGCGATTCAGGCGCGACCGGTGACCCGACCAGTGAGTCAGCTCATGCAGGGCAGTCGCATAGTAGCTGCCGACGTCCTCGAACTGGGCCTTGGTGGGTAGTTGGATGCGATCGCTCAGCGGCTGATAGAACGCGCTATCGCCGTAGCAATGCTCGATCTGCGCGCCGCTGGCTAGCAGCAGTTGCTCGGCCGGGCCATGGTCGATAAACGCGGGCGGCTCGATGTGCTCAGCTGGGTCTGATTCCTCGTCAGGCAAGCCCTCGGTCTGCTCGATGTTGAACAGGCAGTGCGTTCGCAAGAGGGCAAACTGCACCATCTTGATATTGCCTTGGTCATCGCGAACGACCTGGCCGTCCTCGTCATGCGCCTCCTTGCTCATCGGTTTGTACAGTACCGCGAGGATGGATTGCTCGCCCTTGCGTACATGGCCACCACCTTTGCGCGCCTGGTTGAAGGTCAGCCAGCGATCCTGGGTGAAACCTCGCAGGCGCGCCTCGGCCCACAGCAGTGGAATGTTGATGCCGGCGTAGGGCCGCCGGGTGATGGCGTTGATGGGAAAAGGGGAGTCAGCACTTGAACCGGTAGTGGTCCACGGTTTGATCCAGGGGATCACGCCTTGGCTCAAGGCGCTGACGATCTTGTTGGTGACATCCAGGTAGATATCGGACATGGCGTTCTCCGGGCGTGTAGGGGGAACGCTGCCCGGCCGGGAAGGGTTCCCGGTGGGGTAAGTGAGGCAGTAGCGGTGCTGACAGGGTCAGAGGGCGGCGATATCTACTACGATCTCGCCGGGTAGCCGGATAAGCAGAAAAGCCGGGCCGCTGCGTGGCGTGATGCGAGCCAGCTGAAGCTGCGGCTGGTGAGCAGGCACTGAAGTGCCGTTGCTCCGCGAACGGTCGAGTTCCAGCTCGGTGGGGCAGTGTGAGGTACGCGGTGCCGAAGTCAGCACGCTGTTGAGCAGGTTTGCCAGGCGCAGGCCTGACTGTCCAATCGGTTCCTCGCCTGTGGCAGGTTCAATGAACTGCTGCCAAACGCCTGGGCTCAGCACCACCGCATCGGAAAAGCGCTTCATCCTGGACATTGGGACCTCCGCGTAGCTAATCGCGCGACACCTCATGTGAGGTACGTGCGTGGACCTGCTCAATCTGAACAAGGCATTGAGCAGGGTGCGTCCATGTATTAAACGGCGCTTGGACGTGAGGTCAATCTCCGACCTACACCTCATATGGAGGGCTCTATCCAGGGAGTTCCAGCGAAGACCTCCGGCCTTGGATTCCTGACAAACGGCGATCTTTAACCGACTGAAGAAGGATGCGAGAGGCGCCCAGAGAGGCCCGGTTAAGGTGCCGCTCTGGGTACGCGTGGAGCTCGCTTCTGCGTTCAAGATTTGCCTGCCGGATCAACCTCGGCGGCCAAGTACAGGTGGGTGGAGGTGGCCTCTACCACCAGCGATCCTGCAGTGCCGCGAAGGCTGGCGAGGACAGGATCATCGATGTCGAAGTACTCGGCAAAATCATCGCCGCCGAATTCATCGAGGGCGCGATTCCACCAGGTGTCGAAGTCGTCGACGTTGGGGTTGCAGCCAGTGGCATAGGCCACGCGTTTGCGGCCACCGCCATCCGGTTTGCTTTCGCCGATCTCGGACATGAGGTAAACACCGTGGTCCTTGACCAGTATCAGTCTGCAACCATTGATACCGGCCTCGGCCAACACGGCGTGAAGTTCAGTGCCTGTGAAACGCAGCATGATGAGATCCTCCAGAGGGTGCGGAGGAACGCCATCCCGTGAGGGAGAGTTCCCTGCACTGGAATGGATGTGAGTAGGGTGCAACGAGGACGCAGGTTCAGTGAACCCGGGGGAGTAGAAAGCGTTCATCACCGGGGAACGGTGACCATGCGAGCTGCCGAACGCGAATCGCATTTTGGGGTAACCATCACATGCGTGACGTAGCCTCAAAGGTTATGGCTACCTGGGGTGCTGGATAACCAGCTATTGCAAAATTGGTTTACCAAGCGAACCGATGTAGCGTCAATGGCGCTTTTCGGTGGAGGCAAATGTTCGCGATCCAATGAGCGCCACCGGCGATAATCCGGGTTATCCAAGTGATCAACGGTCATGGATTTTAGCGACGGAGGAGTAAGCTAGAGCTTGGATCCAAATTGACGGTAGCGTCTTGGCCGCGATCGCAGTGGACGGGTATCGGAGGCAATCAAATGTCGACTTCAGCATCTTCGACTTCTGGCCGGACCGGCATCGGCAGACATCTCATCAGTGCTGCGGTTGGTGCTGGTCGGATGGCGCGCCGCCTCGAATTATCAGTTTTGCACTCCAACATATTGGCTTCAGTGCCGTTCAAATATCGGCAAATCGCTTTGCAGATTTTCAAGCTGCTCATGTTGCTCGCTGTTGCGTCATTTGCGTTGGTCATAGCAATCGGAATGATTGCTTTGTGGACCATAGCGGTACTGCCTATTTCTGCACCCGATAATGAGCCCGACGTCTTTGAGGTAAGCCATCCTCGTCATCGTTTCAAGTATCCTGAAATGTACGATGATCACGGATCACTTCGCTAATTTTTATTACTTAAGCTTTTGGGCGCCTCCAACGATTTGGGACGATCCTTTTCCTGCTTGGAGTTTGGCGCTTTCTGCGCCTTGAGTTAGCAAGCTTTGAACGTTGCTGCCAACGTTGTATCCCGCCCAGCCCATTGCGCCGAGAAAAAACATCGGCAGTACCAAAAACATTGCGCCCATGACGTATTCAATCACCTGAGCCGTAACTGTCCCATCCATGAACCCTGCTGTCGGCAACGACAACAGTGTCTGGTCTGTAGCCGATACCTGGTTGTAAAGCGTTTCCAGCATGCTCGAGTCGATCCATCGTGCGAGCTCCCACCAGAAGGTGAGCATGTGCAGGGTGAACAGCGCGAATGTGATCGTCATGAGTGCCTTGAGCTGGTAGGTGCTGATCAGTAGCACCAGCGGCAGGCTGATGATCGTGCCCATGATCAAAAAAGCCTGGACCATCGGCAGTGCAGCACGCAGCGCATTCATCGCCGGGAAGTTACTGAATGAGCCTAGGGCCAGGCCGGTGTTGGTGGCCAGGTTGTTTAGCCCTTGTGTCAGCGAACCGCCGCGGGCGCTGCTCCCGTAGTCCTGGAACACCTGCCCAGGCGCCATACTCAGTGACTGCTGCCGTGGGCTCACCAGCTCGCGCAAGGTGGCGTCTTCGACCTCCGCAGAGGTGTGCCCCGTCAGCCAGCCGCGCAGCTGCGATAGCAGCGATGGATCAACCTCGGCCACCAAACGATCACGCAGTCCGATCGTGCCGTCGCCCCACCACTGCTTGCAGGTGGGGTAGCCGGCGCCGTTGTCGAGCCGGGGCAGGGAGGTATCCCGCGTCTCGTCGTACGGCCAGTCGACTCTGGGCATTCGCGAGCGGTCGGTATCGTAGTAGCCCGGCGTGTTGAGCAGGTACGTCGAGCCAATCCAGGACGCGTCGTAGCTCTGCGAATCGTCCAGCTCGGGGCGATTGGTGAACAGCCGCGAGCGCGAAAAACCGTAGCAATCCCGGGTGAAGTCGGCGACTTCCTGCAGCAGCACCTGGTCGTTGATCCGCGAACTGTCGATCTCCATGCGCATCGCCCGGATGTCGGGCGCACAGGGAATCGCCGCGGTGGCAGCGGCGGTGATGCCTTTGCTTATGGCATGCACGAGGAACCACCACACCGGCACGTTCGCTGACTTCTCGCCGATGGTGTTGAAAGTCGTGGCCCAGGCCGTGTCGGCGGGCCTGGCCATTGTGACCCCACAGCGCTGGCTCGCGGCATCGTCAAACGTCACGGAGGACAGGTTCAGCGGGAAGAACGGCATGCAGCCGAACATAATGACCACGTAGCTCATCCACAGCCGGTTCTCGACGCGAGGGATCGACAGTAGGCCCTTGTTGCCTTCGTCAGCACCCTGTTGGCGGGCCGACAGCCATTCCTGCAGGATGACCGCACCGAAGGGAGCGGCGAACAGCCCGGTGTCAACCAGCGTGTTCCAGATGCCGTTGTTGATGATCCAGGCCAGCAGCGACAGGTAGTACTCAAGGTAGCTGTTGGTGCTCATGTTCATGGCCGCACCTCACACGCGAGACAGTTCGACCAGGATGATCGAGCTGAAGCCGATCAACCCCAGACGCTTTAGCCGTTGATGGTCCGCAGGCGCAGTCCGCATGCGCAACGCTGCGGCCCAACCGGCGAAGATCAGGGTGTACAGCAGGACGCGCCACCACGCGAAGTAGGCGGCGGGCGCCCGCGTTGGTGCGAGCCAATCCAGTTGGGCGGCGGGCAGTTGTAGTGCCATCCAGGCAATCAGCAACATGATCAGCATGGTGCCGAGGATCAGCAGCATGTGGACGATCAGTGATCTCATAGATGACGTGATCATGGCGTGCTCCTCTCCTGCTCAGCCCGGCGCAGTCGGTCCGGCACCGGGTCGCGCTGATCGATGCTACGCGAGGCGTCGGCGCCGCCGGCGTGGCGATCGAGGACCAGGCTGGCGGTATTGGTGGCCAGCGACTGGCGTACCTGCAGCTCGGTTTGCAGCAGGCGGATCTCCCGTTCCAGGGTTTCGACGTTGCTTTTGAGGGCAGTCGTGGCAGGCTGGGCGGAAGCCACGTTTGGCTCGTGGCTGCCGGCGAACAGCGTGCGCTGCAGCAGCATCGCCTTGTAGATCACGCTGGACAGTGCGGTCTCACTGGCCAGACGCCGGGCCAGCAGGTTCTGATCAGGGTCATCGCGCAGCCCCTCAATGACGCCGCGCGAGACCTGCAGCAAGGGGCTGGAGACCTTGCTGAGGTTCTCTGGGGTAGGCTGGTCGGCGTCCGAGACCATGCGCTGCAGGCCTTCCAAGTGTTCCGTGTAGGTTTCCTGAATCAGCGGCGACAGGCCCGTACCGGCGGTGACGCGCAGCGTCTCGCAGTCATCGCAGGTTTCCACCTCGGTTTCACCGAGCACCCGTGTCGCCCATTCCGAGGCCTCCTCGGGGCTCGACCAGGCTTGGCAGATGGCGCCATTCTGGCAAGCCGAACCGACGGCCGAGGTGTCCTCGACGGATCGGTTGTGCAGCAGGTTGTAGCCGGCCTTTACCACATCCGAAGTCACCCGGATGGGTTGCTGTCCGTTACCTCCGGCTTTCTGCCCACCGATCCAGCTGACGCCGTTGTTGCCGTTGTTCGACTCGGTATCCTTGACCGCCATTACGGCATCGCCGCCGGACTGCTCAAGGTTGTGCTGCATCTCCTGGTTCTGGGCCAGCGCACCCCATCCGGCCTGGTCGACCTTGTCGGCCATTTTTGCCGCCATCGCCTGGCAGGTGAGCTTGGAACGATCGAAGTCGATGCGTCCCTGCAGCACGCCATTACTCAGCAGCTCATACAGCCCAGGGTTGGCGCGCTGGATGATCATCGCCGGCAGCGACATCACCGCTTGTGTGGCGTTCTGGATGACGTTGCCCATGATCTGCTGGAAGCCCTGGGTGGCACCATTGAGCTGGTTCTGCAGGGTGTTCGAGAGGTTCATGTTTCCGCACATCATGTTGGCCCGCCAGGACATGCCGACGCCGAGGCCGTTTGGACGGTAAAGCGAGGAGGGCGCTCCTGCTGCGGAACCGCCGCCGATGGTGTACATCACGCGGTCATCCAGGACCTGGGCTTGGTCACCGAGGTGGTAGCCGTTCTCTGCGGCATGGCCTGTGGCAGACACAAGGAAGCACACCAACCCGAGCGCGAGGTTTTTCATCACTGGCCTCCATCAAAGTCGATGCTGAACAGAAACGTCTGACCCATACGCTGGCAGCAGCGGTAGGGCCGCCACATCGACCAGGCATAGGCGCCGTCGGCGCTCTGGATCGTTGGGCTGGGGAAGATGGCGCAGGTGTTCTGTATTACCGGGACCAGCAACTGCCAGCGGTGGTTGTTGACGTTGTTATCCATCACCGGCCGCGGCGGCCAGTAGCCGGGAGCCGGCATCGGCTGCAGAGGTAGATAAACGTGCGGCTGGCCGACGCGGGTGATGAAGTCGCTGGCGCGCTGGGCCATTACGGCAGCTGCCTTGAAATCATCAGGCTGCACCAGAAAGCCGTGTCGCGGATACACGCTGCCCCACATGTCTCCGAGTGCCTGGTTGCCGATCTCGCGCATCCCCGGGACCAGTGCCTGTGGGTAGACGGACTCGGGGATCGCCTGGCGCCACGCCAACGGGTCGAGCGTGCTGAGGTAGTAGGGCGCAAACGGCAGCGCCCCGCTTGGGCACGCATAACCGAATGTATGCGCGAGAGCTGTGAGGGCTGCCCCGCCGGGATGGCCAATGCCGTCGACATTTTTGAAGCGGGGCAGGTTGTCGCGCTGTGGCGAGGGCGTAATCAGGTTGCCACCCCCTTGTGACGCCGGCGTCGGCGTCGACAGCGCCGACATCTCGCTCCAGGGATTGGCGCCGGTGTCGGCATAGCTCGATACCACCAACTCGGGAATGAAGTGACGGATCTTCGGTGAGGTTCGCACCGTGCAGCCGAATGGTGTGCACAGCAGCCAGTAGCAGATCCCGACGACCCGATACTCCAGGCACTGCAGCGAAGAGACGGAGGCGATGAGGGTTGGCGTGGTCAATGCCAGACACTGCTCGGCGGCCACCAGGAGAGCAGCGGCGGTGAAGACTCGGCCACGGCGAGCATTTCTGGATTTCGGCGCTTTGCTTCGGATGAAGGTGGTGACGTTCATGGGCAACGCTCGGCAGGTGGCAGCGGTGTGCATCCGTGCGCCAAGTTTCAGCATCGTGTATCCGAGGCAGGTGGTGGATGGACAAACCGCGACCAGGACGATCGTATTAGTAAGTGGCCAGTAAACGGGGCTGATAAGGCAGCATGGCCGGAGTACAAATGTACTCCTGTATCGCGTTATCGAATGCTGAGCGCAATGAGGCGGAGGTGGTCGTCCGGCGTTTTAGCAATAGGAGCAGGATATGGGCGAGCGTACTTTTTGGGGATGCTAGACGCCGGTGGAGCGCTCACCCAGCAGGCAGTTGATGTTTGGCGAGAGTTCCGCGCCGCTGAGGCAGGCCCGGCATCTGAGGAGGAGGTTGTCCGGCAGCGATTTTTGGCCCATACCCTCTATCATGCAGCGGTGCACTTTCAGCTGATCAAGTCAGGCCAAGCCGTCCATACTTTCATTGAACAGCCAAAACTGAGGATGCTTTGTGATGGGGAATAGACCGCCGATTTTGTATCCAGACCATCCAATGTACACCGATGCGGTAGAAGCGCTGAAGAATTATCACGAGGCCCAGGCCGTTGGTGCGCCACCCCTTGAAGTCGAGCGGCTCCGCCAGATCGCCGAGTCGCAGTATCAGGCTGTGAATGAATACCAACTCAAAGCTCTAGGTCGCCTTGGCGGCCGTGGTGGCCCTGCTCATTAACCGGCGCAATCAGCTCTGGCCCTTGATTGCGCACGTTACCGACAGCTTTGCCGACCGGATACCATCGAAAATCCCCTGCCGGGCGGCATCCCGTCTCTATGATCGCCGCAGCGCGTTCGGGCGATGTGCCTGGGTCCAACCATTCCCTTGCCACCTCAGGTGAAAGCACCAGGGGTTTCCTGTCGTGGATGTCGACCAAGCCTTGATCTGCAGCTGCAGTGATAACCACGAATCCATCGCGGTCGTCCGGTTCGATTTCCTGGTGCACCTGCGCAAGTGCGCCGAAGAAAAGCGTGCCGCCGTCGGCTCTCGTGATGTAGTACGGCTGCTTTTGCTTGGGGTCTGCTGGGTCCGGGATCCATTCGAACCAGCCATTTGCAGGGGCTAGCGCTCTACCGACTGGCCACAACCCCTTGAAGAACCTCCCCGTCATCACCGTTTCTGCTCGAGCATTGATCGGGTCGGGACGTTTCCCCTTCGCCCAAAATGGCGACCATCCCCATTTGACGCGATCCACACTCAGGCCTTCACCGATCTGGCGAATGATTTCGACACGCGTCGAAGGCGCCACGTTGAAGCGATCGATTGGCTCGTGGTCGTATCCATTGACCACCACCAGGTCCAGCGATAGCTGACGCAGGTAGTGATCCATCGACTCATATATCGAGTACCGTCCGCACATAACCCGCCTCTCGCTTGTCAGAATTTTCATCGGCCAGGATTGACCGGGCACCCAATGCCATATCTACTGTATATGCATACAGTTTGCATTGGACCTTCCATCATGACCATCACATTCTTGGGCGTGCCCACCGGCGGCACTGAACCCTTACCCCTGTATTCGTTTCACGTCCCTGCCGGCTTCCCGTCGCCTGCAGCGGATCACTTGGAAGGCCATATTTCACTCGATGAGCTATTCGACCTCCGCGCGCCGCATGTGTATCTGGTGAAAGTGGAGGGCGATAGCATGCAGGGCGCCGGTATCTATTCCGGGGATATCGTCATCGTAGACCGGGGGCGAGAAGCGGAGCACGGCGATATCGTCATTGCGGCCGTCAACAGCGAGCCGGTATGCAAACGGCTTCACCGTCGTGACGGGGTGGTGATCCTCAAGTCGGAAAACACAGCGTATCCCCCACGCTACATCATGGAAGGTGACGACCTGGTCGTTTGGGGTGTGGTCCGGTACAGCGTCCGTGATCATGCGCAGTGACCCGGTATTCGCGCTCATTGATTGCAATAGCTTTTACGCAAGCTGTGAGCGCGTGTTCCGGCCGGATCTGGCCAAGACGCCGATTGTCGTACTGAGCAACAACGACGGCTGTGTGATCGCCAGGTCTTACGACGCGAAGCCCTACGTGAAGATGGGGGAGCCTTATTTTCAGGCGAAGGACAAGCTCCGCCGGCACGGCGTCGTGGCGTTCAGCAGCAACTACGCCTTGTACGGCGACATGAGCGAGCGGGTTATGACGCTGATCGAATCAATGGTGCCGGCGACTGAGGTCTATAGCATCGATGAATGCTTCGCTGACCTATCCGGCATTCCTGAAAACCTGACCGAGTTCGGGCGAAAGGTTCGATCGAGAATTTTCCAGTGCACGGGCATCCCGGTCGGTGTAGGTATCGCCAGCACAAAGACGCTCGCCAAGCTGGCTAACCATACGGCTAAACGCCTCCAGGCGCAGACCGGCGGAGTGGTGGACATCACTGATCCGTTTAAGCGCGATTGGGTGCTGCGCAATACCGAGGTGAAAGAGGTGTGGGGCATTGGCCGGCGGATGACGGCTCATCTCGAGGCGATGGGCATCCGGACGGCCATGGACTTGGCCAAGGCCGACCCGTGGACACTTCGGCAGAAGTTCAGTGTGGTGGTGGAAAAGACTGCCCGCGAGCTGGCCGGCACGCCCTGCCTTGAACTTGATGAGGTCGAACCGCCTAAACAAGAGATCTGCTGCAGCCGGATGTTTGGCAAGCGGCTAACCGAGCTGGCGCCAATCAAGCAAGCCGTGGCCACCTACGTCGGGCGAGCGGCGGAGAAGCTCCGCTCCCAAGGTTCGGTGTGCAAGCGCATGCGTGTGAGCATCCGCACGGCGATGTTCAATCCGGATGAGGCCCATCACGCCCAGGGCGCTCTGGTGGAGCTGCCATACCCAACCTGCGACACGCTACTGATAACCAGACTGGCCACCGACGCAGTCGCGCGGGTCTTTCGGCAAGGGTTCCGGTACAGCAAAGCAGAGGTCCTGCTGATGGATCTACGGCAGCCCGGCGAGTTTTCGGAGGATTTGTTTGCGCTCAAGCAGTCAGTTGCATGTGACAGGTTGATGCAGGTGATGGACGACATCAACGAGCGCTGGGGAAGGGGAACGATGCGCGCCGGTAGTGTACCGGTGGCGCCAGAGTGGGGGATGAGAAGGGAAATGATGAGCCAATCCTTTACGACCAGGATCGATCAGTTGTGGACGGTCAAATGCTGAACCTTCCTGCGGCGTGGCTGGCTGAACTGAATGATCAGACGGAGCTTCAAGCTGATCCGTACGGCCGTGCGTTGGTGCTGAACGAGATGGCGTATGCCGCCCATCGCCGTCAGGAGATCAGCGATGAAGATTTGACGGAGATGCTCGAGCTTGCGGATGCAGGCAGAGAATGGGCATTGCTCGAGGATTAGGAAGATTGGCTCGGGACGGCATGGGGAGAGTGGAGGTGGCAGTCGGTATCAAGGTAGGACGGCGCTCATATCAGCGCACGGAATCCTCACTGAGATGCACGGCGCAGACCATCACCTTACCTTCGCGTAAAAGTGGCCTCAACGGTGAACGCTAAGGTTTAAGCCTGTTTTGCGCGATCGGTGCGGAAGCGGCCAAATCCTAAGACTGTCCAAGAGGGCCGCACGAACTTGAGTTGCGACTCATATCACTGTAGGACTGGGCCGGTGGATACGGGCCGAAAATCCATGTATCAAAAAACGAGCTGACGACACTTCTGCAAGCCGGTGGTGCTGGAACAATTATGACATGCCCCGCAGATGATCGATCTCCGCCGCGACCTGCAGGGCGGCTTCAAGCTCTGACTGTTGATGCTCCTCCATCAATCGCCAGCGCTGGGCTTTCTCCTCGGGCTCGGTCATGGCCAAAGCGAGGTACAGGCTCGGCGGCACTGCGCGGAATAGTGTCTCCAGGTTCTTCGACAGGACCACGCCCTCGGTGTACTTGCCCGAGGCCTTGCTCGCGGAGAGCAGCAACGCTTTCTGCGCCGGCGTGAGTTTCTTGAATCGGGCTATCTCCTCGATTTCCGCTGGCGGCATGTTCAAGCAGATCCACCACTCGATCATGTTGAGCATGGTCTGCGCCGCATCGGGCAAGTCGGCCATGTTCTGCGTTGCCAGCCAGAACCAGGCGCCGAGCTTGCGCCACATCTTCGTGCCCTTGACCACAAAGGGGGCCAGCAGCGGGTTTTTGGTGATGATGTGGCCTTCGTCGGTGACCATGATGATCGGTCGCCCCAGGTACTGATCGCGCTCGGCGATGTTGTTCACCGTGTTCATCAGGCTGATGTAGCTGATGGACATCTGCGCCTCGTAGCCCTCACGGGCATAGGTGGCGAGGTCGACGATCGTCACGTCGCTCTCCGGCCAGGGTGTGCCGGGCCGGTCGAACAATGCACCTTCGAAACCCTGGCAGAACAGGTCGATGGACTCGGCCATCTCCTGCGCACGCTCACGGCGCTTGTCGGGCAGGTGGGTGTCGCTGGCGACCTTGCGCAGGGCATCGCGGACATGGCGGGTCAGCACCTGCTGCTCAGTCGTCGCGCAGTACCGGGCGGCATCGAGGATGCACTCGCGGATTAGACTGCGGTCCGCCCGGGTCAGGCGCGCCTCTTCCTTGGCTTCGCCGCCGGTGATCATCAGCCGAGCGGTGATCTCCAACTCGCCCAGCACATCGCGCTGCTCGTCACTGTCCGGCGTGGACTCATCCAGGTCTTCGGTCGACAAACTGGCGACCTGGTCCGGATGCTCGATCAGGCGCCGGGCATGGGCGAACGGCGCCAGGCTCACATCACTGCCCGGTTTGAGCTGAACCTTGTTGACGGTTAGGCCGAGGGTGGCGAAATAGTCGCCCTGCAGGCCGAAGGAGTTGCCCGCTTCGACGATGAACAGCCGCGGCCGGTACACGGCCATGACCTGCATGAGGATCGAGACCAGGGTGGCCGACTTGCCGGCGCCGGTCGGGCCGAACAACAGCAGGTGGCCATTCATCGAGCGGTCGAAGCGTGACAGCGGATCGAACGACAGCGGCGCACCGCCACGGTTGAAAAAGGTGATGCCCGGGTTGCCGGTACCGATGCTGCGTCCCCAGAGCGGCAGCAGGTTGGCGACGTGCTGGGCAAACAGCAGTCGGGTATACCAGTTGCGTGTGTCCCGCGCCGGGTTGTAGACCATCGGCAACCAGCGCAGGTAGCTGTTGCACGCGGCCACTTCATCGCCCTCGCGCACCGGTTGTAGGCCGGCGCCGAGCAGCACATTGGCGGCCTGGACCGAACGCTGGCGCAGCTGCTGTTCATCGCCGCCGCGCAAGTACAGCGCCAAGGTTCCGCGGTACAGCTTGTGCTGGCGGCCAATCAGCGCGCGGGCCTCTTCCACGTCCTGGCGGGTCTGGGTGGAGGCGAGGTTCTCGCCGATGGCTTTTCGCGCCAGGCGATTGAGCTGCTCCTCGAGCACATCCTGGGGCGTGATCACCAAGGTCAGGCTCATGACCGACCGCTCGGGCAACTGATCGAACAAGGCGTTCAACGCTTCGCCCTTGCGTGTTTCACCGGTCAGCTGGCCGATATGCGGTGGCCTGCGCAACTTGTCGACCACCATCACGGCGTGAGGCTTTTGATCGAAGTACCACAGGCCCTGCTCGCTATCGGAGCGCGGCTCTTGAAAGAACAGCCGCTCGGCGAAATCGTGGTCGAACGGCAGCGGCAGCTCCTCGCCGTCATCCACGTCCGGGTAGGGCACACGTCGATAGAACGCGGCGGGGAACTCGCCAGTGAGGGCTGGGGCCGGGTTGAACCAAGGCAACAACCAGGCGTAAAAGTCGCGCCCGGTCAGCCGCCGAGGGCTGACCCCGCAGGCCTGCAGCGAGGCCACCAGGCGGTCGCAGGTGCGGTTCAACAGCTGAACCGGGCTCTGCCCATCCTCGTCGGCCTGCTCTCCGAGCCAGCGGTAAACCACCAGGCGAATCCGCCGGTTGCTGCCGCGCCACGGCAGGTGGGACACCACATGGTCGTCGAACAGCCCACCCGGTTTGCCGACGGCTTCAAGATGGCGGCGCATCGACGCGAGGAAAGCCTCGGTGAACGGCGTACCTCGCGCGCGCGGCGCGATGTAGCGCTCCAGGCGTTCAAGGTACGGGGCGAAGTCACTGTCGTCCTGGCAGAAGAACTGCACCACCCAGGGCGCCTGGTCGAACTCGTCGAAGCTGTCCTGCAACGCATCTTCCAGCGCATCGCGTGCCGCCATCAGCCATTCGGGCTCACGACCCTCGGTACCGATCGGCTGCAGCTCGAACACGGCGCCCACGGAACGGTTGTCGTCGAGCAGAAAGCACTGCGCATCTTCGAGGTATTCGACCCAGGGCAAGTGGTCGGTGAAGCTGGGGTTGTGCGCGTACTGGGCGGCCTCGTCGGCCAGCGTGGCGCGCCGACGTTGCACTGCACGCCAAGACTTCCAACATGGTGGTTCGCGACTCGTGTCATCGGCCATCACAGATCGTCCAGGCGCTCGCCGGGCAGCGCGTACTGGACCTTCTCGTACAGTGGGAACACGGTCGAGTAGCCTGGCACCGGCGTCTGTTGGGTACCGGCCAGATGCGGGTAGACGTACATGACCAGGTCTGGGTTAGGTAGACGCGGGAACTGGGCACGGATTTCGTTGGCCGCCGTGCGCGTGTAGGCGCTCTGGTCCTTGCTCAGGCGCTCAGGATCCAGCACCGGGCGACGTAGTTCTCCACGCGCCTCAACTAGCTGTTGCTGAGTTCCGACCGAGCCACCGCCGTTCCAGATATCCAGCATGGTGTGATCGCCGTGGGGCAGCATTTCCTCCTTGCTGGTGGAGCAACCGGCCAGGTGCAGGCCGAGCAACAGGCTAATCCAGATCCAGTACCGAGACGGATGCGCTTTCATGGTTCACTCTCCGGCCTTTGGGTTCGTAGTCGATGCTGATTTCGTGGTCCAGGTGCAAGGCCACCTTAGCCCCAGGGGGCACGTAGATGGCGGCGAAGGCTTCGCCGTAGAGCTTGTTGATCCACTCACGGATGTCGCCAATGCCCCCGCTAATCACCGAGTTCAGCGCGCTGTTACCGTTGTTCTGGGATAGGCCAAGGCTGCCGCTGGCCGAGTTGATGAACGAGGTGTTGTTCTGCTCGCTGCCCAGGGCTGCAGCAAAGCCGGCGCCGGCCGCAGTGATCAGACTCTGGCTGCCCAGGTACTGCTGGGCGTTGGAGCGGCGCTCACCGGAAATGCAGGGGATGCCGTAGGGGTCAGAAATGTAGCCCAGGCCGCCGCGGATCTTCTCGGTGTCCGAGGTCTGGGTGCTGCTGCGATTGCGGCTGACGACCTTCTGCGGCTGCGGCACCGTGCGGACGGTGCCGTCGCCGAAGACAAAAGTGATCGACTCGACCTGGCCGCGCACGCAGGACAATGTCCAGTCACCAGCGGCGGTGCCGCTCATTACCGCGCCGACCACGTCCGGCAGGTCGATGCCGTTGGCAGTGAGGTTGTCCGGCCCCACCAGCACCTTGAACGGATAGGGGTCATTCACCGTTCCGTCTACCGGTACCCGGCCAATGAGCGCGGTCATGGCGATCGAACCCATCAACGTCGAGTTCTCGGGAATGGTGTAGACGGGGCGGGCGCCTTCGGTACGGTCCTGGGCGTTCTCCAGGTCACGTTCGCCTTTAGCGACGGCCCGTAAGCGATCTTGGCCACGGTCGATGGCGTTGTCGTCCAGACCGTGCAGATCCTTGAACTTCGAGGTCAACGACGACAGCGGTCCCTCGGCTTTGCCGGTGTTCTCTTGGCCGGCGCGGGCATTCGATGGTTCGATCCACTGCACCGCATCTGCCGGTGCCTGAGGGCCTGCAAACTGCTGCTCGTCGCCTGGCTCAAGACCGAATCCCGCAGGAACATCCGACTTTGCGGCGGGCTTACCGGTGAGCTGGTCCTTGAGCCTGGAGAGCAGCCCTTGGGTCTCGCGATGCTGCTGCTCGGCCTTCTGCCGAGCATCGTTGGCCTGCTGGCGCTGTTCGGTAACCTGTTGGGTGACACTGCTCAGCGTGCTCTGGATGCGCGTATCGATATTGCCTTCGCGCGTGCGCAGCCGGTTGTTCTCGGTCTGCAGGGCATCGTTGCCTTTCTTCAGCGTCTGCATCTCGCTGCGCATCGCCTTGACCTGGCCGATCAAAGTGGCCACGGTGTCGCGCGGAGTGTCGCCGGCGATGCCCAAGGCCTTGGCCTGTTCCGCGCTGAGCGTGGCATTCTCCGGATCGTGAGTGGGCTGGCCATCTGGGGTGGTCACCCAGGACTTGATGATGATCAGCACGATGCCTAGCAGGACCGCAGGCACAAACCATTTCAGCAGGCTGTTAGCTTTCATGATCGGCAGCCTCCGGTTTTGCCGGGGGCAACAGCAGGGCGTGCTTCAGGTCGCCGCCACGGGTAACGAGATAAGCCACGGTGGTGTCTTCAGGCGTACCGGTGAGACCTAAGTCCGCGTGCTGGAACGTCGCGGCATACAGCGTGGCTTGCAGGTGGCGCGGGTCGAGCACCACATTGCCAGGGCCGCGATTCACGATCTTCACCGCTGTCACCCAGTAGTCGCCCAGCCGCCAGGCTGCGAGGGCCTTGATCGAAACCCGCTCGGTGGGCAGCAAGGTGCTGAACGCGGTGGAGTCGCTCAGCGGCACCCGCCGCACACCGGGTAGCGGTGCCACGGTACGCAGGGGCGCATAGAGGTTCTGCGCCGCATAGCGGGTGAGCACCACCGGTACCGGGGTTGCTGCAGGTGACGTGTCCTTCGCCGCTTCCACGTTCGGTGCCTGAGCCTGGGCCACGATCTTGACCGGCTCCAGTGCCTCGCTGCCTTCAAGCGCTTCGATGTCGATCAAGATGATGTCGCCTGACTTCACCGACTGCAGCTGCAGCCGGGTAGGGGGAAGGGTTTCAGCGGCGCGCAGATACACCGTGCCTCCGACGGACTGGACGCGCAGCTTGGCAGCGATCGCACCCGGCACCCCTACGCGGACATCCTCATCGAGCATCAGGACTCGTTCCTGGCCCACCGTAAGTGGAACGGCCAGCGGCAGGCGATCCCAGTATTTCACCTCGACCGCACCGACCGCAGAACACCAGCCTGCGGCAACCGCCAGAATCATGATCAAGACACGCATCATCCCGCACCTCCAGGCAGCGTCAGTTTCTGCGGTGTGCCTTCGTAGCAGTCCAGGGCCAGGCCCCACTTGTTGTGCTCGGGGTCGACGTCGAAGCGCACCACGCGAAGCGGGTAGCGCACCACCACGCGTTTCACCGGCTCGGCGGCGTAGTACTCGTCAGCATTGAGGTCGAGTTTGACCAGCCAGCTGTGCTTATCCAGCTGCTTCACCCGTAAGTCGGGATCGTCGCTGTAGCCGCGGCCCAGCACCTCGTACACCCCGCGCACCCGGCCGCGCAGTTCGCCGGCGGCTTTGCGGTACTCGAAGTCGCCGTCGAAGAAGGTCTTGCACGCTGGGGTCAGGTAGGGCTGCAAAGCAAAGATGGCACGGTGGTAATCGACCTCGCCGTCGGTGGGCCAGCGGTTGAGCTGGCCGAAGATGTACAGCGCGAAGGCGTAGATGTTTTCTGGCGGTACATCCCACCATTTACGTGTGCTGCCGGAACGTAGATCGGGCGGCACATGGATGGTCAGCTCGGAGGGCGCGGACTGCCAGCCATACCACAGCCCGCAGCACAGCAGTGCCAGAATCGAAACGGCCAGCCGCAGGCTGAAGATATGCGCCTGCTGCGCATCCACCTTGTTGCGGAAGCGGCTCATGGCGTCGACCTCGCATGTCGACGCGTGCGGCGCACTGTCCAAGGCCCCGAGTGCAGGATCAACTGATGAGTGCCGACACCCCAGTGCACTGCCAGGTGCCACTGCAGACGGCGGTACAGCCAGGTTTCGGGGCGGGCGCGCTTGGCCCGACGCAGCAGCTTGCCTCCCCTAAGCAACACCAGCGCCATGCAGATGAACATGCAGGTGGGGAGGGTGGCGATGGACGTGGTAACCACCGCCAGCGGTGCACCGAGGATCGCACCCAGGCCGGCGCCAACGATCAGCGCGACCCACATCTCGTCATTGGTGAGCCCGCGCAGCACGGCCGGGTCACGATTGAGGCGCTCCGGGAGGAAGGTCAGCGTGCCGTCAGGCAGGGTAGCGAGGGCATCGGACATGGTGACCTCACAGGATCGTGGCGGCTTTGGTGAGGAACCACAGGATCACCACCACCAGAAGAGCGCCGACGCCGACCACGGCGCCGAGGTCCTTCCAGGTCTTGCGCTGGTTCTGCACGTCGGCGTAGACGGTGAGCGAATGCCACGCCACGCCGAGGAAGGCGAGGGTGGCGATCAGCAGGCCGAGGAGGATGCCGCCGTCGTAGGCGTAGTTCTTGATGGTGTCGATCAGCCCAGAGCCTTCGCCACGAGAGGGCGCTTCCATGGTCGGCAGGTCAGCCCAAGCCAGCGTCGAGCTCAGAAGCACCAGGCTACCGAACAGGACTTGTGAACAAGATTCCCGCAACAGCGCGAGCGGGCGATGGCAACGACGGGAGAGGTTCATGGCAGGGTCTCCTGGTTACGACAGCATGAAAAACATCAACACGATCAGGGCGAGGGCCAGGCGCAGTGTGCTGCCGCCGAGCGCACCGAAATTGAGGTTGCCGGCCGCCCAGCCGCGGTAGCCGGTCCACAGGGCCCAGCTACACCAGAGCAATGCGAGCACGAGCACCAATGAGCGCCACAGCACCGAGCTGAGCTGCGGTGTGAACCCGGCAACGGCCGAGAACGCGCTGAGCTGGGCGTCAGTCATGCTCATGAGAGGGACTCGAGTGAGGCGGTTCAGCACGGTAATCACCGGTCAGCTCGACCAGATCAGCTGGCTGCGCACGCGAGGGCGAAAGGTAGTTGTGGATGCCTTGACGCATACGTCCAAGGTCTGCTGCGAACCTCGAGTAGTCGAAGCGATAGCGGGCGCCTGCGGCATCGACTGAGCCGCTGTTGGCACGGTCGGCCAACAGTTCGATGGCAGTGATCTGTCGCTGCACCAGGCCGAGATCTGATCGCTCCGGCGCGTCTTGAGCGACGGTACCGAGAGACACCAGGCAAGCAAGAAATAGGACGGAGGAGGTAGTTTTCATGGTGAATTCCAGCCTTAGATCTGGCATTCACCCTGAGGAATTAGGACGTTTTTGGCATGGATTAAAGGGATCTTTGATCCTTCACTTTAGAGTCTAAGACTTCAGTGAGTACGTCGTGAGTCACTGGCGCAAGTGTGTTGGATCGGCTACGCATTACTCTCCAATGACCGCAATCGACCCTAGACGCTCATACCCGGTCTCTAGCTCGCGGCGCGCTCCGTCACCAATCGCTACGTTTAATGGGCTAGCCGCTCGACAATCCAGTCTACGAAGCCACGAACACACGCATTCAACTGCTTGTTTGATGGGTAAATCGCAGAAATGGGTATCGTTGCGCACGTGTGTTTTTCAAGGATGGGTACGAGTACACCGGACTCAAACAGTCGCCCAAAACCTGGAAAGCTGCCCTGCACAATTCCATGACAAGCATGGAGTACATGGGCGGACGTAAAGGTTTGCGTGAGATGGTAACGAAGAAGGGGTTCAAGCTGCTTTAGGAATGAGCCCGCGACCGCTTCTGGCCGTTCGCCGCCCGTCCCGAACGACGGGTATCGGTCGATCGCAGCCCTTTGCGACATGTAACTGGCCGATTTCTTCGGGCCAGAGTCGGAGCGTGGGCAGGTCAAATCCGACGCAAACGACCGGTCAAGTCGAATGCAAATGGGGGTCAAGTACATACATTTACTCAGCTAGAGGCGCGAGGGAAACAACGGCACGATAACTGTCTAAATATCGTTGGTCGCCTCCCACAAATCCGCCATTGCTCGGCTACAGCAGATGGGTAATAACCCACCCTTGCGCAGCTAACGCCGCTTTACACTCTTCTGAAACCCGTTCTGCGTTGACTGCCAGGCAAAGAAAACTGGTAGGTCGTGACATTCCGACATACAGATTGCGGTACTGAGATAGCTGGCTCTCAGGCGTTTTTTTAGCTCGAGTACCGATCCCTGCAATGATGGGCAGCGCGAGCTCCAGATCGAAACGACGACTTGGATGACCTAGAGACTCCATGACGAGGGTTGCCAAGTGCGTTTCACCTTTCATCGAGGCGAGTGTGCCGATGTGAATGTTTAAGCTGCGACCTTTTTTTTCGACTGAGCAAATCGATCGGTGAAGCCCGTGAATAGCCATGGGCGCTGGCCGTTGAAAAACCGGAAGCTCGGTGAACATCTGCAGTGTCAGATGATCTGGGAGCAGCGAGCGCAGCTTTACGTAAAGCGTATTCACGATACGGACGCGCCTTTCTTCATCTGCTTCCGCCACGTTTGCCATGCATAGATTACGAATCAGCAACCGGAAAGCCGACACGTCCTTATCAGCATCGCGCAATTTGCGAATCAGCTGATGATCAGCTTTCAAGCCTTCGACAATCTCCGCTTTGGCAGCGCGCAGCACCAGAAATAACGCTCTGCGGATCTCTTCAAATCGTGATGAAAACGATGCGTTTACGGCAGGTTTTGACCCACCGAGAAGTGCCCAAAATCGCACAAGCTTGAGCCCAGGCAGTTGGTCGCCAGTGGAAGCAGGCCAGTAGTCCAGTAGGGTACGCCCAGCTATCTGTTTTGCGGCATCGCCCTGTTTCCGAGCGCAAAGAGCTTTGACTTTCCCTTTGGTCAGGTCGGTATCGCTGAAGCGGTCTAAGACATGCTCTCCAAACGTCGAGATCACATCTTGTACACGCTCGGTGCTGTAGACGATCAACATGGAGGCGTGACGGTCTTCGCTCTCTCCAGTTACAGCGGCACCCGTCAGCTGTGTTCTGGACACGGACTGAGCGATGTGAGGACCGAAGCGTTTGCTGGAGGATATCGGCAGCGCGTCGCCTCGTGGGAACGTCAAGTGTTCCGCTCCTTCCGAACTACCTAGGATTCGCTGATTGATATCGCCGAAGCGCTGAATGATGACGGTGTCGTCGAACATCAACTGCAACAAACGCTCTTGCTCCCAGGACGTATCCTGCATTTCGTCGATGAAGACGACAGGGAACCTACGGGATAGCTGGGCCCGAACCTTGGGGAATTGAGTTAACAGGCACTCCGCGTACGCGAACATGTCCGCGTGCCGGAAAACTCCCTCGGCGGCGAGTGTTTGTTTGATACCGACAATTGTCGGATAGGTTTTCGCGCTTGGCTTGGGGAGTGAGCCGGATTCACTGGCTAGGTCCAGAGATGATCCTTTGTAGACCAGCCCCTCTAGCATGGGCGCAACACCTGGGTTCATTTCCATATAGCGCCGCAAGCTGTAATTGGCATTGGCTAAACCTAGTGCTCGACGGGCAAAGATGTCGTTGTCGATCACATCGACGGTCATCCCCTTGCTTCGCAGGTACGGCAGAGCCAGAAACTGATTCACCATGGCGTGAATCGTCCCTATGAAGTGAGGATGCGTGAGTAGGCGACTCCCGTCATGGCTTGTACCTAACCGGCGCTGAATTTCATCACGGGCAACATTTGTATGACTGAGTACACAAACACCTGCGCGGCTTGAGGTCCATCTGCGGCTTAGCATCAACAGCTTCGCTGCAAGCACTGTGGTCTTACCACTACCTGGCGCGGCGTTGATGTCACGAGACTGGTTCTCCAGTAGCACCGTACGCCGCTCGTGATCATTGAAGTTCAAGTCGGGAGTCAGGTCGTGTAGAGCATCAAGATCTCCAGCGCCGATCACAGGGACGGTCATGGCTCCGTCCTACCAGTCAGATGACGCAGCGCCTGCTGTAGATAAGGCGGCAGATTGTTGAACAGCTCATCTCCTTTCCCATAATCGCCTGTTGAAATCAGGTGAGCCGCGTATTGGGCGGTGATGGCTTTTGATGCTTCTTTCTCTACGAGCGGTTGATAGATGATGGACGCCAGCTCCGCTTTCGAATGCCCGGCATTCGAGAGTTTTTCCCAGAACGCTGCTGATTCGACAATGGCTTTCTTCTCATCTTCCTCCGTCAGCCGTTCACCCCTCGAGTTTGCCTTCTTAGCCAGATGAATCGCGTCATGCATCAACCGGTCGCATCCGTAAAAGGCGAGATCGTATTCGAATGTCCATTTGTTGGAGACACAGACAATTGTGCTGCCGCCCTGGGCACGGTCGATCTTTGTCTTGACCAACGCCTCGGCCTCCTCCGGCGTATAGTCTTTTTCGAATCGCTTACCTTTCTTGGGAGCGGATACGTAAGTGGCCTCGTCAGGAACGATGTCACGATCCGTGATGCAGGCGACAGGAATGGGAGTCGCCGAACCATCACTCGGCTGGAGGATTCGAGCGTAGTGATAAAGCCCAACCCCGCCGACGTTTACACAAGAGATCCCGTGTTCGTTGAAAGAGTATCCTGCGGCCGCCGCCAAGGCGGGCAAAAGTAGCGATTCTGCTGGCCCCTCTACGATCGCAACACCGCGAGCGAAGAACAGGTTCGCTTTGGTGGCATCAATAAAACGTCTCAAGAACTCGTAATCGCTTTTCAGCAGCTTGGTCTTCCCGTGAGCCAAGCTGAACAGCTGAGCACGGTTCACCAAGGTGAGGCTCGCGATGTCGGCGCCCGCCGCCAGAGATGGGCTGTGGGTGGTCATCACGATCTGAACAGGTCGGCTATCTTGCTCAACTGCCTTGGCGGTGCGCTCCAGAAGCTGCTGAACGCGCTCCTGCAACTGCGGGTGGAGATGGGCCTCAGGCTCCTCGATCAACAGTAATCCGAGCTCCTCACCGTCACGCAGAAGAACCAGTTCAGTTGCCATGAACAGAGCGTTGTTATAGCCGAGCCCGCGAATGCATCGCTCACCTGGATCGATGGTGGAGGATGGCAGCAGCGCCAACTCAAAACGCTCCAGAATGGGCTGCAGGCCCAGCTCCGGAGCGATCTGGATACGTGAGGACAGGGCATCGCCAGCAAACGCAAACTTGTTCAGGTAGTTGTCATTGACGTCGTCCTGAACATCCTTGATGACCTGATGCTCGCCCAGATGGTGCTGAGCAAACGCCATCAACCCTACCAGGTTGCTGGGGACGGTAGCTGGAGCAGCGACGTCGAAGTCATTTTTCTCCTGCCCATCAATACGCTTATGAGCGCCCAGAATTTGCGATAAGCGAGATTGACGACCCGGGCGTAGCTCGGCTTCGGCATCTCGAAGGGGACGCAAGTAGGTGGCCCGGATGAGTTCACGAACCGCCGTACCAATCTCGGGCCCCGTGCCATTCGGACCTGAGCAGGTGATTGCCTCGACTCGCCCACGCTTGTTGGCCTTGGGTGGTATCCAACGCGCTTGCAGATAGACGACCAAGCTATGAGACCCGTCCGCTTCGTGGGTCATCCATTCGAGAACGGAAGCCTCTTGCGCCGGGTCGAGGTCCACAAGGGTGGCCTCAATGAACAAAGAACAGGCTCGGGTCTTACCCTTGATGTGAAAATCTGTTTCGAAGAGGCGGACGAACTCATAGCTGGTTGTCCAGAGCACGTAGCGGATCGCATCAACTACCGAGGTCTTGCCTGAATCGTTTTCCCCAACAAGGATGTTGAGGCCGGGGGCGAGCTCCCAATCAAGTGCTGGCGCCGCCGTACCATCGCCAAACGCCCTAAAATTCGACGCCCTGATCCGCTTCAAATGCATCTTGCTTCTCCGTCCTGTTGGAAAGCCTGTCCCGGATGGCGTAACGCACTCCGTGCACTCTGTGTGCTGTAAATGGCTTTTATCACGGGAGCAAGCGCGTCGGAAGGGTAATTTAGTAGCAGGAGGCCATTACGGAGCAACGAATGAGAGCCTGAAAGCCAGCCACAAAAAAACCGCCTGGACGGGCGGTCTTTAGGTGCGCTACGAATGGACGTTCGTTTTTCAGGTCGCTGAAAAACATCAACGACCGCATAGTAGCTATGCGTGTTCACACAGTGCAACAGAGTCAAAATTGCCTCTATATTGCATAGATCGTAGGCGAAGTCGTAAAAATGCGGTCGTGTCGAAGGGCTGATCTTATGGGAAATTAAATGTAGTTAACACACACGAACACGCATCGAAATTTTTGACTACAGTTAATCTCCAGTATTTTTTATAATCCATTCTGCAAAGCTTCGGTCATGAGGGTCAGGTTCATAAATATCCCTTAGATCTGACTCATACATCTTTGTTGGAATGTCTAGGTGGATATCTACTTGATTTGAAAGCCGGTGATCCAAAAGCTCTTCTAGCAGATAGTCTATATACATTTCTGCTTGCTCAAAATCGACCCTAAACCATTCAGAATTTGTGTCCTCGTGATTGGTGATTCTATAGTCTTTAAAATCATAGTGAATGCTCGACTCAATCTTTGAGATTGGAGCCAATCTTTTGGGTACATAGTATGCTACGTGCAACCCTAGATTGGGATCGCCAGTTCTAAGATTCCTGAACCTTATTAAAGGATTTCCATCAGTTCGACCTATCTTGCAGCGAGTGTAATCCGAAGAGCTAAGCAGTATATATATCCAGCTGCCAGGAAGTGTTATCATGAACATGATTTGCTTTTAGTTGGTGAGTCGCTCATTATAGCTCATTATGAAAACTTTGAGTTTTTTTCTGCTCGTGCCCGCTAAACGGCGACCCAGGTTATGCGGACATCTAAATAGGATATACGGTTATGCGGGACTGACCTTCGATTTTTGAGAGCAGTGAGCTTTCGCTTTGATTGAGAACTCGTTTGGCGCGATCGAGGCAGGCAACCAGATCCCGCCACGCGAAGGAGTGAAAAAGACGCCCTACGGAAACACCGGGCGTCTTTATTCACGGCTGAACCTTCACGCTCAAATCACGGCAGGCTCGCCGAGGTTGCAATATTGCCCTTTGAAATTCAGCAGTGGTTTCCTGAAGGTTCAACGCCTTCACTTCACCGATAACGATCACATGGTCGCCTGCAACATGCTCGCGTGAATCTCGCATTCCAGCCAATGCGGGCTGCCAGCAATGACCGGATTGCTCAGCGGCTGGGTAATTGCACTGAGTTGACGACCTATTTGCATTCGACTTGACCAGCCATTTGCATCGGACGTGACCAGCGCACGGGTACGTCTTGACCGGCAGGAATCGATCCATTGCGGGTGCTGAACTACAGCGCGACGCGGACTCTGTGGGAGCGGGTTTACCCGCGAAGCAGGCGCCGCGGTGGATGGCACCGGCTGTGCCGGTGTTCGCGGGTAAACCCGCTCCCACAAAGATTGATGTTCGGCTCACCGGCGGCTATGGGTGTCGATAGCAGTCAGTCGCGAACGGCTGCAATCTACCCAGGCTGTGTGAAAACACCTGCGATTGTCTAACCTTCTGATCGTCGAGATCGTGGCGGGGACGATCATGAAACGGTTCATTGAAGGTGAAGCCCGGACGCAAGTCACGCTGCTGCCGGAGTGCCTGGATGATTACATCACCGAAGAAAACCCAGTTCGGGTGGTCGACGTTTTCGTCGATGAACTCGACCTCGGAGCACTCGGGTTCGAGGGTGTCGATCCGGCTGCAACGGGGCGTCCGGCCTACCATCCAGCAGTCCTGCTAAAAATCTACATCTATGGCTACCTCAATCGGATTCAGTCCAGCCGCCGGCTTGAACGCGAGGCAGCGCGCAATGTCGAGCTGATGTGGTTAGCGGGCCGGTTGGCGCCTGACTTCAAAACGATTTCCGACTTTCGCCGAGACAACGGCAAAGCCATTCGCAGCGTCTGCCGGCAATTCGTAGTGCTTTGCCGCAACCTCAATCTTTTTTCCCAGTCGATCATTGCCATCGACGGCAGCAAATTCAAAGCCGTAAATAACCGCGACCGCAACTTTACCCAGGGCAAGATCAAGGCGCGCATGCAGCAGATCGAGCAGAGCATTGACCGCTATCTGGCGGCGATGGATTCGGCGGATCGGGCAGCGCCCGAGGTCGCCGAGGCTAAGACTGAACGGTTGAGCGAAAAAATAGAAAAGCTGAAACAGCAGATGACGAAGCTCAAGGACATTGAAGCGCAGCTTCGCGCCAGCCCAGATCAGCAAATCTCTCTTACCGATCCTGATGCACGCTCAATGGCCACGAGTGGCCGAGGTACTGGCACGGTTGGCTACAACGTACAAACAGCAGTCGATGACAAACACCATCTGATCATTGCTCATGAAGTCACCAATGTTGGCAATGACCGAACGCAGCTGAGCAATATGGCGAATCAGGCGCGTGAAGAGATCGGCGCTGAGTCGCTGACAGTGGTCGCCGACCGAGGCTATTACAAAGGTCCGGAGATCCTTGCTTGCGAGCAGGCCGGGATCACCACTTTTGTCCCGAAGCCGCTGACATCAAGCAGCAAAGCGGAAGGCCGATTCGGCAAGCAGGACTTCATCTACATTGCTACAACGGATGAATACAGATGCCCAGCGGATCAGCTACTGACCCGCAGGCATTCTTCAGTGGAAGACGGCATGTTGCTGCACTCCTACTGGTTCTCTGGCTGCCAAAGTTGCTCTATGCAGAAGCAGTGTACGACGGGTAAGGAACGCCGGCTAAAGCGCTGGGAGCACGAAGCGGTAGTTGAAGCGGTGCAGATCCGATTGCAGCATGACCCAGGAAAGATGAAGGTTCGCCGGCAGACGGTGGAGCATCCCTTCGGAACGCTCAAATACTGGATGGGAAGCACTCACTTCCTGACCAAAACTCTGCCGAGGGTAAGCACCGAAATGAGCCTTCACGTGTTTGCCTACAATCTCAAACGAATGATGAGCATCTTTGGCATCGCTGGGCTGATTGAAGCGATCAGGACATGAGTCCAAGCGTTTTATGCGTCCGTATACGGCTATCTGGGCCGCTGCCGCGGCCCAGATAGCACAGGCAGCGCCTGGCGCCCGACTGAGTGAGACCTGCACTTAGATCTGCTGAATTTACAGGCTGACCCAGCTTCTTTCGCTCCTCGACGTACTTACTTGCGTTTTCACACAGCCTGGGTCGATAGCGGACGGTCAAAGGTATTTTTTGAAAGTCGCAGCCGTAATTGCCACCATCCATCCAAGCACTGCAGCGCATGGCAGTAGGACCCAAATGGGATTCACCGATAAGGGCAGGGTGAGGTAGATCACCCAAGGGCTTACCATCAGCGGCAGCAACAACCGCTTCGCTCGATGGTAGACAAAGCTGCTCTCCCGGCCCGCTCCAAACTTGCGCAGGTCGCGACGCATCAAACCATCGATCGCGCCGGTGATCACCGCGAGCAGGAACAGAGGCATAGATAGTGTGAGTACGGCCAGTCGCACCACGAAGGTGAAAGTAGTGAACAGGGCCGCTAGTAGGTAGTCCTGCGTCAAAACGTAGACCTGCGCGAACTCCCCCTGCTTTGAAGGTTCTCGGCTGAGCAATCTCAGCTGGGTATCGGAATGCGCCCATCCGGTGCGCACTACGACCCAGTCGTTCAGGTGTTCGAGTACCTTGGCCGTCGCTTGTGCCGGTTCATGCACCAGCAGCGAGTTTTTGAAGTGGTTGCTGAGCCAGCCGAGCTCACTCAGCCACATGGCTTGGCTGTGATGCCAGCCCTGCTCGGGCCAAAACCATAGCATGCCCACGAACTCCAGCACGATGGAGAAGATCAGCGAAGCGAACAGCAGGCCGAGCAGTCGCAGACACAGCTCGAGCATGCCGATAATGAGCCCCGGACTTCGCTGTGGAGGAGGTGAGCTGGCTGGGGTGGTAGGCATACGGGCTCCGCATACTCGGTTGCTGACGGCGCGCTTACGGGGTGTGTCTGCGCCCGGGAGGAGGCATCTCGGGATCGAAATCGATCGTCGGTGCACCGCCAGCGCTGCTCCACCAACTCCCCGCATTGACGTTGTAGGACTCGCGCATGCGCGCAGCCAGGGTCTGGAGATCCGCCGGCATCGCATCGTCGCTAGCCGGCTTCGGTAGCGGCATGCGTACTTTCCACAGTTGCCCACCTTCCTGGAACGAGAACATCTGCCCCTTGGGCAAGGCGATGATGTGTGCGGGTTCGATCAGTGGCACGGCGGTGGTGGTGACTCGGTCTTGCGAGGAGGAGGTGAAGTCAGTACGGGCATCAGGATCGGCGGTGTCCGTCGCGCCGGAGACCAGGGTGCGTGTCTGCACGTTGACCTTGGGCAACTGGTTGGTCAGCAGTTCGGCGGTGGCGGTCTCCCGTACCCGCAGCATCTGCAGGGTGTTGAAGTTGCCGATGACCTGACCGGCCTTGGCCCGGTTGCCGATCCGCGCCTCGATGTCGCTCAAGGTCTGGGTATAGGCGGTGACCTGAATACCGGCACCACCACCCTTGTTGATCAGCGGAATGAACTCGTCGCCCATCAGCTCGTTGAACTCATCGGCGTGCAGGTTGATGGGCACTTTGTCCGCAGCGCTGGAGGAGCCTGGCAGGCCGTGGTCGATACCGTGTTTGTAGATGTGGCCAGCGACGGAGACCAGGTCGGCGAACATCGAATTGCCGACAGCAGCCGCCACCTCAGCATCGGACAGCGCGTCTAGACCGACGTAGACGATGCCGCGTTTACGGATGACCTGCAGCCAGTCGAAGATCGGCCGCGGATCGTCAAGGTCGGTGTAGTTGGGGGCGAGCAGTTGCGCTGTCTTGCCGCTGGTAAGTTTTTCCAGCAACGGCAGCAGTGAAGCCACGATTTTGTCGAAGTAGGTGCGGTCGTAGCGCACGGCCGAACGCAGACCGTCCATGACTGGGTCGAAGATGCGCTTGGCGGTCAAGTACTGTTCGATGGCGACCACGCGCTTTTCCCTGCCGATCATGTGCCGCGGGATGTTCTTCTCGTTCAAGCGACCCTCGATTTGCACGATCGCTTCCCAGGCCTGCGGATCATGGCGGGCGAAGAAGTGCTGGGCGTATTCGATGAACAGCGCATCGATGTTGACCACGTGCCGCTGGATTTGCAGGTAGTCGGGGCGCCGGCCGAGCTCGATCAGGGCCCGGGCGATGATGTTGACGAAGCGCCAGGCAAACTCGCGAAACGCCGCAGAGTTGCCTTCGCCGCTGAGCTGGCCAGCGATGCGAGTGGCGACTTCGGAAATGCGGCCGAAGCGGCCGATGGCGTTGTAGCGGGCGGAGATCTCTGGCCAGCCCAAGTGGAACACGTAGAACTCATGCTCGCGCCCGGCGCGGCGTGCTTCCACGTACATGCGCTTGAGCAGGTCGGCATCACCCTTGGGGTCGAAGACGATGACCACCTCCTGGCTGGAACGGTGGATGTCCTGGGTGATGTAGACCTCGGCCAGGCGCGTCTTGCCGACCCGGGTGGTGCCCAGCACCAAGGTGTGCCCGACGCGTTCGCCCAGCGGTAAGCTGGCTTCTTGTTCCTTCGGCTCGACGCCATGCAGTAGTGGCGAGCCACCCACCGGTGGCAGCGGGCGAACGGGGTTTAATGGGCTGTCCCAGGCGGTCAGGTGGGGCAGCAGCGACAGACCGGGTGGGGCTTTTTCTAGCAGTTGCTCCATTCGCCGCGCCCACTGGTGGGCAGTCGATTGATTGACGTAGCGGGCCAGCGCCGGGTCCTGCGCCTCGAGCAGACGCTGGGTGTGCAGGCGGGTCCAGCGAAAGCCGCGGCCCATGAACAGGCGCTTGCCGCTCACCGGAATCTGGCGACTGGTTAGCGAATAGCGCGGCAGGCGGCGTATGTTGCGCCGGTAGCGCAGGACGATCCGTGCCTCGTTAAGCCGCTTCAGGCCGAATGCGGTATAGGCCAGGGCCATGCCTGCCCCAACCTCGGGCGACAGGGCTACCGCCCAGGGCGAGTGCAGGCACAGGGCGCCGGCACCGGCGCAGATGCCCACGGTGTACAGCTCCACCGCAGGGCGTAGCAGGGACTCCATCGTATGCTCGCCCATGATGAGCCCTCACTGTTCCAGGCCGGTGGGCGTGATCAGCACCGGGTAGTGCTGCAGCTCCAGGCGTTCGGCGATGTCGTCGCCACTCACCGGCCAGATGTCCAGTCCCGGGGCTGTCGCCTGGATACGTCGCAGCGCCTGGACGTCGGCAACTTCAACGGCCAGACCGCTGGCGCCCAGGTTCTGCAGCCTCTGAGCATACTGGGCCAACCATTCCAGAGATGCGGCGTCGTGCCCGACCAGGAACAGCGGCGTGAACCCGGGCAGCTTCAACGACCTTGGCGGCACGGCACCGGGTGATAGGCGTGTGCTGTGCACGGGCAGGGCCCAATTCAGCGCTCGGGGATCGGGCAGTTGGCTTGGGGCCGGGAGCGCACCACCCGTCCACCACAGGCAAGTACACAGCGTTACCCAGCACAGACGGTTCATGGCTGTAGCCCTCGCGGAGATGCCACTACCGCCTGGATACGCTGCCAGTGCTGGCTGAACTGTCGGCGGTAGCGCGCTGCAGGCGCCCCTCCAGCAGGCCGGTGATAGCGGCCCGCCGCCACGACCCAGTCACCGCTGTCGGCGTAGTGGGCGCGCAGCAGCTCGGCAGTCACAGCCAGGTTGGCGCGCGGATCAAGAGCCTCGCAGGCGCTGTGGTAGCGGTCCGGGTGGTAGCCGATGTTGGTCTGGCCCAACCCGACATCAATGCGCTTGGGATCGTGGCGGGCCAGTGCCTGTTTGAGGGCGGCACACGCCTCATCACGGCGGGCGAAACGCAGCGGTGTGCCCGCGATATTCAGGGTCCAGGGCCAGGGCATGAGGTGACCTCGTAGTGGCGTACCGCTCTCCTGCAGGGCGATGGCGAACAGCACGGACGCCGGGATGCCGGCGCGTGCGGCGGCCAGTTGATACGCAGGCGGCGGTAGCGCGTCCGCGTGAATGGCCGTGGAGCCGGTCAAGGCCAGCGCCAGGATCAGTCGATGCGCTGCCATTTCCCGTCCACCTGCTGGTAGCGCGCCGGCAAGGGGCGGCTGGCGCCCAGGGCGAACCAGCGGCCGCGGTCATGGTTGAGGGTGACCTGGCCACTTCTGACCTGGGCGGAGGTAATGCCGGCGCCCCGCGCCCATTGGCGTAGACGTCCGTCATCACCCTGGCTGCCGACCAGGTACACATCGAGGTGCGCGCCGCCTTGCAGCCATTGCTGGGTGTAGGAGACGCAGGGCGGGCAGCGTTCCTCCACAAACAGGGCAAAGCGGTCGGCAGGGGTAGCTTCTGGATTGTCGGCTATGGCCTCCACGGGCAGCATTCCCGGGAACAGTCGCGCCCAGGCGGCGGTATAGGCTTTTTGGTAGGCCAGTTCGCGCTCGGCGCGTTTGGCTTCGAGACGGACCTGCAGCTCGGCGTAGCGTTGCCGTTCCTGGTCCGAGTCGGCTTCCACCCCGAGGGTGGTGAGTGGGTCGAGCTGCGGCGACCAGTAGTGGCGGGGGCCAGCCTGCAGGCGCTCGAACTTGCCCCACTCAACCGCCGTCAGCCCCCAGGCCTTTGCCCGAGTTGCGTCAGATGCCTGCCGACCCAGTGGCGTCTGTTCGCTGAACTGCGGAGCCGAGTCGACAAGCTTTGGCGCGCTCAACGCCAGTCCTGCGAACAGGCAGCTGGGAACCAGGATAAGCGAGAGAATGGAGAACCGAGCCATACGCACCTCTTCACGGCAGGGGCAGTGTGTGGTCGCCATGCCCTGCGACATGGAACACCACCTGGTCCGCGCGGATCGCGCGCAGCTGCCAGCTGTTCAAGCTGTCGCCGGGCTGCAGCAGGTGCACGGTCGTCAGCGAATGCGCACCCGCGGGCAGGGCTGCCACAAACCTGACGTCACCTCGAGTCTCGATACCCAGCAGGGTGAAGGGCGGTGTCAGCGCCTTGGCCTTGGCTTTTCCATCCGTGGAGGCCTTTGGCTGGGTGTTGGCGGCCGCAGGCACAGAAGGACGGGTCGACAGTTTCTCGAGCTTGGCCTCTGCCGCAGCCAGCCGTCGTTCCAGTGCCGTCAGATCGCTGCTGCTTGGACCTGGCAGTGCCGCCTCGAGCGCCTTGAGCGAGACGGCCAGTTCATCCTGCTGCTGGCCGAGCGCGGCCTGCGCCGCAGTGTGTCGACCTTGCGCCTCGCCCAACGCCACGACCTGCGGCTGCAGCGTAGTAAGCCTGGCACCCAATGCATCGATATCACGGCGCAGGGCCGGCGCTGGATCGGCTGGAGCATTGCGGGCGTCAGCCTGGAGCTCGGCCAGTTGTTGATGATGGTTGTAGGCCTCGGCGGCGAGCACGGCGGCGCCCAGGCACAGGGCACCGACCACCAAGGCCTGAAAATGGAGGACCTTCATGGGGTGAGCTCCAGAGTCGAGAAGGGGGGAGTGGGCGACGGCACGCGCAGGGCATAGCACACGGTCCGATCGACCGGATCGATGTCGAGTCGCCAGGCCGGGGCGCCGATGATGGTTAAGGCGTCCAGCAGCGAGATCGGTCCGAGCTGGTGCTGTACTGCGGGCAGAGGGCGACGGAACAAGCGATCCACCGCTGCGCTATCGGCACACAGCGCGTAGCCCGAGCGTTTCAGCACGTGACGCAGGGCTTCACCGACGGTGGCGTTCAGAGCTGGCGCGATCTGCACGTTGACCAATTGATACAGCGGCTGGCGCTGCTCCAGCGTCGGTCGTGTAGTGACCAGGGTGTAGCGGTCTTGGCGCACCCAGGCCGGAAGTGGGGTTTTCGGCTTAAGCGATGCCGCCGGCAATGCGGGAGGTGCTGCGGGAGCCGAGGCCGGAGGCGGTGGCGGCGTGCTGCAGCCCGCCAGGGCGATCATCAGTCCGAGGGTGGAAAGTAGGGATGTGTGCATGACCGGGTCTCGACAAATGTTGCCGATACCATGGCGAAGGCGCGAGGCGAGTCCCCACTGGAAAACCGAATCTGGCGAGCTAGCTTTTCAGTCGGCCCCCACAAAAAAGGCGCCCGGGAGGGCGCCTTGGTCATTCTTCGGTGAATAGCGGTAGCTGCGAGAGCGGTGCCGCGTCAGGGTCAAAGATCAGCAGGCGGATGTCCGCCTGGCCTGCCAGTAGGAGCAGCTTGAGTAACACTGGGGGGACACGGTCAGCGAGCATCCGCGCACTGACCTCGTCGGCGCTGCAGGTGCTGTCCCGGGCTTCAGCTTCTGTTGCCCAAGGCGTCGAATAGAGTTTGCAGCCGACGGCATGGCTGGCGTTGAGTTCGAAGCACTCGAAGAAGCCCGCCGGTGAATTGCACCAAGCGCGCACCTGCAGGTACTCGAAGTCGTCTGCGGGCAGGTGGGCGCTGCTGATTTCCCAACTGCGACTGTAGTGCCCGGTGCTGAAGGACAGTTGTTCGACCAGGTGTTGCGCCGCCTCGACATTGCCGAGGTCGCCGACATGCATCGGGCGTCCGAGCTGATTGCCCATGATCTGGTAGAGCACCGTGTTCACCAGACCGTCGGCCGGGCAGCGCATGCGCAGAAACTCGGGTACGCACACGCCGTCGGTGATCACCGCGACGTCGTCATCGAACAGGCACGGCTGCAGGCTGATAGCCTCATCGGGCAGCTCGTTCTGAGCCGGGTGCAGCGCGCGGTAGCACGGTGGGCAATCGTCGGCATAGCTGATCTGCAGGACACGCTCATAGCGCAGGTCTTGGAAACCGCGAAGAAACGGATTGGGCAGGGAAGGGTGCATGGTGATTCTCCGAAAGCGCCGAGGCCACCCCGAACGGGCGGTGACCTCAAAGGCAAGGTGGGCTGTCACATCCAGCCGTACTCGGCCAACGAAAGCGGGATGCCTTCGCCGACGATGATGTGGTCCAGGACGCGTACCTCGACCAGGGCCAAAGCCTCGGTCAGGCGGCTGGTGAGCACCCGATCGGCGCCGCTCGGTTCCGAGCAGCCGGAGGGGTGGTTGTGGCTGAAGATCACTGCGGCGGCATTGTGTTCGAGTGCCTTGATGACCACTTGGCGTGGATACACGGAGGCACCGTCAATGCTGCCGGTGAACAGGATGTCGAAGCTCAGCACACGGTGGCGCGAGTCGAGGCAGAGCAGGGCGAACACCTCGTGGTGGTAGGGGGCAAGTTGCAGTTTCAAGTAGGCTGCAGCATCGGCGGGGGTTATCAGCACCTCGCCGCGCTGGAAGTGACGCTGGTCCAGCAACTGCAGGGCCTCGGTGATCAGCGCATCCTCACGGGCGCGTTGGGCCAGTACCGAATCGAGCGGGTCAACCAGGTTCAAGGCGGTGTTCATGGGCAATTCCTCGTGAGAGATGGAGCGCCCCCCTGAGGGCGTGCCCCAGGCTGGTTTAGGTGTGTGATCAAAGGCGCGTAAAGCGATGTCGAGTGCCGTGCAGCGGGCTTTGGCAGCCCTCGCACGGTTGCGTGGAGAAGGCCTCGATACCGGCGCCGGTCTGCGGATCGAAATCGGCGCTCAGGGGTAGCAGGGCTTGCAGTTGGGTGCGCATGTGGGTGATGCGTTGCTCGACTTCAGCCTCGCTGTAGTACAGCGACAGCCCGCTGAAGTCGTCGTAGGCGACCGCCTGCAGGCAGTCCTCGCAGAGCCAGAAGCTTTCCATGGCGACCTCCGACATAAAGGAACAACAGGCGCTCATAAGAGCGCCTGCTGCGGGCGGCCAAGCTGCCTTAGGCAGATTGGCGAGCGGCTGTGGATTTACATGCAACGGGTGGGGTTGGCTGGCCTTGGTCAGCCTCACCGTCCGCTTGTTCCGACTCTGCTTCTTCAGCTGCCTCAGAGGCGGCGGCAGCGTCGGTCCGAGCCGGCGCACGGTAGCTGAACTGGCCGTCGACCTTGATCCACTCGATGAAGATCAGTCGGCCTTTGAGGCTGGCGCCGGGTTGCCCCTTGCGTTCGCCTTTCTCGAACATGAACGGATCGACCCAGATGTCGCCGATGCGAAACGCGATGAGGACCTTGCGTTCAGCGCGGACGTCTTCCAGGTGTTCACGGATCAGCCGGTCGGCTTCTCCGCTGGCGACCTTGCAGTCGAAGCGGGTGTACTCGACGTCGTCCGAGGCACCGTGCAGGGCAGCGATGTCACAGGCCATGAACGCTTGGCCGCGGCGAACCGGGACTTCGCGAACACGGTTG
The DNA here is from genome assembly GCF_051129895.1 of Pseudomonas sp. Je.1.5.c. Classification (NCBI taxonomy): domain Bacteria; kingdom Pseudomonadati; phylum Pseudomonadota; class Gammaproteobacteria; order Pseudomonadales; family Pseudomonadaceae; genus Pseudomonas; species Pseudomonas sp. Je.1.5.c. Next base: position 125,062 of record NZ_JBCPSP010000004.1, read on the forward strand.
AGGTAACCGATGCCTTGGGTGTGCAGGTTGAAGTAGGTGGTGGGGGCGTTATTGCTTGCAGTAGTCATGATGGAGCTCCTGTTCAGCAGAACGCGGACATCCACCGGCCCTGGCGGCTGGTGAGTTCCGCAAGGGGAGGTGCAAACACATGATCGGTCGAGCAGGCGCTCATCACCGATGGGGCGGTGACCGTGCGAGCTGCCGAGCGCGAGTCGCACTTTGGGGGAGAACCACCCGAAGTGGGCGTAGCCTTGAAGGTCCTGGCTACCTGGGGTGCTGTCAACGACAGCGGTGTGCAGCCCATCTATAAAACGCCGCAAAAGGCCCGTCAACCGTGATCTTCAGGCGGTCTGAACGCGCGGAATTGGGTGGCTTTCGGTGGAATCTCGGCGGCGAAAAAATAGCCCGACGGTCATCAGGCTAGGAGGAGTTGGACCACCCTTGACCCGGCGATGTGACACCGGAGTCCGTCGCAGAGCTCCACTGCCGATCCACCTGGATCAACCGACCCTTGTCGTGGCCTGGGTCGGAATCAACTGGCACGCATCCGCGCACAAAAGGTGCCCAGTGTTTCGCCGGCGGGCACCGGAGCTGAGCATCGTCGCCGAAGCGGATGACCCCTATGGCCTGGTACAAGCCGCACGGGTCATCCACCTGGAAGACTTGGAACGCTGAGAAGTCATCCGCGGATGCGCTGAAGTGTGGCTCCGAACTCTAGGAGTCTGACCGAGCCACCCGGAGCGAATCGGTCTTGGTCGCCAAGCGGCGAGGGGCCAGATCACTACACCAGCGCTGCGGTGTGCCGTCAAGTCATGCGTTTTTCGCCCGCTTGGTTTTTGCCACCGGTTTGGTGCCCTTGCACTCGGGGTAGCGGATGCACGACCAGAAGGTGCCGGTGCGACCTTTGCGCTGGCGCATGGCGCTGCGGCAAACCGGGCATAACGGCCCTTTGCTGGGGGGCGGCCGCAGGGTGAGCGTGGCCCTACTGCGCACCAGTCGAGTCAGCCATTCTGCCTGTTTGGCGAGAAAGGTCTCGACGCTCAGCTGGCCCGATTCGATGCGGTCTAGCGCCTGCTCCCACAGCGCGGTCATGACCGGGTCGGCTACTTCTGGCGGCACCGCTTCGATTAAGGTATGCGCTGCGGCTGAGGCGGCCAGGCTGCGTTTCGTCTTGGTCAGGTAACCGTGGTCGATCAGGCCCTGGATGATGGCTGCGCGGGTGGCCTCGGTACCGAGTCCGCAGCTGTCCTTGAGCTTCTGCTTCAGGCGCGGATCGGCCACCTGGTTGGCGATGGTCTTCATCGCTTTGACCAGCGTGCCTTCGGTATACGCCTTGGGCGGTTGTGTGCGCTGTGCGTTGAGCGTGGCGTCGATCAGCGCCACCGTCGCGGAGTCACGCAACGTCGGCAATCGCTGCGCCTGTTCGGCCGGCTCGTTACCATCGGCCTCGTTGATCACTGCCTTCCAGCCGCGGACCAGGATCTGTTTACCGCGCGCCGCCAGTTGGTCTGCCTGATTGTGCAGCAGTGCCTGGGTTTTCAGGTACTCATGCTCGGGCATGAACTGCGCGAGATAGCGAGCGCGAATCAGCGTGTAAACCGCCCGCTCGCGCTCGGACAGCTGCGCCAAATCCAGGGTTACAGCAGTAGGAATGATGCCGTGGTGCGCAGTGATCTTGCTGCTGTTCCAGGCGCGTGAGCGGCGGCTGGGGTCAACTTCCTTGAGAACCGCCCCCAACGTAGGCGCGGCGCCGACCAGGGCCTGGAGCACGCCTGGAACCTCATCGAGCATGCTCTCCGGCAAATAGCCGCAGTCGCTACGCGGGTAGGTCGTTGCCTTGTGGGTTTCATACAGGGCCTGGGCGATGGCTAGGGTCTCCTGTGCACCGAGCCCGAGCTTGGCCGAGCAAATCTCCTGCAGTGTACCCAGGTCGAATGGCAGCGGTGGACCTTCACGCACGCGCTCGACCTCGACGCTGTCGATCTGCGCGTTGCGGGCTTGGGTGAGGCGCCTGAGCGCCTTCTGCGCGGCGGTTTCGTCGATACAGCGTCCAACCGTATCGCTGACCTCGGCCGGGGGCTGCCAGCGCGCGTGAAAAAGGATCCCGTCCTGTTCCAGGTGCGCATCGACGGTCCAGAATGGCTGCGTCACAAAGCTCGCGATCGCTCGGTCGCGCTCGACCACCAAGCGCAGGGTGGGCGTCTGCACGCGCCCCACTGGTAGCAGGCCATCGAAACCGGCGCGGCGACCGAGTAGGGTGAACAGCCGGCTCAGGTTGATGCCGACCAGCCAATCGGCACGGGAGCGGGCGAGGGCACAGTGGTACAGCGGCAGGGTCTGCTGTCCCGGACGCAAGGCGCCCAAGGCTCGACGGATCGACGCTTCATCCAGCGCGGAAAGCCACAGGCGCAAAATCGGCCCCTGGTACTGACAGCGCTCGAGAACCTCCCGGGCAATCATCTCGCCCTCGCGGTCGGCGTCGGTGGCGATCACCACTTCGCTGCATGTATGTAACAGCTGGCTAATCACCTTGAGCTGGCCAGCGACCTTGGGCTTGGCCACCAATTGCCAGCGGCTGGGAATGATCGGCAGATCGTCCAGCGACCAGCGTTTGTAATCGCCATAGGTTTCAGGCGGTGCGGTTTCCAGCAGATGGCCGACGCACCAGGTGACGGTAAGGTTCTGGCCCTTCAAGCAGCCATCACCGCTGCGGCTGGCCTGCAGCACCCGGGCGATGTCGCGGGCTTGGGATGGCTTCTCGCAGATGAACAGGCGCATACACGGGTCCTCTCGGTGGGTACCGACAGGGTGGGGAAATGGTCGCGAAGCGCCAGGATAAAGCTGAAGGTGCCGCGTTCATATCGACTGGCGGGTATTACTTGCGTTGCGCGAGGTGTTTCGCCAGCGCTTTCAGGAACTCCAGGGCGAACTGCTTATCGGCCTCATTGAGCTCCTTGATAATGGAGTTTATCTGCACGCCCAAGTCCTGCGGCCGAGGGCTGATCGCCAGGAGTAGCTCGTCTGCAGGACAGCCGTACAAGTCGGCCAATTGCAGCAGCTTGGACACCGAGAGCTCAGCGAAGCCTCGCTCCAAGCGCGATACCGCTTCGCCGGAGATCTGCAGGTGCTCGCCGACCTGCGCCTGGGTCAAATGCCGGGCACGACGATACTTCGCCAGCTGGCGACCAATGTGATGTGGGCTAGGCTCTTTGATGGGCAATGGGGGCGCTCTCCGATTCGACCTATATGGTCGAACAGCACCTCAAGGATATGAACGACCCAAAAGGCTGACTAACAGCCCTATGAGGCGTAACACCGAAAATAGGCGCATAACTTACCCGTCACGACGGAGGCTGCAACTTGCACGGAACCCACCAGATTGAGGCGGATGCGTTAGCGATCAAGGCTTATGAGCTGTTCATGGCCACCCATCTGGAACCGGGCAAGGATCAGGCACGCGCCCAGCTGATTGCCTGGGTTCAGGAGAGTCCGCTGCACTGGCGGGCATTCCTTGCCCTTGACCAGTGCCTGGCGGAAGTGAAGCAAATGTTGGAACATGAGCGGCGCAGGAGTGCCCGGCGAGGATGAACCAACGGCAGCACCCAGTGTTGCCCGCTGAGCTGCCTGCATGGTTCCAGTGATATCGCGCTGCAGGCGGCGATTCCATTGAGTACCACGCAATTATCCGGACTTGCGTGGTGCTTTCTTGCCACCTCCCTTGCGCGAAGTGCTGGCGTTATCGCTGGCTTTCTCGCGCATGGTTACCGAGGCCAGGCGGTGCGGCAGAATACCGATGCGCCGCGCCTCCACCTTGAACGTCACGCGCGCGTTGTCCTCGCTGTCTTCCCACTCCTCCTTGACCGTGCGCCCCTCGACCAGGACGCGCATACCCTTCTGGTACAGCGTGGCCCAGTGTTCGGCGTCGCGGTTCCACAGCTCTACGGGTGCCCAATAGCCGCCGCGATCCTCGTAGCCGCCTTCACGCGGTACCGGGTTGTCGAAATAGACATTCAGCCGCAGCAATCGCCGCGGCTCATCGGGGTTGGTGTTGAACTCCTGATACTCCGGAACGCTGCCGATATTGCCTTCACCAACAAACAAAGTACTCATGCGGGTTACTCCTCGGTGGGGAAACGGGTAAGGGTGAGCTCGGCAGCCTCGAGCTTGCTTGCACCAGTGATGGCCTGGCGATACAGCGACTGCAGGCTGCTCATCTGCAGGTTCAGCACCACACGGTTGGTCTCCAGCTGGTACAACGCCTGCCGCAGTTCCGGGTGTAGGCGAGGCTGTACCACCGTCTCCTGCCACACCTGCACGCCCATGCGCAGAAAATCCGGGCTGCGCCAGCGTAGGAAATCGGTGCCCGTCGCGCTGTGCTGGACGACCAGGCGCAGCTCCAGCAACGAGAAGGGTGGCTGGGCCATGATCGCCAGCATCACCGCCATCAACTCGGCGACCTGGGTGCGTAGGCGCAGGATCGTATTGGCGAACTGCTGCAGTTCCCCCTTACCCTTAAAAGGCTTTAAAAGGCCTTTTAGGGAGGCACCCTGTGCGAACTCGCGATAGGCATCTGCTGACAAACGCCGGGCAATGGCTTCGGCCAGGGTCATGCCTCACCCCCGTCGTTCGGGGTTTCGGCTGTGGGCTGCTCCTCGGCTTCCGGCGGATTCGGGCTTTCGAGCTCGGAACGCGCGTGGCTACGGGCGATCGGTGGGGCGAACTGGGAGCGACGCGTTCCTTCGAGAATGTCCTGCGGCAGGATGCCGAACTTGTCGATGGCCTCACGGGCACGGGCATTGTTGGCGGCCATGTCGTCCCGACTCACCCCGGCCAGGCGGTAGCGCTGCGCCAGACCAAACAGGCTGCGCAGCAGATGCGCACCGCCATCGATCCAGGACTCCATGTCGCCCCGGCCGATCAGCGCCGTGTGGTGGGCAAGCAGCACTCGCCGGACCAAGGTGTCGTAGTCGGTAAGCAGGTAGATCGCGAGAAAGCCCAGCTGGCTGCCAATGAACAGCGGCAGGGTGACGGGATGGATGTTGAGGTTGTCGCCGACATCGACTTGCGTGGGCAGAGCCCGTTCCACTCGGCTCATTTGCTGCGTCAGCGTGGCCATGTCGAGCCTGGCCTGCAGCAGCTTTTCCTCCAGTTGCAGCATGAACCAGTCCGCGTAAGGATCACCCTGGCTGCTGGCGTGCTTGAGCAGGTTGGTGACGCTGATGTAACCGGGCATGCCCAGGATCGGATGTACCCCATCGCGACCGCTGCGCCCCTGCCACAGCCGCGCCGCATGGTGGGTGTGCAGGGTCAGGGTGATGCTGCTGCGCAGGGAGCCCAGGTTGAGTTGGTAGTGATCGACCATCGCCAGTACCTCGCCGTCGGAATGACGCCGACGATGGGCCGATCTTTGGCTGGCGATGCGGATCAACCTGAAGGTGGATTGCTCGCATTTTCCCGAGAGTGGATGTCCCTGGAAACGATGGCATAGGCATTAAATCCACCGAGTTCCAGCCCTATGTCGCTGCAGTGATGCCCCGGCAACGTTGTTTCAGTTCCTCCAGGCAGGAGAGGGCAAGTGGCGAGGCGGTGCGCTGACCGCTGCGCTTCGGTCGTTCGCGGGGTGATTCCTCCGGCACAGGCTTCGCTGGGCGTGAAGGAGGGTTTGAGGATTTCTCTTGCTCGGCACGGGCGGCCCACAGGGTGAATTCGCCTTGGCAGGCGCGCTTGATCAAGCCCATCAGATAGGCGACGGGTTTTCGGATCTCACCGCGGGCGCAGCGCACCGCTGCTTCATTGATCACCGCTTGTTGCTGCTCCGGTTCGAGCTGACGCATTGCCTGGGAGGCCATGCGCCGCTCGTTCGGGTTCAGCGGTAAATCTTCGGGCCACCGTGCTCGACCGAACTCCACCTGCCCCAGTACCGTACTTTTTTTGCTTTGGTTTTTCTGTACTGTACAGCCAGCGTCGGTATTCCGAACCACAGGCAAATCCGATGCATTGCCGCAGGGTTCGGGATTGGTTGCGCCAGCCGAATAATTCCGAACGGGGCTATGTGCACTAGGTTCGGAACTCTGTGAATCTGCTGCTTCGCTGATCAACGGCAGCGTTTGCTGTTGGGCTGGCGGCAGTGATCCGAGCCTGTCCTTGTCAAGCTGGGCCACCTGCGGGTCCGCCTGGATTTCCGCGATCACATGCTGCGTCACGTCTCGGACACCTTTGGTGGCATGTGAGAGGTTCTGGCGCAGCAGCGCCGCATAGTCGCTGTCCAGCTCCAGTTGCTCGGCTGCGGTCAACGGATCGCCGTGCAGCACGTAGACGCACCCACGCAGGCAACCGTTGGCATCACGTGAGCGTTCCACCAGGCTGAGCCAGCGAGTGGTGCGCAAGACATTGAGTGCTCGGGCGATGGTTTCGCGGGAAGCCTGAGCGCCGCAGGGACTGGTCGCCAGGTAGGGCTGCAGGTCTTGGTACCGTGGCGTCTTGACCTTACGCTCGGTGATCAGCCAGTGTAATACCTGCCAGGTATTGCGCTCCAGTGGCGTCAGTCGGTGGTCAAGCAGCAAGGTCTGCGGCAGCGGGTTGTTGTCGCCGTAATAGATCGTCCGCACCGCAGGTTCCTCGGCAGAGACAGCCAATTTCCCCCGCGCCGCGTACCATTCATTTCGGAGCCGAAGGGCGCCGTAGCATTGACGCACCACGTCTTGCCAGTCTACCTCGTAGAAGCTCAGCATGGTGTGCCTCCGTACAGTTCGACCTGTTGCCAGACTAGGGTCAGGCTGATGTGTTGCTCCTCGGCCAGCATCATCATGGTGTCCAGCGGATCGTTGTCCGGATCCTCTGTGCGCAACTGGCTCCAGCGATTCCACACCGCATGCTCCTGCGCTTCACTGAGCTGGACCGGCCGACCGCGGTGCGTCTCGATCTTCAGCACACGGCGGCGCAACGCGGTTTCCGAATGGTCCAGGCCGAAGCAGCGGTACATGATGTTGGAGCTCGCACCGAGCTTGAGCGCACGATTTATCAAGCGATCGCTCTGTTCGTCGCGCTCGGCCTGGAGGATCAGGCGGCGCAACACGGTGATGTCGACCTTCACTTCGACCCAGGCGATCGACGAGTGCGCCAGGTGAGACAAGGTGGCCGGCGGCAGTGACTGCAGCACCTCGATGTCCTCATCGGCCAGACCCAGGGCCTTGCAGCGCTGTAAGCGGCCATGACGCAGCTCATGCAGCACCTGGTTCAACATGGCATGGTTCAACAGATTGAAAGTCGTGCTCATCAGGTGGCTCCTCACGTTATCGAGTGGACGACAGCGTCAGTTCGATCAACTGCCGGGCGTGGCGAATCAGCGTGAACAGCTGCTCCAGCTGAGCATCAGGCAGTCGTTCAAGGCCCACCGTCAGGGCTGGGCGGTCGGTGAAAGGCAGGTCGTAGACGCCGGTCAGCAACTGACCAAACAGCGCTGCCGGCAACTGCTGGCGTTCCTTCCAGGTGACGTCGTCCTGCAGGCGTAGCAAGGCCGAGAGCAGCAGCTGGATACCGGTTTGCCGGGGGTTGAAACGCTCGCCATGCTCCGGTGAAAGGGTGAAGCCCAAGTCGTCCGCGAGCGGACTGACCATGTCGCCAGCGTCAGCGTAGACGGCAAGTTCGGCGGCCAGGGCGGCGCAGCTCGCGCGTAGGGTGCTGCTTGTGTACAGTGACGCTGGGGCTGGTGGTGCCGCGCCGACCAGAATCCGAGCATCCTTGAATTCTTCCAGAGGCTTGTTTGGCAACGGCTCGTCACCCAGCGCCTGGCGTATTCCGGGTAAGCGTGGAGCTTGCTGCGGCAGTTGAGTTTCACCAGCTTGCTCTGGCTCAGGCTTTGACCCCGCAGTCGACGTCTCCGGTGGATGTTCCGGTATCGACGGCGGTACTGGAGGCTCGCCAGCTGGATTGTTTGGAGGGACATGGGTGCTGTCCGCTGGAGGCCGTGAAGGACGATGCCCCTGGTGCAGCTCTAGAGCCAGTAGCCGAGGTGTCTGCTCCAGGCTCACTGCCATCCTGGCAATCAATTCGTCCTGCAGCTCACCCTGATCCAGCTCGGGCTTTTCACCGTCGAACGCTGACAGCACTTCAAACCACAGCAGCGGGAACTGGTCGGGGCTGCCGAGGTACTGGTTCCAGATCGCCTCCGCCCGTCGTCGCAAGCTGATGAGGCGTCCGATGGCGGGTTTGCCCAACCCCGCGTACAGCACCTGCGGGATAACGGGTAGCAGGTGCTCGAGCGCGTCGAACATGCGGCTGATGTGTGACTGCGAGATGGGATAGCCACCTTCACTCAAGCGCGTTGCGAGCTCGCGCTGGGTGAGGTGGGTATCGGCGTGCTGAAACATATCCTGCAGCTTCGCGACCGCGAGGGCCCGCTCGATAAACGTCAACTGGCCGTGCAGGTCACTCTCGGCCAGGTGCCCAAGTAAGGCATGCGCTTCCGATTGCCAAGGGCGGAACAGGCAATGGATACGGAAGAACCGCTCTTCGCGCGTTTCCTGCCACAGCTCGTTAAGAATGCTCAGACGGGTGTTACCGCCGTTGCGAATGATGAAGTGCGCTTCATTGGGACGGCGGGTAATGGAGGGTGGTTGATCGAGGCCGCGCTCGCGGATCGAGGCCTTGATGTCGTCATACAACGGGTTGCGAACCACACGCGGGTTTAGCTCGTATGGCCGCAGTTGCTCAAGGCTGACCACCATCGGTGTGTCGCCGGCGGGGGCCGCTGCGAGGTCACGGCTATAGGTTTGCGGAAAGTGCGCTTGCTGCAGTTGACGCGAAATGTGTTCGGAGGTCGGCGGCTTCATCACTCATCCTCCGATCCGCCGCGACGGATCCTGCGCTCGGCAGTGGCCGGGTGGCAAGGCGTAGGCGTGGCGAGACCACCGATCTGCTCAGCCCATTGCGGAAACAGCTCGCTGGCTAAGCCGCGCATCACCTCAGCGGCGCAGGGACTACGACTGCCGTGCGGAGCAGAGGCCTCCACGCGATGCACAGGTAGACCGAGTGAGGCAGCATTGGGATAGGCCACGCGGTCGGGGATCACCATGCTGCAGATACCGACATGAGGATCAGCCCGGAAAGAGGCTTGCAGGCTCTGCATAATCAAGCGCGTATCGCGGCGATTGGCGTTGACTTGGTTGAGCAGCAACTTTACCGACGGCAGGGCAACGCCCAAGTAGCGGTAGGGCTCCATCTCTTCAACCAGGCCCAGCGTGCCCCGGCGCAGCTCGCGCGCGGCAAGCATTTCCGGTGGCACCGGACACAATGCACAGTCAGAGGCGAGAATGACCATCTCCACGACCACGCTGCGCGCGCCTTGGGTATCGATGATCACCACATCATAGTGATCTTCGAAGGCGGGCAGCAGGTTGCGCAGGCGCAGACGGCCATCGGCCGCGTGGAGCAGCAGCGTGCTGATGTGTCCGGCGCGATCATTCGAGACGATTAGGTCGAGGTGCTGGATCACGGTGGTAGAGATCACAAGGTCGGGCGCCGTCATCCGCTGGGCAATGAGTTCATAGCTGCCAGCCTCCCTGGGCTCTTCCAGGGCGAAGTAGCTGGACAGTGTCGGTTGGCTGTCCAAGTCCAGCAGCAGGACGCGGAGGCCGGCATCCGCGAGCACACCGCCCAGGTTGGCGGCGATAGTGGTCTTGCCCGCGCCGCCCTTGGTCGAGATCAGCGAGAGGACGTTCATGGTCAGTCCCTCATGGACAGTCGGTCATGGACCCACTGTTCGATTTCCATTGAGTCCCAGCCGACGGCACGTGTGCCGATGCGCCGGCATTGAGGAAACTGGCCGGCCTTCATCAGGTTGTAGATGTGCGAGCGTTTGAAGCCGGTTTTCTGCTCCACTTCATCGCGACGCATGATGTGGCGGTCGGCTGGCAGAGGGGCAAGGCTGGTGGGTTGCATGATGTCACTCCTTAGCGCCGGGTGGCGTGTGCTGGGATGTCCCCCCGAGTGAAGCCGGCACCGAGATAGAAATCATTGCCAGGCAATGGCGAATATGGCCTGGCAATGCGGTTTTATTGCCGCAAGGCTTGATCGAGATGACGCCGAGCCTCGGCAAATTTCCGATCAAGGGTTCGCTTACTGAGACCTGGCGTTTGAGCGAACTCTAACGTGATCGCATCGACTAAAGCTGCCTGGTTTTTATAAATGGACTGCACTCGGCCATTTTTAGACTTGCCCACGCATACGGCTAGAAGTGAGCCAATTATTCTATAAAGTATCGCGGGGTCAGTGTCGCGTATAGTGTTTGTCTCGCTATGGGATCTTGCGCTATTTTTATTCGGCTTTCTGTGGGGGGAGATCTCTTGTTCAAGTGATGCTAAATGGCGTCGTAGAATCTCAAGTTCGTTTAATGCGAAGTCAAGGTGGGCTTTTTGCGTTAGGAATGTTGCTAGTGAAATACATGTTGCATGCTTATCGGAACTAGTGGAGAGGAATGCTGGCTTATCGTCCGGATAGAATTTTTCAATCCAGATTCGGAAGTCGGAATGCCGGATAGTTATGTAGGGCTTTGTACTTTCATCAAAACGCTCTAAAGGCTGTCCAAGATAACTGGCTGGTAGTTCTTGGCGTGCTACGGCGTCATATATTCGTTCGGTATATATTTGTAGATCTGGCCATTGAGGAAAATGCTTTTTTAGTTCGTGAGGAGTGTGGGGCGACAACTCGGTTATTTGCACGTAATACTCCTGCAAGTTGCTCCAAAGAATAGCCGCGTCAAGGGGGTTGTAGTAATTTTTAGAGGCCATCACCTTGAACCTCGCAGCTCTTCCATGAAATAATTGCGCTACCCCATACATGACTCTTCTCGGTGCGAGGAGAAGTGGGTATGTCATAGGTATGGAGTCAAAGACATTAAATTATCTTTAAGGTTCAAGGAGCGGTGTAATGTATTAGACTAAGCTTAGATTTGCTGGGCATGAATTGTTGCATGCGAAATTTTGATCCGGTTTAGGTTGATTCTCACGTTATTGATATGATGTTCGTCTCGTGGTACGGGTGGCGTCTAAATGGCGCAGATAGCCAATCCGAGCATATGTTTTGGTGTTTTTTATAGTCACTGCTGTTTCATATAAGTTAATGTAACCCTGAGTAGGCCCCGGATCCCTACCGCCAGCGCCCCGTCATCCACCTGAAACCCCGGCGAATGGGTCGGCCAAACCGGCTTGTCCGCCAGCGCCTTCGGCGTCACTCCCATGCGCATGAAGATCGCCGGAACCAGCCGCGCATACTCGGCGAAGTCATCCGCACCATAGGTCCCGCTGTCCACCTTCACCGGCACGGTCGACACCTGCTCCAGCACCGGGAGCAAGCGGTCCACCAGCGCCGTGTCGTTATAACCGGCGCGGTAGTTGCTTGGCAGATAGTCCACTTCGGCTCTGGCCCCGGACGCTTCGGCGATCTTTTCCGCGGTCCGGCGCATCCGTTCCAGCACATCCTCGCGCTGCTCGTCGCTGACCGTCCTGATCGAGCCTTCCAGGCGCACTTCGGCAGGAATGATGTTGTGCCGGTCGCCCGCCTCGATCCGCCCCACGGAAATCACCGGCGCCGGCAACACGCTGAGGTTCGACTGGCGGCTGGGAATGGTCTGCCAGGCGAGGATCGTCTGCGCCGCCACCGGCACCGGGTCGATGCCGGTCCAGGGGAAGGCGGCATGGGTCTGGCGGCCCTTGATCCGGGCGACGAAGGTGTCCGCCGCCGCCGTGGTGCGGGTGCGGCTCAAGGTGAAACCACCGGAGCTGCCAGCCGTGACATGAATCCCGAAAATCACCGCCGGCGCCGGGTTTTGCAGCACGCCTTCTTCGATCATCTGCTTCGCCCCACCGGATTCGCCCAGTGGCGGGCCTTCCTCGGCGGGCTGGAAGATCAGCTTCAACGTGCCCGGCAATTCGTCGCGACGCGCGGCCAGCACCTCGGCCACGCCCAGGGCTATGGCCATATGGGCATCATGCCCGCAGGCATGCATCACCCCGACCTCCTTGCCCCGGGTGCGGAAATCACCACCTTCGTCCTTGGTGCGCACGCTGGAGGCATAGGGCAGGCCGGTCTGCTCGGTCAGTGGCAGGGCATCCAGCTCGGCGCGGATCGCCACCACCGGCCCCGGCTTGCCGCCGCGCAGGATACCGACCACGCCGGTATGGGCGATCCCGGTCTGCACCTCCAGCCCCAGCTCGCGCAGGCGATGGGCAATACGCTCGGCGGTCTGCACTTCGCGGTTGCCCAGTTCAGGGTGCTGATGGATCTGGTGGCGGAGCTCGATCACCCCGGGCAAGGCCTTGGCGATCCGCGCATCCAGATCGCCCCAATCCTCGGCGGCAACGGTTCCCGACACCAGTAAAAATGCGATCCCCGCAAGACGAAACGGCAGCATCCCGGCTCCTCAGTAGGTGAAGGCGATCGGCGGATAGTTGCCGTTCACCAGGTAGTCGCCGATGGCCTTGTACTTGTAGGCCACCGCGTCGTGGGTGGTATGGGTACGGGCGTTGCGCCAGTGGCGGTCGAAGTTGTAGCGCGACTGGGTGGTGGCCGCGCCGCCGACTTCGTAGAGCCGTTCGCAGACATGCAGGGCGGCGCGGGTCGAGGCGATCTTGGCTTCGGCCACGGCGATGGAGGAACGGGCGAGCAGGGCGTCGAGTGCTTCACCTTCCAGCAAGCCCTGCAACTGGGTGCGAGCGGCCAGATCGACAGTCAGCGCGGCCTTTTCCACCAGCGCCTCGGCGCCATGGATCGCCGCCGCCAGATCACCCACGGTATGCAGGATGTACGGGTCGTTGCGCGCCTGGTCGACCCCGCTTTCCCGCACCGGCCGCGCCCCGGTACGTGACCATTCCACGGCATCGTCCAGCGCCGCCAGGCCGATGCCGATATCGATGGCGCAGTGGATCAGCTGGGCGCTGGCCCCGATGTAGTTGCGCCGCTGGTACCACTGGGCGAGGGGAATGACCTGCTCGGGCAGTACCGGCACATCCTGGAGCAGGGTGGTGCCGCTGGCCGTGATGCGCTGGCCCATGCCGTCCCAGTCGTCCAGCAGGGTGATGCCGGGGGTGTTGGCCGGGAGCATGACGTACACCGCATTGCCGGCCTCGTCCACCGCCTGGATCTTCAGCAGGTCGGCGAACAGGCAGCCGGTGCTGTAGAACTTGCTGCCGTTGAGCACCAGGCGATCGCCGTCGCGCGCCAGGCGGGTATGGATCTCGCCGCGAAACTTGCCGCTGCGCTCGGCAATCGCGCCCGAGGACAGTTGCCGTTCGGCAAAGGCCCCGAGGTAGTGGCGCTGCTGGTCGTCAGTGGCGATCAGGCGCAGGTGTTCCACCGTGGCGAAATGCGGGAACAGCGCCTGGGCCACGCTCGGGTCGGCCTTGGCCAGGGTGATGAAGATCCGCGCGACGTCGAGCTGGCTGACATCGCCGCCACCCAGTTCGACAGGGACGCGGGCGGCACCCAGGCCGGACTCGCGGATCAGGTCCAGTTGCTCATGGGGCAGGATGCGCCGGGCATCGCGCTCGGCGGCGCCGGGTTGGATATGGGTGGCCAGTTCATTGGCCAGTGCCAGGTAATCGGTCATGGGCATGTCTCGAAAAAGGGATCAGGGTGCATCGCGCAAGGCCTGGCGCGGAACGCCGAGCAAAAGGATCAGGGTGCCGCAGGTGACGAGCCCCGCGACGATGTACAGCGCCAGGCTGATATCGCCCGTGTTGGTCTTGATGCTGCCGATCATGATCGGCGTCAGCAGGCTGCTGATCTGCCCGCAGCAGTTGACCAGCGCCAGGCCGGCGGCCCGGGCGCGGTCGGAGAGGTAATAGGTGGGGATGGTCCAGAACACCGCCGTTGCCACCAGGTAGCCGCTGGTCATCAGGGTCAGCAGGGCGATGGCCGACCAAGGCCCGGCGATCAGCTTGGGCAGCAGGGTCATGGCCAGCGCTGCGGTCAGCCCGCCCAGGGCGAAGTGCCAACGGCGCTCCTGATGCAGGTCGGAATGCCGGCAGGCCCAGAGCATCACGCCGACCCCGACCACATAGGGCAGGGCCGAGAACAGGCCGAGCTGGCCAAGGTTGCTCACCCCCGAATCGCGGATGATCGACGGCGCCCAGATATTGGTGACGTTGCCGGTGCACATGATGGTCAGGCAGTAGGCCAGGGTGATGAACCAGACCTTGCGGTCCTTCAGTGCCTCGACGAAGCGCTGGTGACCGCCCGGCTTGCGCTTGGCCTTCTCGTCCGCCAGGGCCTGCTCGATGGCTAGCTTCTCCGCGTCGCTCAGCCATGTCGCCTTGGCCGGCTTGTCGTCCAGCCAGTACCAGGCGAACAGCCCGGCCAGCACCGGCGGGATGCCGGTGAGCACGAACAGCCATTGCCAGCCGCTGAACCCGCCCACGCCGCCGAAGTGCCCCATGATCCAGGTCGACAACGGCCCGCCGACGATGCCGCACACGGCGATGGCCATGATGAAGCGCGAGGTGATGCGCGCCCGGTAGGCCGCCGGGAACCAGTAGGTCAGGTACAGGATCACCCCCGGGAAGAACCCGGCCTCGGCCGCCCCCAGCAGCACCCGCAGCACATAGAACTGCGCCGGGGTCTGGGCGAAGGCGGTGGCGATGGTGACCAGGCCCCAGAGGATCATGATCCGGGTCATGGTCTTCTTCGCCCCGAACTTCTCCAGCAGCAGGTTGCTGGGGATCTCGAACAGCAGGTAGCCGATGGAGAACACCCCGACGATGATGCCGAAGGTGTCGTCGCTGATATTCAGGTCGGCCTTGAACTGCAGGTGGGCGAAGCTGATGTTGACCCGGTCCAGCCAGTTGAGCACGAAGCACAGGAACAGGAACGGCATGATGCGCCAGGCCAGCTTGCGGTACAGGCGCTGGTCGAATGCGACGGCTGGCACGGCGTCAGGGGTTGCGGACAGGCTGCTCATCGCGGATTACCAGCTCACGTCGACTTTGCCGAAGAAGTACGCGCCTTCCAGCCCGTACGGCGAGTACCAACTGTAGGTCGGGTCGTCGGTGGGGAAGAAGTAGAAGCGCTTGGCTTCGGCGTTGAGCTGCTGCGGCCGGCGGTCGAAGATGTTTTCCCCGCCGACGGTGACCTTCACCGAGTCGCTCAGCCAGTAGCCCAGGCTCAGGTCGGTGATGAAGGCCGGGCGGATTTCCTCGTCGCGGCTGGCGGAGATCTGGTTGCGTCCGGTGACCTTGGAGTAGCGGGTGCCCTTGAGGGTCACGTCGAAGTCGCCCAGTTGCCAGGCGGCGGTCAGCGAGGTGACGTTCTTCGGATAGGCCGTGGTCAGGTTGCCCTGGCGGTCGCGGCCGACGGCGGTTACGCCGGTACCGGCGAGGGCATCGGGTTCCTTGATCTTCTCGATGGTCTGCAGGCTCTGGTTGCTCAGCAGGGTCCACTTGGTCTTGCCGTACTCGCCGAGGTCGTAGCGGTAGTCGGCGACCAGGTCGATGCCGCGGGTGCGGGTGTCGGCCAGGTTGCCGAAGTACGAAACGATCTGGTTCGGGTCCAGGCCGTTGGCGGCGAGGAGGTTGGAGACGGCGGTGCCTTGCAGGTTGCTGGTCTGCAGGATGCGATCCTTGATGTCGATCTGGTACAGGTCGACGGTGACGTTGAGGTTCTCGGTCGGCGTGGCGACGAAGCCGAGGCTGTAGTTCATCGACTTTTCAGGCTTGAGCTGCTTGGCGCCGAGTGCCTGCCCGGCAGCATCGTCTACCGTCACATAGCGCGTGGTTGCTTGTTCCAGCACCCCGGTCAACGGGCTGGTGCGCCACGCGGTCAGCGACGACGAGTAGTACTGCTGTTGCAGCGACGGTGCGCGGAAGCCGTTGCTGATGGTGCCGCGCACGGCGAACTGCGGGGTGAAGGCGTAGCGGGTGGAGAACTTGCCGCTGGCGGTGTCGCCGAAGTCGCTGTAGTGCTCGAAGCGGCCGGCCAGGCTGACGTCCCATTGCTCGGTGAGGCTCTGGCTCAGGTCGATATAGCCGGCGGTGTTGGTCCGCGAATAGTTGTGCGCATCGGCCGGGGTGAAGCCCACCAGGCCCGGGGCACCAGGGTTCGGGCGCTGGCCGGCGAGCGGGTGGCCGGCGGGGAACACGTAGCCGCCGTCGGCATAGGAGGCGTACTCGCCATCCTCGATCTCGAAGCCGTCGCGGCGGAATTCCAGGCCGGTGGAGACGTTCAGCGGTTTGGCGAACAGCCCGGTATCGAAGGCCCGGGTCAGGTCGAGGTTGTTGGTCCACTGGCTGGCGATCAGGTGCCCGCCGTCCATGTTGCGCGGGCTGTCCGGGCCCAGGGACGGGTTCAGCGACTTCTCGTTGCGGGTGTTGGCGTCGTTGTAGCCGTAGCTGGTGCTCAGGTCCAGCTTCCAGCCCAGCACGTCCTCGTTGCGCAGGCCGATCACGGTCTGGAAGTCATCCTCCTCCACCACGAAGCGCGGCGAGAAACCGTCCGGGTACACCGAGACGATGTTCTGCGGCGAGTTGGCGGTGCGGTAGGTGCCCCAGCTGGTGGAGTTGCGGTGGCTGAGGGTGGAGAAGGAATACAGGCTGACCTGGTCGTTCAGCGGCAGCTCAGCGTTGTAAGCGAAGTTGTAGGTTTGCGAGCGGGGCTGGCCGAGCTGCTGGCGATAGCGGCTTTCGCTGTTCTCGCGCGGGTCGGCGCCGCCGTTTACCGGGAAGTAGATGCGCGTACGGTCCGGCACGGCGCCGGCGACGTTGGAGCTTTCCTGGATGCCGATATCGGCGCTGAGGCTGAAAAAGCCGTCGTTGGGCAAGGCAAAGCCCTGGTTGATCTGCCCTTGGCCGCGGGCGCCGAAGTTGCCCTTGCCGCCGATACGGTTCTCGTACTGGCCGTACAGTGCACTGGCGTCGCCCCCCGAGTCGTTGTGCTTGAGGATGATGTTGATCACCCCGGCGATGGCATCCGAGCCGTATTGGGCGGCAGCGCCGTCACGCAGGACTTCGATATGGTCTACGGCGCTCACCGGGATCAGGTCGAGGTCGGCCGGGGATTGCCCGCTGGACGTGGCGGCGGTCTGCACGAAGATCAGCGACGTGTTGTGCCGGCGCTTGCCATTGACCAGCACCAGTACATGGTTGCCACCCAGGCCGCGCAGGGTCGCCGATTTTACCGACAGGCCGGTGCCGCCGGTGAAGCCGGCGGCATTGGTGTAGGAGGGCACGCTGGCCGCGAGGGCATCGCGCAGGTTTTGCTTGCCAGAGCGGGCCAGGTCGTCGGCGCTGATCACATCGATCGGTGCCAGGCTGTTGGCCACGGTACGGCCACTGTCACGGGCGCCGGTAACCACGACGGTCTGCAAGGCGGCATCGCTGTTGCCGGTGTCGGCTGCACTGGCCAGTTGCGTAACGCACAAGCCGAGGATGCCTGCGGTAAGCAGGTTGCGCCTGGGCTGGAAAACATTGGGGCGAGACATGGTGAGGCTCCGGGTTCGGGGGCCGCTATCCATTCCTGGTGGTGGGTGTTCCTGACAGTACTGGCGAGGCTTTCAAGTGTTGGGCTTTTAGTTATCGGTACAGCATGACGTCCTGTCGGGCCTGGTCGACCAGCGCCATGTGTTGTTGCAGGCGCCGTTTGCGGTCGGCCAGCAGCAGGGTCTTGCTCCATTCCATGGCCTTGGCCGAATGGCCGGCCAGTTGCGTCGCCAGTTCGAGGGCGGCGGCGTGCGGGTCCTGCGCGATACGGTTGATCAGGCCCAGGGCCAGGGCCTCTTCGGCATCGAAGCTGCGGGCGCTGAGCATGATGTCCAGGGCCGCCGCTTCACCGATCAGGCTGGGCAGGGTGATCGCGCTGAAGCCGGAGAGCATGCCGTGGCGCACTTCCGGGAAGCTGAAGCGGGTGTCCGGGCGGGCGATGCGGAAGTCGCAGTGAATCGCGAGGCTGATGCCCAGGCCCAGGGTGTGGCCGTGCAAGGCGGCGACCACCGGCTTGTTCAGGTCGAGGCCGACATCCGGCAGGGCGCGGGCGAGCAGGGCGCTGGCCACGGCCTCGCCGGTGGCCTGGATTTCCTTGAGGTCGGAGCCGGCGCAGAACGCCTTGTCGCCAGCGCCGCGCAAGACGATGGCGCGGGCTTCGCTGTCTGCGGCGGCACGTGCCCAGGCCTCGGCCAGCTCGCGCTTGGCCTGGCCATCCAGGGCATTGAGACGCTCGGGGCGGTTCAGGGTGATCTGCACCACGCCATCGCCAAGGGATTGATAGTCGACTGTCATCACGGTTTTTCGCTGCGGGGGAAAGAAAGACGTTTTGCCTCTTGCGGCATCGCGTCGAAGTGGGGAAAACTTAAAGGATGTTCATAATGCAAACAACATGTTTGTTATACGAACATGTTTTGTGTTCCTCACTATTGGTTATAAAAAATGAAAGCGATAGTACTGAAAGCCTTTGGCGGGCCGGAGCAACTGCTACTGGAAGAGGTGCCCACGCCTCAGGCCGGGCCGGGTGAAGTGCTGGTGCGGGTGCGTGCCGCCGGGGTTTGTCACCACGATCTGCTGCACCGTGCCGGGCAATTGCCCGGCGCCCATACCGGGGTGGTGCTGGGGCACGAGGTGGCCGGGGAGGTGGTCGAGGTGGGCGCTGGCGTGTTGCAACTGAAGGTCGGGGCGCGGGTGGTGGTCTATCAGCGGCGCTTCTGCGGGCAATGCCGGGATTGCCTGCGCGGGCGCCAGGACCTGTGCCGGGCGCTGGGATTGCCGTCGGTGGATACCGAGGGGGCGTATGCCGAGTACCTGCGGATTCCGGCGATTTCCGCCGTCGAACTGCCCGAGGGGCTGGATTACAGCCTGGCGGCGCTGGCATCCTGCCCGATCGCTACTAGCGTTCGCGCCCTGTATGGCGAGGCCGGATTGCAGCCGGGGGAAACGGTGCTGATCAATGGCGCCAGTGGCGGGCTGGGGGCGCACCAGATCCAGCTGGCCCGGGCCCTGGGCGCGCGGGTGATCGCGGTGACCGGCAGTGACGCCAAGCGCGAGTTCCTGCATGAGCTCGGGGCCCATGAGGTGGTGGTCGCTGCCGGCAGCTATAGCGCCGAGGTGTGGAAGCTCACCGGCAAGCGTGGCGTCGATGTGGCCATGGAAAACCTCGGGCATACCCTTGAAGACACCCTGCGCAGCATGACCCTGGGCGGTCGCGTGGTGGTGCTGGGCAATGTCGAGCCGGGCAGCGTGCCGGTGAATCCGGGGCTGCTGATCGGGCGCCGGTTGAAGCTGCAAGGCTCGGGCAGTGCGACCCTGGAGCAGTTGCGCACGGCGCTGGCGCTGATCCATGGCGGGCAGGTGCGGCCGTTGATCGATCGGGTCATGCCCTTCCCGCAGGCGGCTGAAGCCCATGCCTTGCTGGAGTCGCGGCAGGTCAGCGGACGTATCGTCCTGAGCGGGTGGTGAGCATGGATATCAGTACCCTGTTGGGCCAGGCGGCGCGCAAATGGCCGCAGGCGTCGGCGCTGCACGAGCCGGCTACCGGGCGGCGCTTGTCCTTCGCCCAACTGGACCAGGCGCTGACGGCGTTCGGCGTGGCGCTGGATGAGCTGGGTGTCGAGCCTGGGGCACGGGTGGCGCTGCTGGCCGATGCCAGTGTCGATTACCTGATCGCCGATTATGGCTGCATGGCCAATGGACGGGTGCGGGTGCCGCTGGATCCGGCGTTGTCCCAGGGCGAATTGCTGGCCCAGTTGCGCGATGCCGGGGCTGCGTTGCTGCTGTTTTCCTCGGCGTATGCAGAGGTGGCCGAGGCGTTGCGCGGGGAGGGCATCGAGTGTCGGCACCTGGCTTCGCTGACGGTCGGTTCACCGTCGCCGTTGCCTGTCCGTGCTGCCCGGCCGGCACAGTCCTTGGCGTCACTCAACTACACCGGTGGCACCACCGGCGTGCCCAAGGCGGTGATGCACCGGCACGCCAGCCTCTGCGCGGTATTGCAGAACGTGGTCATGGGGCGTGGTGCGCTGCCGGGGGATGTGCTGCTGAATGTGCGGCCGCTGTGGCCGATCGCGGCGGTGGCGGTACTGGCGCATTTGCTTGCCGGTGGCGAGGTGGTGCTGGGAGGGCGGTTCGACAGCAGGTTGTTCCTGGATTCGCTGCGTGAGTATCGGGTGGCGTTCAGTTCGCTGGTGCCGACCCAGTTGCTGCGCTTATTGCGCGAGAGCGGTAGTGCGCCGGCGGATCTGTCCTGGTTCAAGAGCCTTGATATCGGGGCCGCAGCCTTGACCGGTGAAGTGCTCGAGGGCTCGTTCAGCCTGTTCGGCGGGCGGATTGCGGTGCTTTATGGCATGACCGAGGCGCCGTGGAGTTGCTATCTGCCTGCCGGGCAGATGGCTGCACTGCGTGGTGCCGGGGAAAGCGCCGAAGGCGTGGTCGGGCGGTCGCTGTTCTCGGCAGCGGTAATGATCGACCGGGTGGATGAGCGCGGTATCGGCGAGATCCTGCTGGCCGGGCCGCAGCTGATGGCCGGCTACTGGCAGCAGCCGGGTCTGACCGGCGAGGTGCTGGTGGACGGCTGGTTGCGCAGTGGCGACCTGGGACGAATCCGCCCTGACGGGCTGCTGGAAGTGCTCGGGCGCTGCAAGGACATCATCCGCAGCGGCGGCAAATCGGTGCAGCCGGGCGAGGTGGAGCAGGCATTGCTCGGCCATGCCGCGGTGCGCGAGGCCCATGTGTTCGGCAGGGCGGACCTGGAGTGGGGGGAGCAGGTGTGCGCGGCGGTGGTGCTGGAGCCTGGTGCTGTGGTGACGGTGGAGGAGCTTCTGGAGCACTGTCGCGGTTTGCTATCACGCTACAAGGTGCCGAGGCAGGTGGACCTCATCGAGGAACTGCCGCGCTCGCATTATGGGAAGGTGCAGCGCAACCGGTTGTTGGCAATGCTGGGGGCTGGCATGCGTTGATCTATCGGCCCCATCGCTGGCTTGCCAGCGATGGGGCCAGTTAGGTCTCTAGAGATTCCCGAGCTGTGCCGCAATCCCCTCGCAAGCCCGCCGCACATGGGCTGCCAGCGCTGACCCCGGATGGGTCTCTTCCTCCATATCCAGTCCGGCCACCACCACCGCTCCCAGCGCCTGCCCGCCCGCGACCCGGATCGGAAACGCCACCGACGACAGCCCCGGCTTGAACTCGCCATGCCCGAATGCGAAGTCCTGCTGGCTGTGAATTAACTGCAACCCTGGCAGCGCCTTGGCATAGCGCTCTTCCCCGAGCACCCCCAGCGCCATCGCCTCGCTGTAGGTCGCCAGCACCGCCCGCCCGCTGGGGCTGCCCTCGATCGGAAACTGATCCGCCAGGTCTACGATCACATTCAACGGCGTGACCGGCGTCCACATGCGCTCGATCAGCACCACCTGGTCCCCTACCGGCACCGACAGCGAGACGATCGCCGGCCGCTCGCCGATCACCCGCTGCAATTCGATTGCATAGGGCAGGGCCAGGCGGCGCAGGTTCAGGCGGTTCAGGTAGGCGGCGGAATAGATCAGGCTTTCCGGGCCGATATGGTAGGTGGCCCCGCGGGATTCGATCAGGCCCCAATAGGTGAGGGTCTTGAGCAGGCGGTGGATGGTGGAGCGTTCGATGCCGGTCTGTCGTGCCAGGTCCAGGGCGCTGGCACCATGCTTGAGGTTGGCGAGGGCACGCAGGAGGACGATCGAGCGGTCGATGACCTGGACGCGTCCGCCAGCGTTGTCCTTGCCGTTGGCCGCAGATTGAGAGGCAGAGATTTCCATCGTGACAGGGGATTCCAAAAGACCGGTCGCCAAGGTTAGCCGTGATCCGCCAGTGGGTGAAGAGCCGTCACCGGCGATTATTTCACGGCGGCTTAGAATGAATATGCATGGCGATTATGAGCATGGATCATCTGGCGATATCCATTGCGTCGTTTTCCGAGTCTCGATGCCATTTCTAGCTGCAATGTTATACAGATCGTCATCATTGCACCGGATGAAATTGCCAAAACGCCCGGTTTGCGTGTCGCCGCACCGCCAGCCGCTGTTTTTCCGCCATCTTGCCGCCTCGCCGCCGATCCCTAGAATCCGCATCCATCTCCTCTCGTCACTTTGAACAAGGACTTCACCATGATGAACGCAATGCAGATGCCGATGATGAACGCCACCATGCCGATGATGCCAATGCCCGGCACGCCGATGATGATGGCCACAATGACCTGCAAGATGGTCGACGACGGCCTGATGTGCACCATGAAGCCAGCCGCCGGCATGGACATGGCGATGTTTCGCAACAGCGCGGAAATGATGCAGATGATGATGAACTGCGGCATGCCGATGATGATGCAGTGCGGCAACCTGATGCTGATGGGCTGCAATCAGATGACCATGCCGATGATGCCCATGAACGGCATGATCATGCCGATGATGAAATGCATGATGGAATGCACCGTCATGGCCGACGGCATGACCTGTAAGATGATGCCGATGGCCGGCATGAGCCTGGAGATGATGAACAGCTGCTGCATGCTGATGACGAAGATGATGAACGACTGCAGCATGCCGATGATGATGAGCTGCAACGGCATGCCGATGATGTGCTGCACCTGCTGATGCGCGGGTGACTCAGTCCCGGCTTTCGGGATGGCTCACCACCAGGTATGCCACCGCTTCGCTGTCCACCGGATTGCGATAGCGGTGGGGCTGGTCGGCGTAGAAGACGATGGAATCGCCGGTCGACAGCAGGAAGCGCTCGTCATTGACACTGATCTCCAGCGCCCCCTGGGCCACCACCAGGTTCTCCCGCACCCCCGGGCCATGTCCGGCGGAATGCTCCTCACCCAGCGGACTGATCCGCAACTCGTAAAATTCGTTTTGATGCGCTACATCCACCGGATACAGCGCACGGCTGACGAAGGCCCCCGTTGCACTGACCAGACGCTTGCTTTCGCGCGCTGGCAATAGCGTCACCCCGGCGCATTCGCGCTGATCGAGAAATGCCGCCACTGACACCTTAAGCCCACAGGCAATCTTGCACAGCACGCGAATCGACGGCACGCTGCGCCCTGACTCTATCTGCGCCAGCATTGCCCGGCTGACCCCGCTGGCACGACCCAGGGCATCAAGGGACAAGTGGCGTTTGGAGCGCAGGCGCCGAAGATTATTGGCCACCCTAGGGGCGATATCGTCATCCTCTTCAGCGCTGGCTTCAGGCAGGGAGAGCTGTGCCTCTTCGGACGTGACCAGGAAACGCTTGGGTGTGTTCATGACGCTCATGCCTGGCGCGGGGCTTTAGTCGTGTTGAGATCGGCGCTTGCCGGATGCGCCGCAAAGCCGGCCTGGTGTGCGTACATTACCCAAAGTAGGCGACCTTGTTGCTGGGCCAACTTGCGTTTGCGGTACAGGCTGAAGTTGATGACGGTGGCAGCTTGGCTCATGGGGATTCCTTGTCTGGACGACCATGAGTTGAGAGTAAGGATGATTTTTTATAATCTGAAATACTTGATTTACATTTATTAATTCATTTTTGGAATAAATGAATAGTCGGTCGATACCTTCTGATGCTTCATCCAGATCCATTCAGATCCCAGCGCTGCCCCGTAACATCATATAGGCCTTGCGCACCAGCGGGTTGACCGTATTTGCCCGCACCCATAAATGATAGGTAACGTCCGGCAGCGGCGGCAGGCCATCGCTCTGCCCGAGTACGCGCATGTCCGGACCGACCATTTCCTGGCTGCGCGCAGTGATGCCCAGGCCTGCGCGTACCGCCGCCTTGACGCCAATCAGATTGGACGCCAGATAGGCCTGGCGCCAGGCGATGCCGGCCTGCTCCAGCGCCTCTAGTGCAAGCTTGCGATACAGGCTGGGCTCATCCACCAGCACCAGTGGCAGAGGCTCGCCGGGCAGGTGCTGGTACTGCGCTGCGCAAACCCACCACACCGGCGAAGTGCGCAAGGCAAAACCCTCAAGCCCAGGCGCTGTGCGGGTCGAGATGACCATGTCGATCTTGCCGCGTTGCAGGTCGTCCATCAGGAACGGGCTACGACCGACGTCGATCTCCAGGCGCAACTTGGGCGCCGAGCGGGCGATATGGCTGAGCAGCGGAGGCAGGATGGTGTCGGCGATGTCGTGCGGCGAGCCGATCCGCAACACGCCGCTTGGCCCGTCCTGGCGCAGGCCGGCCAGGGCTTCGTCGTTTAGCGCGAGCATTTGCCGGGCATGGCGCAGCAGTTGCCGGCCAGCATCGGTCAGCGACTTGTGGCGGCCTTGCTTGCGCAACAGCGCTACGCCCACCTGTTGCTCCAGGCGCTGCATGTGCTGGCTCACCGAGGCCTGGGTGCGCGCCAGATGGCGGCCGGCTTCGGCAAAGCTTGGGTGGTCGGCGATGGCCACAAAGGTGCGTAACAGCTCAAGGTCCAGGGCGGGTTCAGTCATTGAGTGGGGCCTGTGGTGGTTTTGGCTCGCTATCGCGGGGCAAGCCCGCTCCCACGTGTTACATCACGGGGTAGTGCTAAAGCATAAAGGGTTGTTATGTGTTTGTCGGTGCTTGTGGAATGTTTCAACAATGAAAGCCTTTATTTACTGGCTTATAACCGGATTTTTTAATGGCTATAACCGGTAAGTTATAACGTTAGTCGTTATTTGAATTTCCCCTCGCCCTGGCGACTTTCTAGGATGCGCCCTCATTGGCCGGGTGTTCCGGCTGCCGGGATGAGGAATCTCACCATGTCGCTGTCCACCGTTGCCCGTCGCGGGCTGTTCGCCATGTTGCTCGCCAGCACTACCCTGGCCGCCAGCGGCCTGGCCCAGGCCGATGCCACCCTGGACAAGATCCAGCAGCGTCACAAATTGTCGGTGGGCGTGGTGCTGTCGGGTGGGCCGTTCGGTGCCATTGACCCGGCCACCCGCGAGCCTGTCGGCTTCAGCGTCGACCTGGCCCGCGACCTGGCCCGCCAGCTGGGCGTACCGGTGGACCTGATTGCCGTGCAGCCGGCCAACCGCGTGCAGTTTTTGCAGCAGGGCAAGGTCGATCTGCTGATCGCCAACATGGAATGGACGCCCGAGCGCGACAAGCTGCTCGGCCATGTGCCCACGCCGTTCTACCGCGTCGGCGGCACCGCCGCGCTGGCCAAGGACAGCCCGGTGAAAACCTGGGCTGATCTCAAAGGCCAGCCGGTGTGCACCTCCCAGGGCAGCAGCTACACCCAGGCGCTGGTCGACCTGGGCGCGGACCTGAAAGCCTTCAAAACCTCCGCCGAATCGCTGCTGGCCCTGCGCGGCAACAACTGCGTGGCCGCCGTGCACGATGCCACGCTGATCAACCCGCTGCTGGCCAAGCGCGGCGAGTGGAGCGGCTACCGCGCCCTGGCCCCTGACCTCAACCCGGCGCCGTCGGTGATCTGGACCCGCCTGGGCGAAACCGACACTCAGCAGCGCCTGGACCCGTTCGTCAAACAGTGGCACCGCAGCGGCTGGCTGATCGAGCGTGAACAGGCCAACCACATCACCCCGGCCTCGCCTGCGCTGGTTGAACTGCGCGCCAAGCTGCAGGGCGAAGGCGCCTGATGAGCGAGCTTTTGCACGGTCTGGTCGGGCAGTTGGCCCGGCTCGGCCTGAACTACAGCTTTGTGCTCGACAGCTATGCCCGCGGCAAGCTGCTGGACGGTGCACTGACCACGCTGTGGCTGTGCCTGTTTAGTATCGCCGGCAGCCTGCTGGTGGGAGTGCTGCTGGCGGGGGCCGTGACCTCGACCCGGCGTTGGTTGAAATGGCCGGCGCGGGCGTTTATCGAGGTCACGCGCAATACGCCGACACTGGTGCAGCTGTACTGCGCGTTTCTGGTGTTGAACATGCTGATCAACCAGAGCCTGGGCAACGCCAACCCGATGACCCCGTTTGCCTGGGTGGTGCTGGTGATCTCACTGCACAAGGGCGCGTTTCATGCCGAAGCCCTGCGCGCGGGCATCGAGGCGGTGCCGGCGGTAACCCTGGAAGCCGCCAGCTCACTGGCGTTCAGCCGCCGCCAGCAACTGCTGCAGGTGCAATTGCCGCTGGCGGTGCGCTTCGCCTTGCCGGCGCTGGTCAACAACCTGATCGACCTGGTGAAGATGACCGCGGTGGCCTCGGCGATTGCTGTCAACGACATCACCTATGCCTCGATCATGATTTGGACCCAGGGCGACAACGTCATCGAACTGATGATTCTGATCCTGGCGTTTTTCGGGCTGCTGAGCTTTGCAGTCAACTGTGCTGGCCGCGCCCTGGAAGCGCGCCTGAGGATGCCGGGCTATGGCCACTGAACACCTCGCCACCTTGTGGCACTGGTCACCGACCCTGGGCCTGGGCCTTTTGCAGAACATTCAGATGAGCATCGGCGCCATTGGCCTGGGCACCTTGCTGGGGCTGCTGGTGGGCCTGCTGTTGCTGTCGCCGCTGGCGCCGGTGCGCGGGTTGGCGCGGCTGTGGGTGCAGGTGTTTCGCAATGCGCCGTGGCTGGTGCTGATCTATTTCACGTCTTACGTGTTCCCGTTCGATATCCAGGTCGGCAGCACCTGGGTCGCCTTTCCTGATTGGCTCAAGGTCACCGTGGGCCTCGCGTTGCCAGCCAGCGCCAATGTGGCGGAGATCTTCCGGGGCGCGGTGGCGTCGATCCCGGCCACCCAGTGGGAGGCTGCGCGTTCGCTGGCGTTCAGCCGTGGGCAGATCTTGCGCTCGATCATTTTGCCGCAGTGCCTGCGGCACATGTTGCCTGCGTGGATGAACCTGTACGCGGTGGTGACCATGGGTACCGCGCTGGCTTCGCTGGTGGGGGTACATGACCTGATCGACAGCGCGCAGATTGCCGCCAACACCGTCAACCGCAGCGGTTTCACGGTGCTGGTGTACTTCAGCGTCCTGGCGTTGTTCTTTGCCTATTGCTACCCGATTGCCCGCCTGACCCAACGCCTGGAGCGCCGCTATGCCTTCTGAACCTTTGATCCAGCTGCGCGACGTGCACCTGGCATTTGCCGACAACCCGGTGCTGCGCGGCATCGACCTTGAGGTGCAACGCGGCCAGGCGGTGTCGATCATCGGCCCGTCGGGCTCGGGCAAGTCGACCATCCTGCGCTGCCTCACCGGCCTGCTGCGCCCCCAGCGCGGCAGCATCCGCATTGGCGACACCCAGGTCGACCAGTTGCGTGGCGAGGCCGAACTGATCGCCTTGCGCAAGCAGGTCGGCTTTGTGTTCCAGCAGTACAACCTGTTCCCGCACCTGAGCGTGCTCGATAACTTGCTGATCGCCCCGACCCAGGTGCTCGGCCGCAAGCGTAGCGAGGCCCGCGAGCAAGCGTTGGTGTTGCTCGACAAGGTGCGCCTGGGCCACAAGGCGGCGGCCTTTCCTGGTGAGCTGTCCGGCGGGCAGCAGCAGCGGGTGGCAATTGCCCGTGCGTTGGCGATGCGGCCAGAGCTGATTCTGTTCGACGAGGTCACCTCGGCGCTGGACCCGGAGATGGTCGGCGAGGTGCTGGCGGTGATCCGCGAGCTTACCGAGGAGGGCATGACCTGCGTGCTGGTCACCCATGAGATGCGTTTTGCCGAAGAGATCAGCGACCAGGTGTATTTCACCGAGCACGGCCGCATCGTCGAGCACGGCAGCGCCGAGCAGGTGTTCCGCGACCCCACCCACGAACGCACCCGCAGCTTTTTGCAGCATGCGCTGGGCGAGGGCGGCCAACGCCCCAGCCGTCCGGCGCCGGATGTGTACAGCAACCTGGGGCGCTACAGCCTCAGCGTATGACCCATAACCAGAGAGCCCTGATATGTTCCGTGATTCCGTGATTCAGCCGTTTCTGGCGCAGGTGCGCGCCATTCATGAGCGTGGCGTCGACCGCGCGGCCCTGCAGCAGATTGTCAGCCTGCTCGAAGCCCTGGCCGAGCGCCGCGAGCTGTTCAACTTCGAACGTTTTCCGGCGCCGGATGCGGCCACCGGCGAGACGCAGTTCCGCTATCGGCTGAACGACGACGGCGAGTCGCCGACGCTGTACGTCAACTCGCTGCTGCCGGGCAAGGCGACCTTGCCGCACAACCATGAAACCTGGGCGATTATCGTCGCCGTCGAAGGTCAGGAGCTGAACCGCGTGTACCGCCGCGAAGACGATGGCCGCGACCCGGCCCGCGCAAGCCTTGTGCTGGAGCGCGAGGTGGTGGTGCAGCCGGGCACGCCGGTGGCGTTTCTCGGTGAAGACCTGCACGGTATTCGCGTGGAAGGCCACAGCCCGACCTTGCACTTTCACCTGTACGGGCGGCCGCTGGAGTCGCTGGAAAACCGCTACGGGGTCAAGGACGACGGCAGCGTGGTGAACTACAACAAGTCGCAGATGGCGCCTTCGATTGCCGCCTACGGGCTTTGACCCCATCGCGGGCAAGCCCGCTCCCACAGGATTACACACAGCCTGATCCCAGCGCTGTACCTGTAGGAGCGCGCTTGCCCCGCGAAGAAGCCCGCACAGCTAACCCCCGACCCAGCTAAAACCCCATCCCCCAACGACCACGGACTGCGTCCCATGACCTCCAGCATCACCCCCTCGCTGCTGCACACTTGGCTGTTCGACGGCGAGGAAATCGCCCTGTTTGACCTGCGCGAGCACGGCCAATACGGCGAGGCCCACCTGTTCTACGCCGTCAATCTGCCCTACAGCCGCCTGGAACTCGAAGCCCCGCGCCTGGCGCCAAACCCGGCGGTGCGGGTGGTGGTCTACGACGCTACCGGCGGCGAACTGGTCCAACGCGGGGCGCAGCGCCTGCAGGCACTCGGCTACCGCGCTGTGCATTGGCTCGAAGGCGGCAGCCTGGGCTGGCAGGGCGCAGGCTTTGAGCTGTTCGCCGGGGTGCACCTGCCGTCCAAAGCCTTTGGCGAGCTGGTCGAGCATGTCTGCCACACGCCACGCATCAGCGCGTCGCAACTGGCCGAGTGGCAGCGCCAGGGCAAGCCACTGGTGCTGCTCGACGGTCGGCCGCTGGAGGAGTTCGCCAAAATGAACATTCCCGGCGCCACCTGTTGCCCCAACGGCGAGCTGGGCTACCGCCTGGAAGACCTGGTCAGCGACCCGCATACCCCGGTGGTGATCAACTGCGCCGGGCGTACCCGCAGCATCATCGGCGCGCAGACGCTGATCAACCTGGGCATCGACAACCCGGTGTACGCGCTGGAAAACGGCACCCAGGGCTGGTACCTGGTCGACCTGCCGCTGGAGCACGGCGGCCAGCAGGGCTATGCGCCGCACAGCGGCAAGGCGCTGGCTCAGCAGCGGGCGCGAGCGGCCACGTTGGCGCGCAAGGCGCAGGTACAGTGGGTGACGGCGGCGCAAGTGAGTGAATGGCAGCAGGACACGCAGCGTTCGCTGTTCCTGTGCGATGTGCGCACCCCCGAGGAATTCGCCGCCGGCAGCCTGCCCGGTGCGCAGCATTGCCCCGGCGGCCAACTGGTGCAAGGTACAGATTTATATGTGGGTGTGCGCAAGGCGCGGGTGGTGGTGTTTGACAACGACGGCGTACGTGCCCCGGTGGTGGCCAGCTGGTTGCGGCAGATGGGCCACGAGGCGTATGTGCTTGAAGGGGGGCTGGGCAGCGGGCTTGCTTTGCCGACCCCGCCCGCGCTGGCGGTGACATTGGTCGAAGCCAGCGCCGCCGAACTGGACGGCGCCGTACTGCTGGACCTGCGCCCGAGCACGGCCTATCGCAAGCGTCATTTGCAGGGCGCGCAGTGGTCGATCCGCCCGCAGTTGGCCGCGCAGGTCAGCGCAGAATCACGGCGCCTGGTGCTGATTGCCGATGACCCGCGTATCGCTGAGCTGGCCATCAGCGAGCTGCCTGACGCACAGCGCCAGGCAGTGCGGCTGTTCCCTCAAGCACTGCTGGCCGAATGGCCGCAGGTTGAGGGCGACGAGTCACTGTCAGACGCCGCCTGCATCGACTTTCTGTTTTTTGTACACGACCGCCACGCCGGTAACAAAGACGCCGCGCGTCGCTACCTCGCCTGGGAAACCGGCCTGATCGCGCAAATGAACGCAGCAGAAACCGCCAGTTTCACCCCGCTGACCGCCATAGACCCAGTCGAAACCCGGCTGGTGCATGGCGGGCGTGGCGAGCCACGGCAGGGCGCCCAGGGTGTCAACCCGCCGGTCAGCCGCCTGAGCACGGTGTTGTTCGACAGCGTCGCCGACCTGCGCACCGCCCGCAGCAGCCGCGACCAGCAGCGGGTGCTGAGCTACGGCGCCCGGGGCAACCCCACGGCCTTTGCGTTGGAGGACCTGGTCAGCGAGCTGGAAGGCGGTTACCGCACCAAGCTGTTTGCCACCGGCTTGCAGGCAATCACCCAGACGTTTTTGGCCTACCTGCGCCCAGGCGACCATCTGTTGCTCAGCGATGGCGTGTACGGCCCGGTGCGACGTCTGGCCCGCGAACTGCTGCAACCATTTGGCGTGCAGGTGGAGTATTTTGCGGCCGACGGCCAGGGCTTGGAGGCGGCACTGCGCGCCAACACCCGCATGGTCTACAGCGAAAGCCCGAGTTCCTTGCTGTACGAGCTCAACGACCTGCCGGCCATGGCCGCGCTGTGCAAGGCGCGCGGGGTGCTGCTGGCGGTCGACAACACCTGGGGCTCGGGCTATCTGTACCAGCCGCTGGCCTTGGGTGCGGATATTTCGGTCATGGCGCTGACCAAATACCTGGGCGGGCACAGCGATGTGATGATGGGCAGCGTGTGCACCACCCGCGAGGCTTTTGCCGCGCTATCGCGCAGCAGCGACACCTGCGGCTGCACGGTCAGCCCCGACGATGCCTGGCTGGTGCTGCGCGGTGCGCGCAGCCTGGCCAGCCGCATGACGGTGCACGAGCAGCAGGGGCTGGAGATCGCCCGCTGGTTGCAAGGGCACGAGGCGGTGGCGCGTGTGTATCACCCGGCTTTGGCGCAGCACCCTGGGCATGCACTGTGGCAGCGGGATTTCAAGGGCAGCAACGGGCTGGTGAGTTTTGAACTGGCGAATGCCGCTCCCGGCCGGGCCGAGGCCTTCGCTGACGGCCTGCGGCTGTTCGGCATTGGTGCGTCGTGGGGTGGCTTCGAGAGTTTGGTGACCTTGGGCGAACTAGGTGATCGGCACTTCGCCCCGTTGGTCCGAGGACAGCTGCTGCGATTGCATGTTGGCTTGGAAAACGTGTCCGCATTGCGGCGGGATCTGCAGCAAGCCCTGCACATCTCATCGTGAGTTCGCGCAACTGCGATCCGTTACCTTGAGCCAGGAGCAGCCTCGTTCATCGCTGCCAATGACGATGATTTAAGTACGCTAACGTACTTTATCGGATTGATCTCATCGCTGAGTTAGCAGGCTTATGGTCCTGATAGTCCTATTCTGGCTTGGTTAAGAGATCTGGTTAGGGTGCGGCGGGCATGTGCTAAAAAATGCAATGAACGTCCTATTGCTAAATGACATCCCGCCAATAATAATGAATGTCATTTCCATTGGTGACGAGTACGCTTTCTGTGATTCCTGCCTCGCAAAGTGACCTGAGCAATCTCTACCTTCAGCACAATTCGTGGCTGCGAGGCTGGTTACGAAAGCGTACTGGGTGTAGCGCTGATGCGGCTGATCTGGCGCAGGACACCTTTCTGAAGGTTTTGAAAGCACATGACATTCTGGTGATCCAGAGACCCCGGCAGTTTTTGTCGACGATTGCCAAGGGTCTGATGATTGACCAATCTCGTCGCCGTGCATTGGAGCGCGCTTATCTCGCAACGCTCGCCGTGGCGCCTTCAGAGGAAGTACCGAGCCTGGAAGTGCAGGCTTTGCTTTTCGAAGCCCTGCTCGAGGTCGATCGGGTTTTGCGCGGGCTGGGTGAAAAAGTCCGATGCGTTTTCTTGCTATCCCAAGTGGATGGCCTCACCTATCCGCAAATTGCTGAGCAAATGAGTATTTCAGCCCGCACGGTCAGTAACTACATGGCCAAGGCGATGGAGCATTGTTGCATCGCACGCTGGGAGGCGGCGCAGTGAAAGGTACCCTGAGCGCTGAGCATCGGCAGGCTATTCACGAGGCTGCTCGGTGGTACGCCCGCATTTGCTCGGACACTTTTACCGCTGAGTGTCGCGGACAATGGGCGGAGTGGTATGCGCAGAGCGCTCTGAACCGAATTGCTTGGGGCGAAGTGGAGTCGATGGGAAATCTGGCTAAAGGTCTGCCTGCCCCTGTTTCATCCGCAACATTTGGCGCTCAGGTAACACGGCGGCAGGTTCTCTCCGGTTTTCTTGCCTTTACAGCGATTGCTGGCTTCGCCAGTGCATCGTGGCGCAGTGAGGCCAGAAGAGCCTGGATGGCTGATTATTCGACCGAGGTGGGCAGGCGACGTGAGGTGCAGCTCAAGGACGGTTCACGCGTCCTTATGGACGCGCACAGTTCGCTCGATTTCCGTTTCAACGAGCACGCGCGCGCCCTGGTTCTGCAGCGTGGGCAAATCCTTGTCACTACAGCACTGGATCCTGCTGGTCGACCCTTCACTGTTGAAACTGCTCATGGTCAGCTTCTGGCGTTAGGTACGCGGTTTGTGGTGAGCCAAGAGGGCGACACTACAGAGATTGCTGTGCTGGAGAGTGCGGTTCGGATCACACTTCCCACGAATCTTACTCAAGTCATAAACGCGGGGGAGCGTGCTCGTTTTACGCGCTCCGTTATTGGCCCAACCCGAGCAAATGATGCTTCCGTAGGTTCATGGGCTCTAGGTAGGTATGTGGCTGTTGATCAGCCTCTGCGGGATTTGTTGACGCAGTTGGCGCGGTATAGGTCCGGGCCGATGACATGCGATGACACCGTGGCGGGCATCAGGGTGTCCGGGACTTTTCCTCTGGATGATCCGGGCAAAGCGCTGACAGCGTTGGAGACCGCTTTGCCGGTGCAGGCTGTCCAATATTCTTCCTACTGGGTCCATATTCAGCCCAGACGTTGAAAGTTTGCTTTGTCGTTGCAAGATTTCTGTTCCTCGTTCGGCCCTTTATCCAAATCACATGAGCATCTGGGTTCGAGGAAAGAATAATGCGTGTTTCGTATAGGCCGACTGCCGCCCTCGCGCTGGCGATCAACGCTGCTATTTGTGCGGCATCCATTTGGCCGGCCATTGTCGAGGCAAGCGCAGAAGCGCGCGTTTATGAGATACCGCCCAGTCCCTTGTCAGAGGCGCTGGCTCGCTTTGCAGATCAGGCGGGAGTGACCTTGACCTTTGATACGTCGCTGACCCAAGGGCGGATGTCTTCGGGGCTGGTGGGCGCATACACGGTGGAAAGCGGTTTCAGTGCATTGCTGGCTCAGAGCGGTTTGCAAGCGGCCGAGCAGTCCAACGGCGTCACTATTTTGCGTGCAGGGGAGGAGGGCGCGGTAACGTTGGGGATAACGCAGATCGAAGGGGCTGCCTATGGCGCGTTCGAGCCCCCAGCGGCGTACGATGGGGGGCAAGTGGCCACGGGCGCGCGCGTGGGCATGTTGGGCAACAAGTCCATCATGGATACACCCTTCAGCATCACGTCCTATACCGCCCAACATATGGAAAATCAGCAAGCCAATACCGTGGCGTCCGTGCTCAGAAGCGACGCCTCGGTGAGGATTCGAACCAGCGAAGGTCACACTCAGGAGAATTTCATGATTCGCGGGTTCCGCGTCGATTCTGCGGATCTTGCTATTGATGGCCTCTTCGGATTGGCCCCCGATGGTCATGTTCCTACCGAATTCCTGGAGAGAGTCGAGGTGCTCAAGGGCCCTGGCGCGATGCTCACCGGTATGCCTCCAGCCGGTGGTGTGGGCGGCGTCATCAATCTTGTGCCCAAGCGTGCACTGGACACCCCGCTCACCCGGCTTACCACCAGCTTTGTTTCAGACAGCTATGTGGCGGAGCACCTCGATATAAGTCGCCGTTTTGGCGCCGAGGAGAGGTTCGGGATTCGTTTCAACGGCGTCTCCGGAGATGGCGAAACGGGGGTCGATGATCAGTCCAAAGAGCGAGCGCTCTGGTCGCTGGCGGCTGATTATCGTGGCGATGGCTGGAGGCTGGGGGTGGACGGTTACGAAAACCGCGAACGGACCGATGACGGCAGTCCGATCATGATCGGCTTCACCAATATTGGTACGGTACCGCGTGCACCCGACCCATCCACTAATCTGCTTAAGGGTGTCTACGTCAAGCAAGAAAACAGCATGGTCAAACTGCGTGGGGAATACGATTTCACAGATCATTGGACCGGCTTTGCCAGCATTGGGAGTGCGCGCACGCGCTATGACGGTTATCTGCGAGGTACAGCGTTGCGGTTGAGTAATGTGAACGGTGACGGTTTTGGCGATACCATCAATCAAAAAGGCTACTCCGACAGCCTGTCGAGCGAGTTCGGGCTGCGCGGGCACTTCGAGACGGGCTCAGTCACTCATCAGCTGGTCATGGTTAGTACTCGACTGCATCAGGAAATTGGCAGGGCGCCGGCTGTAAGAAGTGCGCGATACCCCACCAACCTCTATCATCCCTCCACACCGACGCTGGCGGGGCCTGTGGGAGCGCAGGAGAAAGCGGAAGACAACACGTTAACGAGTTTTGCGATTGCGGACACGTTGGGCTTCTTTGATGAGAAGCTGCTGGTCACCGTAGGTGTACGGTCGCAACGCGTGGAGCAGGCGATGAGCACGCCGAGCCGTTATGACGAGAAAAAAGTGACGCCCGCCGTTGCGCTGCTGGTCAAACCTTGGGATGCACCGGTTTCCTTGTATGCGAACTACATTGAAGGCCTTAGTCAGGGGGAGTCTATTGGCGATATCAGAGCCCCTAACTATGGTGAGCAATTTGCACCCCATCAGACTCGCCAGATAGAGGCAGGTGTCAAATGGGATCTCGGTGCTTTTACACACACTGTCAGCGTGTTCGAGCTGGAAAACACCAGCGTTGTCCAAGACCCCTTAACCCTGCGCTATAGCGATGATGGCGAACAAGCCAACCGCGGCGTTGAATGGTCGATGTTTGGTGCCTTGACACCGAGTCTGAGGGTGTTGGGCGGTGTGACTTACACCCGTGCGGTGCTGGAAAAGTCCGCCGGTGGCCTGTTCGATGAAAATACGGCCCGGGGTGTACCGAAGTGGAACGCTAATCTGTCGGCAGAGTGGGATGTGGCAGGGGTCAGCGGATTAACACTGTCCACTCTTGTGATGCACAGCTCGTCTCAGTATTTGGACAGTGCCAACAATCTCAAAGCACCCAAGTTCACTCGATATGATCTAGGGATTCGGTATGGTATGAGCATTTACGAGAGGGACGTGACGCTTCGTGCCAGCCTGGAAAACGTTGAAAATCGCGCCTACTGGGCAGGTTCTTTCAATGAAGGGTTTGCATCTATCGGCCAGCCGAGAACTTTGAAGGTATCCGCTACCATCGATTTTTGATTCGCATGACGTGAGCGTTGCCCGTCCAGAGGAATCGGCAAGGCTTGCAGAGCTGCTGGTAGGCAAGTTTTTCCTGAGTGCGGCTCCACGCCGCACACGGTGCTGTCTGTGGTCAGAGGGCTACCTGATTTTCTTCTTCAGTGGTAAACCTCGGCAGGTCAAACGCGTTGCCCCCAGGGTCGGCTTCGTTTTTTTCGACTTGAACAAGAACGGTCTGAGCCACTGAACCCTACCCGAGTTGAGGGTGCCTTTGTCCAGGGTGACGACGTTCGGGTTTCCTGTGCTGAGAGGCGCAGCACTTCCTTGCCTTTTTTCTTGAACTGCACGCTCCGGGAGCTTGGGTCCAACTGGCTATGTAGCTTGCCTGCGTGCAGCCTAGGACGCACAAAGTATCGGCCTGCATCGAATTTTGAGCCAGCGAAGGCCGCGTGGCGTGTTCCGTATCGTAAGTGGTTAAAACAAGTGTGCTCTTTTAGGCGGTCGGTTTGATAGAACTCCAGGCTTTTAGTAAGGGATATGAAATCAGCGAGGATCTGCTATAAGCGGATCCTTCGTGATTTAATTTAACGGTTGTCGTTAAATATCTGATCGAGGTATTATATATGGTATGCAAAATGCTGTCACAGGCAAATCGCCACTGAATTTTTCGATTTGAACGAGTGCAGTTTGAGCAATAGAGCCCTGGGCCAGCTGTGATGTGCCATTGTCTAGCGTTACGACATTCGGGTTGCCATGCTTGTCGATAGAATCAGGCATTGCCGGATCGGCTGGATCAAACCAAGCACCTGTGGGAATTGATGCAACCCCGCCTAGGATGTTCTCTGTCACATTGGCGCACGCAAGGAATGCCCCGCGATCGTTGAAGACTATGATGATATCCCCGGAGTTAATATTTCGCACACCGGCGTCCATTGGCGAAATTTTTAATACCTCTTTGCCTTTCCGCTTAAAACTTACGCTTAGATCGCTAGGATCAAGCTGGCTGTGAAGCTTTCCGGCTGGTTGATTTGTGAGTAAGTGGATTGGGTACTTTTTGGCGATAGGGCTTTTGATCCACTCTGCCGGCTCTAACCAGGATGGATGGGGAGGGCAGTCAAGATAGTTGTATTCAGCGATCGCCTCAGAAAAAATTTCAATTTTCCCCGATCTGGTATTAAGCGGGTATTTTTCTGGCTCGTTCCAGTAATCCGAGAGTAGCGGCTTTTCCCTGTTGGCAGTTGAAACGGGAAACTCGTACAGCCCAGAAACCCAAAACTCCTCGAAAGGTGGAGGCGCATACCCGACGTTTAGTGCTTTTTCACGTGCACCGTTGTACATGTGCTCAAGCCAGCCAGACTCATCGCGCCCTTCCGTGTAGGCTTCCCCGAAGCCGAGGCGATCAGCCAGTTCAGCAAAAATGTCAAAGTCATTACGTGATTGAGCAACGGGTGGAATTACCTGATGCATGGCGATCCAGTGTCGTTGAAACTCAGTCGCCAAGATGTCGTTGCGTTCCATGGAGGTGGTCGCCGGCAAAACAATATCGGCAAATTTGGCAGGCGGGCTCCACCACGGCTCATGAACGACCACCAAGTCTGGCCGCCGCCATCCATCGAGGAAGCGATTTAAGTTTGCATTGTGATGAAAAGGGTTTCCGCCAGCTGAATAGATCAGTTTGATATCTGGCATGCGTAGCGTCGAGCCGTTGTAATTTAATTCCATGCCTGGGTTTAAGAGCATGTCAGTGACTCTGCCCACAGGGATTGCGATATCGACCGGGTTGCACCCCAGCGACATTGTGGGCCGTGGAACCTTTTCAGGGCGCTCAACGCCTATCCCCGAAACGCCCCCTGGGCCCAGGCTGAAGCCGCCGCCCTTTGTATTGATCTGGCCAAGAAGACATGCCAAAACGATGGTCATCCATACGGGTTGCTCTCCATGATCGGCCCGCTGTACAGACCACGCCGTGGTGATCACCGTGCGTTTAGATGCCATTTCTCTCGCGAGAGAAATTATGGCCTCTGGCAGCACTCCGCATATCTCCGATGCCCAGGATGGATTTTTGGGCACGCCATCAGTTATGCCTAAGAGGTAATCCCTGAACGGCGCGAAGCCTTCACAGAATTTATCAATGAAATGTTGAGCATGAAGACCCTCCTGCACCAGCACGTGGGCAAGACCCAGCATCAAAGCGGTGTCAGTGTTGGGGACGATCGGCCACCATTGCCCGTTAATCTGATGAGGGGTGTCATCGCGACTAGGACTGATGTTCAAAAAGCGTACCTGCCGTTTGGCTATGGCACTAAGAAGGCCGTCCGTTTCATGCATAACGGCACCACCCGTATCAATCTGCATATTCTTGGAATGCGAACCTCCGAACATGACAACCAATTCTGTATGCTCAGCGATCTCCCTCCATGGAACAACCATTGAGGTCACATCAGACGAGCCGACCACGTAAGGTGCTATGTGCATTGCAGCGCCAAAGCTGTGGTTGCCAGTTTTGTCTACATAGCCTCCGAATTGACCCAGGAAGCGTTTCAATACGCTGGGCGAATGATGAAGGCGACCCGCACTGGCCCAGCCATATGAGCCGCCATAGATGGATTCATTGCCGTATTGAGCCTTGACCCGGCGCAGACCTTCTTCCACCAAATCGAGCGCTTCCTCCCAGCTTACTGGCACGAATGCGTCGCAGCCTCGAAGGTGCCTGGAATGCTGCCTGCGGGTTAGGTAGCTTGCTCTTACGTAGGGTTTGTCAATACGTAAAGGACTTCTGACCATTTGCGGGAGAGATCCCATCATTGGGATGGGGGCAGGGTCATGTGCAAAAGGACTAACGTCTACGATATGACCATCCATCAAGCCGACGTTATAGACCCCCCAGTGGGAAGCTGTTTGAATTCTTCTATAGTCAGACATATTCAGGCCTCACCTTGGATCTGCTCTGCAAGCAGCCATCAGTAGTTCATGGCGAAAGAGCGGCATTGCACCGCTCATCCTTCTCGGCTAGCGCTAACGAACGTTCCTTTCGACGAGGGCCAAAACCCTACATGGGCTGCCGGAGCCTTGTTTGATCTTCAGGGGAGGAGTGATCAGCACTGAGCCGGTTGGAGGTAGCAAGTGAAGGTTGGCCAGGCTGGAAAGACCGAACTTATTGCTTCCATGCATATCATGATGGCATGGAAAGGGTTTAGCTAAAGCGTGAGCTTGGCCAGCATCCGTGCCCACAGGTTCAGAACCCCAGCCGATAACATTGCGCTCATTGGCTAGCCACAGTGGCAGTTGAGAGTCAGGGCCTGGTGAGTGTCCGCCATCGGATTTTTGATTCAAGAATGCGTCGGTGTATTGTCGGGAAGACCAGCCTGTGCGCATGAGTACACCCATGAGCCCTCAGGGA
The DNA here is from genome assembly GCF_051129895.1 of Pseudomonas sp. Je.1.5.c. NCBI lineage: Bacteria > Pseudomonadati > Pseudomonadota > Gammaproteobacteria > Pseudomonadales > Pseudomonadaceae > Pseudomonas > Pseudomonas sp. Je.1.5.c. The sequence continues at coordinate 163,853 of NZ_JBCPSP010000004.1, forward strand.
TCCTGCCATGCTTTTCCTCCCATGCTTCAACATCGGCGATTGTCAGCAGATAGTCCTCATCATCTCGAACTTCGTCGGATACATCGATAACGCATGCAGGCGCCAAGAATTTCTGCACTGAGATAGTATCGGTCGCTCCGTCTGGATAATCCTTACCAGTGATCCAGTGAATGGGTGCATCGAAGTGCGTGCCAGTGTGCTCTCCGCAGGAAAAATTGTTCCAATACCAAAGCGGGCCGCGCTTATCAAAACGGCTGATTTCTTCGATTTTGAACGGTGCAGACTGTTTAAATTCGGCGGGTAGCTGGATTACGGGTGTCCGGGTTTCCAGCGTGTGGGTTAAATCTATGATCTCGATAGTTTGATCAGCGAGTGCTTTCGCCAGCTGCTGCAGAATAGCCATTTTTATCTCCCTTATTAGTTAAATGGCAGGTCAGGAATCAAGCATATATACTGGAGTTATTAACTGCTGTAAGTGGGCGTGCGCTCGGTTTTTGTGCAGAACTAGACGATTTCTAAAGGCGCCGCACCAAGTTTATACAAGCGAGCGCTCAACATTAAGATTGATAGGTAACCGAATGCAATCTAGAATGTACGTATACGTCTAATTTTTGGAGGTTATTTCTTGGCTCTAGGGCTGTCAAGCGCTAATGAATTCGATGAATGATGTAAGTCCTCAAGGTCAATGCAGCGTTCCAGCCTAAATTATTTGTAAACTCCTTAGAAAACAATTTGTTGTACGGGTACGTAGGTGCTGGCTATGCGTCACATGCCTCTCCCCAAGAAACGTTTCGTGAGAACAATTCCACGAATCGAAATCGACCTTGACCTATTTGGATATTGCCGACGACAGATCCGAGTGGAGATACCCCTTCCTCTGTTCAGTCAATGGCGTCCACTGCGCCTAGAGCATTCCAGGGTGTAGTCATGCACCGGTGCGTAAGCCGTTGTTAAGGAGCGCGATCTGAGGTCTGCGGACTGCGATGTGTGCGACATTCTCCAACCTTCGCATTTGACGTTGTGCTCGGGAGAGCAAGCAGTCACCAAAAGCAGCTTTAGACACATGTATGTACAGGGCGGATGTCGTATATGCGGACAGCACAGAAATCAGTGCCGACGGAGTTTGCTGGGGTCAAGCCGATGGGTGACGCACTTCGCAAATCCACCGTGTGGCTGAGTCTTCGACGGTTGAAAGAGGTGATTTTGTGAATGCCAAACCCGTTGCCTGGATGAAGGTAATGTCCGACAGGCCTATTACACTGAGAATGGCTTTGAGGTAGGGACGGAAAAAATCTGGTTGACGAGGTGGATCCTCGAACATTGCACCGCCTGAAGTGACCGCCACGAAGGTGGGGCGGTCACGCAATAGCCCTTTTTTCCCTTCTTTAGTCGAAACAAATGTCACATCTCGACGGACAACGTAGTCAATCCAATTTTTAAGTGTTGCAGGGATGGTGAAATTATGAACAGGTGTCGAGATCCAGAGGACATCGCACTCATCTAGCTCTTTAATGAGTTCGTCCGATAGGGCTAATGAAGTAGCGAATTTTTGCTGAGCGTCTTCGAGCAGTAGTAGAACGGATTCTGCGTAGTCAGCAGTCATTGCTGGAAGCGGTTCTGATCCTAAGCTTCTGCGCTTAAGCTCAACATCCGAGCTTCCAGCTTCGGCCAGTTTAGGGATTAAAAGATCAGTGAAGTAGCGGCTGGCCGAACCTTCGAGCTTAGGGCTGCAGTCAAGCAATAGAATCTTAATTTTTGACATTTTATCTACCCTCAAAATGGAGCAGAGGAGGCTCCGGTTGCACGCTAATGTTAGGTGGATTAGCGGCCTTTACTTCTCTGCTCCGTGACTGACCTGAATGCTGGCTTAGTTAATTGAATTCTTAAGAACTTAGCGGGTGAGCCAGGTAGGTACGATCTGAGTACCCATGCCAGCACCGTACCCAAAATAGATATTCAGTCCAGCAAGCGGCTCAAGATAACGTGCGTTCTTAACGCCGCCGGCGTCCATAGTGTTCCAACCGAACGACTGCGCTAAGGCTTTCACTGTCAGCTTGGCGGGTTGGTCATCGCCAGCAATGAGAACGTTGGCAGTCTGATCATCTGCATAGGCCGGGCCGTCAGCCAACACCTGCGCGAAGATGGTGTTAAAGGCCTTCACAACGTGAGCAGCGGGAAACGCCTGCGCAATTTCTTCAGCAGCGCTTGTTGTGTGACCGATAGTCAGGCCCATGAAGTCTGCAGTAAGAGGGTTGGTCACATCTACAATGATCTTGCCGTCCAGATTCCCCAAGGACTTCAAGGCCAGAACCGCATCAGCGAAAGCTGTAGCCACTATCACGATCTGACTATCACCCAGAGCTTCAGCAGCAGGGTAGGCTGTCACACCTTGATATTGAGCCGCGAGTCTTTGCGCTTTGCTCATGTCGCGTCCGGTCACACGGACTTCATGGCCTGCTCCTGAAAACTGCTTGGCGAAAGCAGAGCCCATATTGCCAGTACCGACGAGAGTAATGTTCATCTGTTGATCCTTTAGGGATGTTGTGAAGGTCTCAGTCTATACCTTAGAAAATTTGAATAAACGTGCTAGGATTGAATGGATTGTTGATCTGAGAGAAACAATATGGATCGAGCGCTTGAGATGAAGGTGTTCTGTACGGTGGTGGATCGCGGAAGTTTTGTCGCTGCATCCGAGGTTCTGGGCGTCTCAAACGGTGCTGTTTCCCGTCGCATCAGCATGCTTGAAGATCGCCTTGGCGTTCGGCTGCTCCACCGAACAACACGGCGCCTTGCGCTCACAGAGGAAGGGAGGCTGTTTTACCAACAAGCTCGCGATGTGCTGAGCAGGATTGATGAGGCTGAAAGCTCGGTCTCTCACGGGGCGGGGGAGCCTTTGGGAACCTTGCGTATCAATGCCCCATTCAGTTTTGGCATCTTGCACCTGGCTTCTCGATGGGCCCATTTTTTGGAGCGCTACCCTAAAATAGAACTCGATATCAATCTGAACGACCGTCAGGTTGATCTAATTGAAGAAGGGTATGACGTTGCTATTCGAGTGGCAAAACTTCAGGACTCATCTCTAATAGGTCGACAGATCGCAAGCACTAGGATGCGACTGTGCGCCGCCCCGCGTTATCTAGAGAACTGCCCTTTATTAAATGACCCCGCTGATCTGCTGTCTCACCGCGTGATAGCCTATACCAACTTTGCAATGGGTAATGATTGGCGCTACATTGGGCCTGATGGGGAAGGCGTGATTTCTACCCGCCCGGTTGTGCGGTCTAATAACGGTGATACGTGTAGATCCATTGCGCTCGCCGGTGGTGGAGTTTTACTACATCCCAGTTTTATGATTGGGCAGGATATTGAGGAAGGAAGATTGGTAGAGATCCTTCCTGACTATAAGTTTGTGGAGCTTGGTATTTTTGTAATTTACCCAACACGTAAATACCTTCCTCCTAAGGTTCAGGTACTCATACATTTTTTGACGAGTGAATTTAAAGGTGTCTCGTGGGATTAAAATTGTAAAACTCCAAAGGTGATAAATGGCATCTAGCAATGAGGTCTCGGAGACCTCGCCATAGCTTGAGAACAGAAACCACCCCCCGGCCTTTCTGCAATCTCCGATTTAGGTGCGGAAAGTGCATGTGCCCGATGTGTCCCGGGTTGCTGACTGGAGTCATCTAAAGTGAAATTAGGCAATTAAACAAGTTGGCATGTTAGGCGGGTTTGGATTTCGAGTTTGTTAATTGACTATGGCGACTCATGCCAATAGAGATTGGTGAGTTATGAATCGGAGCGAAGGGTGTAACGGGAGAGGACAATTGTAGATGCCACGGTTTTTTTTAAAAAAGAGCAAAAAAAACCGCCCGGGGACAGGCGGTAAATCAAAGGGCCGACGTGCAGGGGCGGGAGGGGAGCCCCTTGCGCCATCGGGGTTAACAATAATGGAGCAGCAGATCTTAGTAAAATCGATCTGGGTAATAAGCTTCATCAACCATTCATTAGGTTTTGATTTCTGTAGTTTGGGCATGGTGTGCTGTCAAGAAGGCTTTCACGCGCCATTTGTGAGTCAATTTGTGATTTCTCTGACAATTTAATTGACAGTTCCATTCCAAGTGCTCTGGAAAGGTGATTAAAGGCGGGGGCGCTCTGTTGTTGATACCTGGGAGGACAGTGCGCGCGTCAGTTCATCAAGTGCTGGCGAGAGTTCTTGATAGATGTGGCAGGCCTTGGACGTGGGTTCGATACTGCGACCATTCAGGATAAAAAGCGGATCCTCCAAGCTCCGGCGCAGCTTGTTGAGGGCGGCGGTTACCGTAGGTTGGCTCACGCCGAGGGATTTAGCTGCGCGTGTCACGTTCAACTCTTCCATCACACGTTCAAAAATGACCATTATGTTTAGGTCTAGTTTTCGCAGTTCTTGTCTGTTCATTTCTCACCCAAGACTTGCTAGGAGATCGGGGTTATCTCCTAATGATTTACTTCGAATCCAAAACTCAAAAAGGCCTAATGTCGAATCTAGCATCGCACTAAAAAGATGGTGATCCAAACCGTGGAGAAATAAGCCACCCAGGGCGCATTGTAACCACTTTGTGGGTTGTTCGATGTTTAGAGTTGAATCTAGTTCTCCATTTTTCTGTGCATCATGTAGCATAGAGCGGACTTTAATGGTTAGTCTTTCCTGAAGTTCTTTGTTGCGCCGATTGATTTGTGGTTGCCATTTGCACGTTAATACCGCCTTAGTTAATAGTAGGAACTCTTTATTGCTGACAGTCTCTATAATCGCGTTTTTCAGGTGGGCGAGTCCACTTGATAAGGCCTCAGGCTTTTCGAGATATCTCTCAAGAGGTGTTTGGTATTCTGTAAGAATTTGTTCAAGAAGATTTATTTTTCCATTATGGTGCCAGTATATAGCCCCCCGGGATACGCGAGCCTCCTTGGCAATCGCATCCAGAGTGGCGGCTTCATAGCCATCTCGAACAAATACTGATAGTCCGGCTTTAAGAATGTTTTGGCGCGTTTTTTCTGCGTCATCGCGAGACTTTCTAGCCATTGATAACCTCCCCGCTGGAGAGGTGTATATTGCATCCGCCGCTTCGTTCTATCTTGTTTTTAGTCGCCTTCAAGGCCTCAATCAGCTGTGCTTCACGCCTTACGGCTCTTGAGACAGGTGCTATCACAGATATTGCATAATTTCCGTGTTGAGAGTTAATTTCTACAGAAACTGAATAAACCCCTTCGATAAATTGCTCTGACTCAATTGCATGACCAAGCTCTCGGATCTCCCTCAAGTTGTCCATTAGCTCGTTGCGTCTTAACGTGAGGGGAGTGTGTTGAGGTAAAGAGTGCGGAATTATTTTTTCAAGCATGTCGTCCGGCTGCTTTGACAAAAATAGCCTTCCGACCGAAGTGGAATAGATGCAGCCATATACACCTAGCGGAAAAACTATGCGTAGCTCTTTTTTTGCGACCGCGCAGTATACCGTAAGAATTTTCTCGCCCATGAGTGACGACAATGCCACTGACTCTTGGATTTGCTCTGATAGCTCATCAATCACCGGCCCCGCTTTGGAAACGATGTCGAATTGAGTGAGGGTCATTAACTCTCCCAGCGCTGGGCCTAGCCGAAAGCCGTTTCCTACTCCCAACTGCTCAACAAGCTGCTCGTCCTGTAGGGCAGTGACGATTCGTTGAACGGTCGATCTAGGCAAACTTACTTGCTTTGCGATACCCGCCAAGCTGAGCCCTTTGGGGTGGTAGCCCAATGTCCGCATGATCGACGCTGCTTTGGCGATCACCTGTATACCCGGATGTCGATCGTGTTCTTCCACGAAGTTGCCCTCTCAAGACTGAATGGCTGATCCAGAGGCCCTAAGGAGGGGGCCCCCCGACCCGCGGTGAAAAAAGATCGTTGCGGGCCAGTGATGCCATGATGGTACACTGTTCCGCATAACGGTACACGCCATTGAGCTTTTTTCTTAAGGAGAACGTCGTGCGAAGGTTCAGAACCCGTTGGATTCCTTACCTTTTTCCGGTATCGGGCTTGCTTCTCGGTGGATGCAACGCCGAAGCCCCTCAGGCGGTGGCTCAGCCCATTGAAGTGGGTGTTTACACTGTCCAGTCTGCACCATTAACACTCACTACCGATTTACCTGGGCGCACAGCTGCTTTTCGCGTAGCGGAAGTGAGGCCCCAAGTGAGTGGAATTCTCCAGCAGCGTCTTTTCATGGAAGGCTCAGAAGTAAAGAAAGGACAGCAGCTGTATCAGATTGATGCGCGCACCTATCTCGCTCAACAGGCCCGTGCCGAGGCAAATCTTCGTAGCGCCAAGAACTTGGCTGACCGCTATGAGCGATTATTGCAAACCAAGGCTATCAGTCAGCAGCAGCGAGATGATGCAGTGTCTGCATGGAAACAAGCAGAAGCAGATAAGCGCGTCGCGGATATTAATGTTCAGTACACGAGGGTGTTATCGCCCATCACGGGACGCATTGGTCGATCGGCGGTTACAGAAGGCGCGCTTATGACGGAAGGTCAAACTTCATCCATGGCCACAGTGAATCAACTTGACCCTATCTATGTAGATGTCACACAACCAATCACCCGAATTCTTGCTCTAAAACGCGCGTTGAAGTCTGGTGACTTGATCAACGCCGGTGATGATCAGGCACAGGTAGGCCTTACTCTGGATGATGGTAGCGTCTATCCGCTACAGGGAACGTTAAAGTTTTCTGAGGTGAGCGTTGACCAGGGTACCGGTTCAGTAACGTTGAGAGCCGTTTTTCCAAACCCTGATCGCGCCCTGCTTCCGGGAATGTTCGTTCACGCTCAGTTGAAGGAGGGTGTGAAAGAGGAGGCGATGATTGTCCCTCAGCAAGCGATAACTCGAGACAGCAGAGGTATCGCAACTGTATGGGTTGTCAAACCGGATGGCCATTTAGAGCATCGAGACCTCTCGACTTTGAGAACTGTTGGAAACGGGTGGTTGATCAACGGTGGTCTCAAACCCGGTGAGAGAATTATTACTGAAGGACTGCAGCGCATCAATGCCGACAGCGTGGTTAAGGCGTCGCCAGCCCGTAATGTCGATCTTGGCGCGTTGGCCGCGTCAAGGTAAGGATTAGAAGACCATGTCTCGTTTTTTTATTGACCGCCCTATCTTTGCTTGGGTTATTGCCTTGGTGATCATGTTGGCAGGTGCACTTGCCATCAAAAGCCTACCTGTCAACCAATATCCCAATATCGCAGCGCCGGCTATCCAGATCAGTGTGACGTACCCCGGCGCCTCTGCCCAGACTGTGCAAGACACGGTCGTCCAGGTGATTGAGCAGCAACTGAGCGGGCTGGATGGCCTCCGGTATATCAGCTCGGCATCCAACTCCGACGGTAGCTTGCAGATCACGGTTACCTTCGATCAAGGTACCAACCCTGACATCGCGCAAGTCCAAGTGCAGAACAAACTGCAGCTTGCGACACCTCAACTGCCGGAAGAAGTTCAGAGGCAAGGAATTCGGGTCGTAAAATTCCAGATCAATTTCATGCTTGTCCTTGCTCTGGTCTCTACCGATGGACGTCTGTCAAATTTCGATTTGGGCAACCTGATCGTATCTCAGCTTCAAGACCCCATCTCGCGCACCAAGGGCGTTGGCGATTACCTTGTGCTGGGCGCTCAAAACGCGATGCGTATCTGGCTGGATCCGGCCAAGCTGAATGGATATCAGCTTGAACCGTCAGATGTGGTGTCGGCGATTTCAGCACAAAACGTACAGGTCTCCAACGGCTCGATTGGTGGGTTGCCGACGCGTAAGGGCGTGCAGTTGAATGCCACCGTAATCGGCAAAACGCGCATGCGTACGGTCGATGAGTTCAAGGAAATTTTGGTCAAGGTACAACCTGACGGTTCTCAAGTACGTCTGAAAGATATCGCTGACGTGACCTTGGGTAGCGAAAACTATTCCATTAGTGCCGAATATAACGGTAAGCCATCTGCTGGTATCGCCCTGCGTCTTGCCACAGGCGCGAACCTTCTCGACAGCGTTGCAGCAGTAAAGGCAGCAGCCGAGAATATTAAGCCTTACCTCCCAGCGGGTGTGGAGATTGAGTACCCGTACGAAACAAGCCCGGTCGTGAGCGCTTCCATTGAGGCGGTAGTTCACACCTTGTTCGAAGCGATCATCCTTGTCTTCGTGGTTATGCTTCTCTTCCTGCAGAACCTTCGCGCGACCCTTATCCCAACCTTGGCTGTGCCAGTTGTACTGCTTGGTACGTTCGGAATCTTGTTCGCCTGCGGCTTTACCATCAACGTCATGACGATGTTCGCCATGGTTCTAGCCATCGGCCTGCTGGTCGATGACGCAATCGTGGTGGTGGAGAACGTTGAACGTTTGATGACAGAGGAACATCTGTCTCCTAAAGACGCTACCTACAAGTCTATGGAGCAGATTTCCGGAGCTTTGGTCGGTATCGGCCTGGTAATTAGTGCCGTGTTCCTGCCGATGGCTTTCTTTGGTGGTTCGGCGGGGATCATCTATCGTCAGTTCGCAATCACGATCATCTCTGCGATGGGCCTGTCAGTGCTGATTGCGCTGATCTTCACGCCTGCGCTCTGTGCCACATTGCTGAAGCCGCATGTACCAAAACCGGGCGGTAAGAGAGGCTTCTTCGGATGGTTTAACCGGATGTTTGAAACTAACACCGACCGTTACGAGGGCGGTGTCAAGCGACTGCTACGCAATCCGAAGCGTTCGTTGATTGTTTACTTGCTCTTAATTGCCGGTGTTGCGTTCCTGTTCCGTCAGCTGCCCAGTGCATTTCTTCCTGGTGAAGACCAAGGAACGATGATGGTGCAGATTCAGACGCCTCCCAATAGCAGCGCGGGGCGAACCCAGCAAGCTCTCGATCAGGTTCGTGATTACGTGTTGGAGAATGAGAAAGACACCGTGGATTCGGCATTTGCTGTGAATGGCTTCAACTTCGCAGGCCGTGGTCAGAGCTCAGGTATCGTGTTTCTGGGGCTCAAGCCCTTCGACGACAGAAAGACAGAGGCTCAAAGTGTCTTTGCCTTAGCAGAGCGGATTGGTCGGTTCATTCCAACGGTGAAGGACGCTGTAGTGATTCCTATTGTCCCGCCCGCGATCATGGAAATGGGTAACGGGGTTGGATTTGACGTCTACCTCCAAGATAACAGCGCCTTGGGGCACGAGGCCCTGATTGCAGCCCGCAATCAATTCCTTGGTCTTGCAGCCCAGGAGCCTTCGCTGCAGCTGGTACGTCCGAATGGACTCAATGATGAGGCCCAATACCAAGTCACTGTTGATGACGAAAAAGCGCGTGCTTTGCAGGTGTCGATCGAGTCTATCAACGACACCATGTCGGTTGCGTGGGGTTCAGCCTATGTCAACGACTTCATCGACAAAGGCCGCGTTAAAAAAGTGTACGTCCAAGGTGAGCAGGACGGACGGATTTCACCAGAAGACTTTGACAAATGGTACGTGCGCAACGCGGTGGGGCAGATGGTGCCATTCTCGGCCTTTGCTACGGGCTCTTGGATCTATGGGTCACCAAAACTGGAACGCTATGGGGGCATTTCAGCTGTAGAAATTCTCGGTGAGCCGGCCCCAGGCTACAGCTCTGGAGATGCAATGGCTGCTGTCGAGCGCATCGCCTCCCAGCTTCCTAATGGTATCGGGATTTCCTGGACAGGTTTGTCCTATGAAGAGCGTGCTGCAGGTTCTCAAGCACCAATGCTCTACGCTCTCTCGCTGATCATGGTCTTCCTTTGTCTTGCTGCGATGTATGAGAGTTGGTCTGTGCCAGTGTCGGTCATGCTGGTGGTGCCACTCGGAGTGCTCGGCGCTGTAGCAGCAACGCTTGGCCGTGGCCTCTCCAATGACGTGTTCTTCCAAGTCGGCATGCTGACGACCATGGGCTTGGCGGCTAAGAACGCCATCCTTATCGTCGAGTTCGCCAAGGAGCTGTACGAAAATCAGGGGCGTAGCTTAACGCAGGCCGCTGTGGAGGCTGCGCGACTCAGGTTGCGTCCGATCATTATGACTTCGATTGCATTCGTGATGGGAACTCTGCCGCTGGCCAGGGCACATGGCCCAGGTAGTGGTAGTCAACACTCGATTGGTACGGGCGTAGTTGGGGGCACCTTGGCTGCCACCTTCCTAGCGATTTTCTTCGTACCGCTGTTCTACGTTGTGGTCATGAAAATTTTCAACTACAGACGCTCCAAGAAATCCGAGCAATTGAGAGGAGTTGGTGATGAAGCGTGAACTCTTGCTGCTCTCACTCGTGGCGGCACTGGGAGGGTGTAGCCTTATTCCTCAGTATGAGAAGCCAGCTTTGCCTGTACCTGTGGTCTGGCCTGAAGGAGACGCTTACAAATCCCCCGCGGGTGGAAATGCATCACTCATGGGCTGGCAAACCTTTTTCAAAGATCAAGATCTTCACCGGCTCATTGACGTTGCGTTGGACAACAACCGAGACCTGCGCAAAGCGGCGTTGAATGTCGCTGCGTACCGTGCTCAGTATCAGATTCAGCGCTCGGAGATTGTGCCTGAAATCGGGATTGACGGAAAAACAGGCCGCTCAAGAGTGCCTGCCGATTTGTCGCCCACTAATCGGCACATGACAAGCGGAGACAACAGTGTAGGTATCGGCCTGACAAGTTATGAGTTGGATGTATGGGGGCGGATCCGCAGTCTGTCAGCCAGCGCGCTGGAGACCTACCTCGCTAGCGAGGAGACGGAGCGCAGCGTCCTGATCGGCTTGGTAGCTGATGTCTCGACGGCCTATCTCACCTGGCAGACCGACAATCAGCTGTTGGCTGTCACACGTGATACGTTGACGAACTACAGTCACAATCTGGATTTGATAGAGGAGAGCAGCTCGGTCGGTACCGCTTCTGACCTGGACGTGCGCCAGGCAAGAACGCTTGTCGACAGTGCACGGGGCCAGGTACAGGTCTACAAGCGCCAGGTTGCCCAGGACAGGAATGCCCTGCGATTGTTGATTGGAGCCGATATCCCGTCCGATTTGAGGATGAAGGAACTGGAAGGCCAGATCCTGGCTCCGTTACCTGTGGGGCTACCCTCGGACTTGTTGCAGCAGCGTCCGGACATCCGAGCCGCTGAACATGCGCTTCAAGCTGCCAATGCCAATGTAGGAGCTGCGAGAGCTGCTTTCTTCCCGAGTGTAACCCTCACAGCGAACGCCGGTACCGCAAGCAATCAGTTGAGCGGCCTGTTCGACAACGGTTCTGAAAGCTGGAGCTTCGTGCCACAGATTCACGTGCCCATCTTTACAGGCGGACGGCTGAAAGCGAGCCTGGATTACGCCAAAATCCAGAAGGACATTAACGTTACGAACTACGAGCAAGCAATTCAGGTTGCATTTAGGGAAGTCTCCGACGGCCTTGCAGCAACTGGCACGTGGGGCGAGCAGATGCAGAGCCAACGGGATCTCGTCCAGTCTACGGACGAGTACACGCAGATGGCTCAGCAGCGGTATGACGAAGGGGTAGATAACTACCTCACATTGCTTGACGCGCAGCGTCAGCAGCTGTCTGCAAGGCAAAAATTGCTGACCGATCACCTTGAGCAGCTCATAGCTCAGATCCAGATGTACAAAGCTTTAGGAGGCGGGTGGAGTTCGATGAATATCGCTAGCGCACGCTAACGCTAGATCAAGTAGCGATGACGGGTCAGGATGGCCCGTTGTCGTTTCCGCATGTCATCATGGGTAAATATGAGCGCGTTTCTATTGAGGGCGTGTGTCGCCAGCTATCGCGCTTTTTTCAGCGCACCTTTACTTACGGCAATGCGCGTGTGCCCATCCAGCTACTCGTTGTCGCTCGACTCGTGAATTTTATGCGTTGCAATGGCGCTGCGCAAACCGACTTCGTCCGCAGCTCAAGCAATCGGGCAAGCAATTGCTACGACTGATCTGCAGGCGACGCCAACGGCTTGCCTCTCATCCGAGCGCACTTGATACACTTGGGGGTAATCCGCTCGATTGAGTGAAATTTGATGACGTGTGGAATAGGGACGGCAATGCTCGAGCAAGAAAAATCTGGTGGGATACAAGTCATAGCCCGTGCTGCTGCCATCATGCGTACGTTAGGGGATCACCCAAAAGGGCTAAGTCTGGCTGGCATTTCGCGAGAGGTTGATTTGGCTCGCTCAACCGTCCAGCGAATTATCAATGCGTTGGTGGAGGAGCGACTCGTTGAGCCGCTTGGCCCAGGTGGAGGCTTTAGGTTGGGTTCTGCACTCGGTCAGCTTCTTAACCGAACCCAGTCAGACATCATCTCTGTGGTAGGCCCCATTATTGAGGCCGCATCGGAGCGACTGCAGGAAACCGTAATCTTGGCATCGTTGGTGGGTGACAAGGTATTCATCTCGTACTGCGCGGTCGCTCAAAGAGAATTGAGGATTGTCTTCCCTGTCGGCATGCATGCTCCAGCCCATGCCACCGCGGTAGGAAAAATCTTCTTGGCGCAGTTTCCTGATGAGGTGCTCGACGGCTTGTTACCTTTGGAGCTGGAGGTGCATACGCCGATGACTCTGGATAGAGAATCGCTTTTGCGTGAAATCGTTCAGGTACGCACTGATCATTTCGCTATGGACGAAGAGGAATACATCGAAGGAATATCAGCTCTGGCGTTGCCAGTATTCACCTATCTGGGAACATATGCGATCGCAATCTTAGCTCCCTCAACTCGGGCAAGTCGGCGAGAACAGGAATATTTGCAATCGCTACAAGCGGTGAAGCTAGAGATTGAGAAAAACATTGGTACTGCGCTGTCTTGATCGATGAAGCGCCCATCGACGAGGACTATCAGGAGCTCTTTGTATTCTGGAAGGTTGCACGCTATGACAGTTCAGAATGTTCAACCTTCCAATTGCCGTCAGATGAGGGGCGCATCCTTCAGCAACGGGGTTGTTAGCGAATTCCGCCGGAGGCGTAGAGGATTTCGCCCGTAAGCCATCGGGCATCCTCGGATGCCAAGAACAGGGCCAACGGCGTGATGTCTGCAGGCACACCTACACGCCTAAGTGGCGTACGTTCAACAAAGCTTTGCTCAATGTCGCCCCCGATAATGCCCAGTGTGTTCGTGCCCTCTGTCACGATGAGTCCAGGATTGATCGAGTTGACCCGAACGCCGTGGGGGCCGAGTTCTTTGGAAAGCGTTCGCGTGATCATGTCTACGGCTCCTTTGGAGGCGGTATACACCAAGGAGCCCTCTGGGGTTTCTGCCGTAGCGGTCGAGCTGATGTTGATGATGCAACCCATGCGCTCAATGAGCGATTCGCGTGCCAGCTGGCAGCAGTGGATGACTCCTAGAACATTGAGATTAAACATCGTGTGGAAGCTTTCTTCAGTGATCTCCTCAAGCTGATCGAACCCATACACTCCCGCATTATTGACCAAAATATCGACCTGCCCGAACGCTTGATTACAGTCCATGAACATTGCTTCGACCTCGCTCCGAGCCGCGATGTTGGCTTTTACGCAGATAGCCTGGCCGCCATAGGATTTGATGGTATCCACGACTCGTCGAGCTGCTTTGACGTCAGAGGCATAGTTGACAACCACGTTGGCCCCTTCGCGGCCAAATCCTAGAGCAATGTCTGCACCCATGCCTTTAGATGCGCCGGTGACGATAACTGTTTTGTTTTCAAACCTTCTCATACTGTTCGATCTCTTCGAATAGGAACGCGGGAGCGGCAAGCTGCACACAGCATGCGGCTCGTAGAGGCCGTTCATCCCAACACCTTCTAGTTACCCAGTTGGTAGGTGATTAGGGGCGGGTGGAGATCGATTTTGCGCTTCGCCGTACATGCAAGGGTTGCGATTGGCGCAAGCCATGATTCCACTTACCGGAAGGGTGAGGTTCGCAGAGCTCAGGTAAAGTGGAAAATCATGGGTGTGGATGCGGGAGTGCGCTGCGCGGCCAAGGGCGCCATACGATGGCAATCCATCAGTGGTCTGCAATTTTTCCCGGTTTTGAGAGGCGTAAGGCAGGAAACGTAGGCTCGTCAGTACCAACGCACCGCTGAGTATTCAAAATGAGGTAGACGCTGACATGAAGCTTCAATCAGCGCCGTTGAGCATAAGCTTCAAGCATTTCAAAAACAGGGGGCGGTACTCTTCCGGGAGTGTTTCCAGCAGGCGCTGTTCAACCTCTACGTCCTTAGGAAGGACGCGTTCTAACAATCTCGCCCCAGCAGGTGCCAGGTGCAGTTGATAAGCCCTCGCATCTTCTTTTGCCGTGCTCCGTACGATGAGCTTGTTCGCGCAAAGCCGTTTAACCATGTCAGCGATGGTGTTGCGATCCATGAAGAGTTGAGAGGCGAGCGCGTTCTGGGTAAGGCCAGGTGTTTGCGATATGACCACGAGCGCAGCTTTTTGCCGCGGAGTGATGGACTCAGAACCAAACGCTTCGCTGAACATCTCCTCTGCCCGGAAATGTGCACGCCTTAAGAGGTGCGAGGGGATGTCCTGGAGTTGAAAGCGGTCAACGAGTAATTGCACCTCTGGAGAAAGGATTGCGAGTTCGTCCTTTGTAGGCGGGGCGGCTTTGGGGCTAGGGGTCATGAGCCTGTCATCATTACGGTGCCGAGTGGCAAGTGAATTATGCGGGGAGGCGTACTAAACCTCCCCTGATCAATGGAGAGTAGGGCTGATTGCATTGACTTGCAAGGCATCGGCCCGGATTTCAGTTATAAAAACGTACGAATACATACAAAAAATAGCTTTGACAGAGCGCCTTTGGCGAAATACGATCGCTCCATATAGGACGTACACGTACATAGCGAGAACAAGAAATGCCTAGCAATCCGTCCGTAGCTGTGAAATCTCTCTGGTCGCCGGTTCCCGTTAAGGCGCTCCCTGCACCGCATTTTCGGTATAGCCCAATCGTCAGGTCTGGCCCGTTTCTGTTCATCTCTGGGATGGTAGGCCTCGATCCTGAAACGGGCGGGCTGGTGAAGGGTGGCCTTGAGATTGAGACGAGGACGATCTTCCATAACCTTCAGAAAGCTTGCGATGAGTTGGCCATCCAGGCTCAGCAGCTCATGCTCGTTCGAGTCTACTGTTCCGATTTCAGCGCGTTCGGCGACTTCAATGGTGTGTGGAATGAATTTTTTAAAGACGTGACGCCTCCGGCGCGGACGTCTATCGGAGTATCGGCGCTCCCGTTAGGGGCGGTGATTGAAATGGAGTTCCAATTCGCAATCGAATGATCCTGCCTTTAAAAAAACAAATACTAGGAGAAACGATATGGCACAAGGCGAAATTGTAAGCGGTTTTCTAGCGCCGCATCCGCCTCATATGGTCTACGCGGAAAACCCGCATCAGAATGAGCCCAAATCGACTGGCGGTTGGGAGCAACTACGCTGGGCATACGAGCGAGCTCGGGCGAGCATTGAAGAACTCAAGCCCGATGTGTTACTCGTGCACTCACCTCATTGGATTACCTCGGTTGGTCATCACTTCATTGGTGCAGAGCATCTTGAAGGTAGGTCAGTTGATCCTATTTTCCCGAACCTGTTCCGTTACGATTATTCCATAAAGTTTGACGTCGAGTTGGCTGAGGCCTGCTGTGAAGAGGGGCGCAAGGCTGGTCTTGTGACCAAAATGATGCGTAATCCTCGATTCCGGCCCGACTATGGGACTATCACGACGTTGCACATGATCAGGCCTCAGTGGGATATCCCGGTCGTCTCGATTTCCGCCAATAACACTCCCTATTACCTGAGCATGCAAGAGGGTCTCGGTGAGATGGATATCCTCGGGAAGGCGACTCTTGAGGCCATCAAAAAATCCGGTAAGCGAGCGGTGCTGCTTGCTTCCAATACCATGTCGCATTGGCACTTCCACGAGGAACCCGTCCCACCAGAAGACATGTCCAAGGAACATCCTCAGACCAGGATTGGGTATGAGTGGGACATGCGTATGATCGATCTAATGCGCCAAGGTCGGATGGAAGAGTTCTTCCGGATATTGCCAGAGTTTATTGTAGAGGCTTTCGCGGAAATGAAATCCGGTGCCTTTACCTGGATGCATTCTGCGATGCAGTATCCGACGATGCCTGCAGAGCTACACGGCTATGGGACAGTTATCGGAACAGGTAACGCGGTAGTGGAATGGAATTTGGTTAAGGCTGGTCTTTCCAGAGCTGCGGCTCAATCCGTCTAATCATTCCCATCTTCGTTAGGTATTCAGCTATGACCATTGTATCCGCATTCCTTGTTCCTGGCAGCCCACTGCCACACCTTCGTTCTGATGTCCCAAGCTGGAATAAATTCAAGCTTGCGATGGAAAACGTTGGGCAGGCCCTGCGTGCTTCAAAACCTGATGTCGTACTGATCTATTCTACCCAATGGTTTGCCGTGCTTGACGAGATTTGGCTTACTCGGCAACGAAGCACCGATGTCCATGTCGATGAAAATTGGCACGAATTCGGTGAGCTTCCATATGACATCTATTCAGACGTTGAGCTTGCGAATGCTTGTATTGATGCCTGCCGGTCTGCGGGTGTCAACGCGCGTGGCGCCGACTATGAAAGCTTTCCCATCGACACTGGAACTATCGTAACGTGCAATGCGTTGAAGATCGGCACCCCTGATTTACCAGTAGTGGTGGCGTCTAACAACCTCTATGACGATCCGACTGCAACTAGGAAGCTCGCCGGTCTCGCGGTGTCACGATTGTCGGAAAAAGGTAAGCGCATTGCGGTCGTAGGTGTCGGCGGACTTTCGGGCAGCGTGTTCACGACGACGATCGAACCCTCTGACGATCATATCGTTAAAGAAACTGAAGATGAGTGGAATCGTAAGATTCTAGATTTGATTCAGGAAGGTAGTAAAGGTGAGCTTTTAGAAGTACTGAAAACGTACGCGAAAGAAGCCAGGGTGGAGATGGGGTTCAAACATTTCCATTGGCTTTTGGGTGCGTTAGGCGAGCGTTTCAAAGGCGCAAATGTTCATCATTATGGTGCGATCTATGGTAGCGGCGCAGCTGTAGTGGAACTGCTCATCTGAATCAGTGATTTGATGCGGGTTTGCCGCCCGCAATTTAGCTAAAGTTTTAAATTTCATTGTCCCTTGAAGTTGGGATGACGGGCGCTTGCATTCTCTATTTGGGCGTCCGTCTGTATTTAAGTTTAGATGTATTCGCGTTTTATCGAGGTAGTCTATGAAGCAATACCGAAACTTTGTTAACGGCAAGTGGGTTGAAAGCCCCAAGACCTTCGAAGATGTAACCCCTATTGACGGCTCCGTGATTGCCGTTGTGCACGAGGCAGATCGCAATCTGGTTGATGAGGCAGTTCAAGCAGGTCATCGAGCACTTGAAGGGGAGTGGGGTCGAACTACAGCGGCGCAGCGGGTAGATTTGCTTCGTCGGATTGCCGATGAAATGGAGCGTAGGCAGCAAGACTTCCTTGAAGCTGAAATGGCTGATACAGGTAAGCCTCTGGCCATGGCCTCCACGATCGACGTTCCTCGCGGGATCGCAAATTTCCGTACCTTTGCCGATATTCTGGCAACGGCGCCTTTGGATAGTCATCGTCTGGATCTGCCGGAAGGCGCCTACGCGCTGAATTATGCAGCCCGCAAGCCGCTGGGTGTCGTAGGCATTATTTCTCCGTGGAACCTGCCACTCCTACTGCTGACTTGGAAAGTCGCGCCGGCACTAGCCTGTGGTAACGCGGTCATCGTCAAGCCTTCGGAGGATACGCCCGGTACTGCAACCCTGCTAGCCGAGGTCATGGAGGCAGTGGGTGTTCCTCCGGGCGTGTTCAACCTGGTTCACGGGTTCGGCCCCAATTCTGCCGGCGAGTTTATCTCGCAGCATCCCGATATCAGTGCCATCACATTTACCGGTGAATCGAAAACCGGCAGTACGATCATGCGTGCCGCTGCTGAGGGTGTAAAACCCGTTTCCTTCGAACTCGGAGGAAAGAACGCGGCTGTCATTTTCGCCGACTGCGATTTTGACAAGATGCTGGACGGCATGATGCGTGCCCTGTTCCTTAACAGTGGTCAAGTATGCCTGTGCTCGGAGCGTGTCTACGTTGAGCGTCCAATCTTTGACCGTTTCTGTGAAGCGCTAACCGCACGTATCAAAGCACTGAAAGTCGATTGGCCACATCAGGCCGATACCCAGATGGGCCCGCTGATTTCGGCGAAGCATCGAGACAAGGTATTGAGCTATTTCGAACTGGCTCGGCAAGAAGGTGCCACGTTCCTGGCTGGTGGTGGTGTGCCTCGCTTTGGTGACGCACGTGACAATGGTGCTTGGGTCGAGCCTACCGTGATCGCAGGGCTGACGGATGAGGCTCGCGTCGTGCGTGAGGAAGTGTTTGGGCCGATTTGCCACGTCGCGCCGTTTGACACAGAAAAAGAGGTCATCCAACGGGCGAATGACACCCGCTACGGACTGGCGGCGACCATTTGGACGACCAATTTGAGTCGTGCTCATCGCGTCAGTGAGTCGATGCGGGTCGGTATCAGTTGGGTCAATACTTGGTTCCTTCGTGACCTGCGTACCCCGTTTGGTGGTGCAGGGTTGTCCGGTATTGGGCGAGAGGGCGGCATGCACTCCCTCAATTTCTATTCGGAATTGACAAACGTCTGTGTCCGCATCGACCAGGAGACCGGTGATGTCTGAAGTAAATGAAAAACTTGCCGCACTGCTTGATGAAGCTGAGAAGTCTCGACTTCCAGTTGAACCCCTGCGCGGGCATATCTCAGGCGGAATCGCCCAAGCCTATGAGATCCAGCAACTCAATGTTCAGCGTCAGGTAGCAGCAGGTCGCAGAATCACTGGCCGCAAGATTGGGCTGACGTCTGCTGCGGTGCAGAAGCAACTCGGCGTGGATCAGCCTGACTTCGGCACTCTGTTCGACTCGATGGCGGTGAATGATGGCGAAGAAATCATTTGGTCTCGGACACTGCAGCCTAAGTGTGAAGCCGAGGTAGCGCTTGTTATCGAGCGCGATCTGGTGCACGAGAACATCACTCTGACCGATCTGATTGCAGCCACTGCTTATGCTTTGCCTGCGATTGAAGTGGTCGGTAGCCGTATCGCCAATTGGGACATCAATATCCTGGATACGGTCGCAGATAACGCATCGGCGGGTCTTTACGTCCTTGGACACACCCCCGTGAAACTCGACGGCCTGGACTTGCGATTGGCAGGAATGGTCATGGAGCGCGCTGGACACCAAGTCTCTCTGGGCATCGGAGCTGCATGCCTTGGGCATCCGCTAAACGCCGCTCTGTGGCTCGCCCGTACCCTGGTTGAGCAAGGTACCCCGCTAAGGGCGGGAGACGTAGTACTCAGCGGTGCTCTCGGCCCACTCGTCCCCGCCCACCCGGGTGATGTTTTTGAAGCTCGTATTCATGGTCTCGGCAGCGTGCGCGCTTGCTTCGGCCCTGATCTCTGAGGAGTAGTTATGAAGATCATCGAAATCGCCAAGCGCCTTGACCAGGCCGCTGTGACCGCGACTGCCACTCCTCAGCTCACTGGCGCCGACTCCATCACTGTTCGAGAGGCCGCCGAAATCCAACGGTTGCTGATTGCCCATCGGATTGAGCGTGGCGCGCGTCAGGTTGGGTTGAAAATGGGTTTCACCAGCCGTGCCAAAATGGCTCAAATGGGCGTATCTGATCTGATTTGGGGTCGGCTGACCTCGGATATGTGGGTAGAAGAGGGTGGAGAGATCAATCTCGCCGATTATGTTCATCCGCGCGTAGAGCCAGAGATCTGCTACTTGCTGGGCAAGCGTCTTGAAGGGAATGTAACCCCCCTTCAAGCATTGGCGGCTGTTGAAGCAGTAGCGCCTGCTATGGAGATCATCGATTCCCGCTATCGTGATTTCAAATTTTCTCTGCCCGATGTTATTGCAGACAACGCATCGTCCTCAGGATTCGTGGTGGGGGCATGGCATAAGCCCGATACTGATGTCAGCAACCTCGGCATGATCATGAGCTTTGACGGTCGCTCGGTAGAGCTAGGGACATCGGCAGCGATCTTGGGCTCGCCAATTCGTGCCCTCGTTTCCGCGGCCCGGCTCGCAGCCGAACAGGGTGAGGTGTTGGAACCAGGAAGCTTGATCCTAGCGGGGGCTGCAACGGCAGCGGTTGCATTGAGACCCGGTACCTCTGTTCGTTGTGAGGTGCAGAATCTCGGCAGCCTCTCGTTCTCCACGGCAAAGGGAGAGTGAGCATCATGGCTACCGACGTAAATACAACTGCTAAATTGGTCGATGGTAAAGCCAAACCGATGGGTGCCTTTCCGCACGTCAAGCGCGCAGGGGATTTTCTGTTCGTCTCTGGTACTAGTTCGCGCAGGCCTGATAACACCTTTGCCGGTGCAGAGCCCGACGAGAACGGGCGCCCGAGATTGGATATCGAAGTCCAAACACGAGAAGTGATCAACAATATTCGCGATATTCTTCAGAGCGTAGGTGCTGATCTAGAGGATGTCGTAGAAGTTTGTAGCTATCTCGTTAACATGAATGACTTCGCTATTTACAACAAAGTATACACAGAGTTCTTTAGCGCAGCAGGCCCTGCCCGAACCACTGTTGCAGTTCATCAGCTGCCTCATCCTCAGCTTGTCATTGAAATCAAAGTTGTAGCCTATAAGCCGCTTTGAAAGGCACTGATAAATGTGATTCGGCACAATGCGTAGATTGGAAATGCGCATTTGTCGAATCCGGAGAATCCCTATGTCACAAGATACTGTTTCGGTCGCAATTATTGGGTCAGGCAACATCGGCACCGACTTGATGATCAAGATCATGCGCAACTCTAAAACCCTAAAGGTCGGGGCGATGGTCGGTATTGATCCGAAGTCTGACGGCCTCGCGCGGGCCCAACGGCTTGGGGTAGCGACGACTGCTGATGGTGTAGATGGTCTGATTGATATGCCTGGCTTCAAGGACATCAAGATCGCTTTTGATGCGACCTCGGCTGGTGCCCATGCGGTGCATAACCAGAAACTTCAAGCTCATGGTGTACGCGTTATCGATCTGACGCCTGCCGCCATTGGCCCCTATGTCATTCCCGTGGTCAACTTCGAGCAGCACACGGCGGCTCCAAACATCAATATGGTCACCTGCGGAGGACAAGCGACGATTCCGATCGTGCATGCCGTTTCGCGAGTCAGCCCGGTGCACTACGCAGAGATCGTAGCCTCGATTTCCAGCAAATCCGCTGGCCCAGGCACTCGTGCCAACATCGACGAATTTACTGAAACTACCTCTAAGGCGATTCTCGAGGTAGGAGGCGCAGCAGAGGGGCGGGCAATCATCATCTTGAACCCTGCCGAACCTCCTCTAATCATGCGCGATACCGTGTACTGCTTTGTATCCGACGACGCAGATGAAAAGGCCATCAGCGATTCGGTTGAAAAGATGATTCAGTCGGTGCAGGAGTACGTGCCAGGATATCGGCTCAAGCAGCAGGTTCAATTCGAGAAAATCACTGAAGAGAATAAGCAAAACATTCCGGGGCTCGGTTGGGCTACGGGCTTGAAAGTGTCAGTGTTTCTTGAGGTTGAAGGGGCGGGGCATTACCTGCCTTCGTACGCTGGCAACTTGGACATCATGACGAGTGCGGCTTTGACCGTGGCTGAGCGAATCGCTGTCGCCGGCGCCAAGGGAGTTTGAGATGATCGATCGCGAAAAACAAATCTATGTTTCAGACGTTACCCTTCGTGATGGGATGCATGCAATCCGTCATCGCTACAGCGTCGAACAGGTAGCTCAGATCGCAAGCGCCCTCGACGAAGCCGGCGTTGACAGTATCGAAGTCGCTCATGGTGATGGACTCAAGGGATCGAGTTTTAACTACGGCTTCGGTGCCCACAGCGACCTGGATTGGATTTCAGCCGCCGCAGAGGCAGTCAAACACGCACAGATCGCCACATTGTTGCTGCCTGGCATCGGGACTGTCCATGACCTGAAAGATGCCTATGACGCCGGTGCGCGCATTGTTCGCGTTGCGACTCACTGTACGGAAGCGGACGTGTCTCGGCAGCACATTGAATATGCCCGCAAACTCGGTATGGATACGGTCGGGTTCTTGATGATGAGTCATATGCAGACTCCGGAAGGCCTCGCTCAGCAAGGGAAGCTGATGGAAAGCTACGGCGCTCAATGCATTTATGTCGTCGACTCAGGTGGGGCGATGAACATGTGGGACATCGCTGATCGCTTCAAGGCACTCAAGGACGTTTTGGATTCCAGCACTCAGACTGGCATGCACGCTCACCATAACTTGAGCCTTGGTGTTGCAAATAGCCTAGTAGCGCTCGAGAACGGGTGCGACCGGATTGATGCGAGCCTCACTGGGATGGGCGCCGGCGCCGGTAACGCGCCGCTTGAAGTGTTCATCGCTGCAGCGGAGCGTATGGGCCTCAACCACGGCTGCGATGTGAAAAAGCTCATTGATGCAGCCGAAGACATTGTTCGTCCTCTCCAAGAAAGGCCAGTGCGCGTAGACCGCGAAACGCTTGCCCTTGGTTACGCCGGTGTCTACTCGAGCTTTCTTCGCCATGCTGAAGCAGCAGCCAAAAAATATGGCATTTCCGCTTTCGACATTCTTGTTGAACTGGGCAAGCGCCGCATGATTGGCGGGCAGGAGGACATGATCGTCGATGTTGCTCTTGACATGCTGAAAGAGCGTGCATGAAAGAATTACGCCGGTTTTAAAGTGTTAAGTATCGCTTTTGAAAGTTAAACCCGCTCCAATCGGATCGAGTGACGGCTGCACGCAATTGTGCAGCTGTCGTCAATAAAAACTATAAGCTCGGTGGTCAAGTATGGGTATCAGCAGAAACTCTGTGCGTGCATCATTTTTCCCAAACCTAAAAAAAGCTTTGGGTATGACAACTATTGCTGTTGCACAATGCGCGAATGCAACAGAGGGAGGTGGTTCTATCTATCCTCCCGGGGTGGAGTCATGGATGTCCGGCGCAATGCCGCCTCCAGGAGCCTACGGAATAGTTTATGCGCAAGACTATCGCGCCGATAGGTTGCGAGGTAATGACGGAAAATCGGTTCCGATTGATTTCGATTTACGGGCAAATGTCATCGCTCCAAGATTTATTTGGGTGACGGACACCGAGGTTCTCGGCGGACAGCTGGCTTTCCACACTATCATACCCCTGGTAGACCTACGTGTTTCGGTGGGAAATGAGCATGATCGTGAGCGTGGGCTGGGCGACATAACGATTGGGCCTGGCTTAGGGTACCACTACAGCGAAAATTTCCATGTCATCTACGGTATCGATTTCTATGCGCCGACAGGACGTTATGATCGAGACAGTATCGCCAATATAGGACGAAATTACTGGACGGCCCAAGGAGTGGTGGCGATGACATATGCTAACCCTGTAGGGCTAAATGCAGATGCAAAAATTATGTACGGTGTTAATTCAGAGAATCCTGACACAGACTATAAGTCGGGTCAGGAATTTGTAGTTGACTATGCAATCGGCTGGGCAGTAGCGCCAGGCTGGGTAGTGGGCGTGGGAGGTTACTACTATCAGCAAACGACCGATGACCGTCAGGATGGAGACCGGCTTTCGGATAACAAAGGTAAGGCGTTTGCCATTGGCCCTGCAGTGAAATACAGCAATGCCCAAGGGTGGTCACTGACCGCTAAATGGCAGCGCGAGGACTATGTAAAAAATAGGCCTGAAGGTGATGCATTCTGGCTCAAGCTTGCTTTCGCGTTTTGATCACGCAACCTTGTCTCATGAGTACTTCAAATATGACAACGCCCCTTTATCGAAATTTTACGACCCGCCAGGCCTTGGATGAGCAGTACGACGTTGAACAGACCGTACCTGATTTTGGCCAATATGTCTCGCACTATGTAGAGAGCAGCGCTATAGCAAGAGAGCAGTTAACATGTTCTCTTGATATACGCTATGGTGCATCGGTAGAAGAAACGGTCGATATTTTTTATCCCTCTGATGCCACAGCCTCTGTTTTAAAACCAGCGGTCTTCTTCATCCACGGCGGGTTTTGGAAGGCAACAACGAGCAAGGAATGGAGTTTTGTGGCTCAGGGCCTCGCGAAGTTGGGTGTTGTCACCGTCGTAGAAAATTATACGCTATGCCCTAAGGTTTCAGTCGCAGAAATTATCAGACAGCATCGAGCAGCGTATGCCTATGTCTGGAACAACGCCGCACGGTTCGGTATAGACCGTAACAGAATTGTACTTGTCGGGCATTCGGTTGGCGGGCACGGAGTTGCAGAATTACTTGCAACTCAACTATGGGGTGATTACGGATTAGCTCCGACGCCATATAAAGCAGCAATTGCCGTGAGCGGATTGTTTGATGTGCGTCCTATTCCTCACACATTCGCAGGCCCTATCCTTGGTTTAAGCGTAAGCGACGCAGAATCATTGAGCCCGTATTTACGGATCTCCAATAATCGAGTTCCGCTCCAGGTTGTAGTCGGCGAGCAGGAAACAGATGAGTTCATCCGTCAGTCGCTTGACTACATCACGGCATGCTCCGAACAGGGTTGGGAGGTAGAGAAGTATATAGCCGAGAAAAATCATTTTGATATTTTGGACGAATTCTTCCATGGCGAGGGCGTCATGATTGACTACCTTTGCCATCATCTAGCATTGACAACGCCTGAAAATGCCAATGTTAGAGAGGATTGCTGAAGGAATGGCGGTCTTAAGAAGAAGGCCGGTATGGATGGTCAACGAAATGACCACCAGCCGAAGTCTCAGAGCGTCATTATTAAATTACATAGGTGTGCGCAATGAATAACCTACCTGCAAAACAACGAGATACTGACTGGTCTATTTGGTCTCTTGCCTATTGTCAAGTCGATATGGCTAAGGACTTTTTCGGTGGTGCAGGAATTTTCAGTAATTCTGGCACTTGTTTGAATCCAATGATCTATACGCTCCTCGTCGGGGGAGAGGTTGGAGGGAAACAGCATGTCGTCCTTGTCGATTGCGGTTTCCAAAATGATCACTGGTTGACTCGTTACGCATTTTCCAGCTGGGAAGATCCAAAGGACGTACTTGGTCGTGTTGGTTTTGCTCCCGAGGATGTCGATACAATTTTGGTCACGCATATGCACTTTGACCACATGGGGAACTTTGAGGCTTTCCCTAATGCTAAGCTATTCATCCAGCTTGACGAGTACACAGGTTGGTCGAAGGCTGTATGTTCGTCCCATCAGCATGAAACACCCGAAGAAACTGAGTGGGTATTTACTTCGTTCGATCCAGTTGATTTGATGCGTGCTGCTCAAGGCGTGGCGGATGGTCGGGTTAAGTTCATTACGGGTGATGAAGAAATTCTGCCTGGTATTACTGCGCGATTGGCGAAAGACAGCCATACCTTCGGCTCACAATGGTTCGAAATTAGCACCCGTAATGGCCCCTTCATCGCCGCTGGTGATATCGTATATTGGTATTCCAATATTGAGCGCATGTGGCCACCAGGCTACCACCAAGGTAATGCATTTAATCAGATTGATGTGTACCGGGAAATGCGGAAAATAGTGAAGGATAAGTTTGAGCGTGTTATTCCGGGTCATGATGCTGAGATTTGGAATCGGCACCTGACATGGCTTGCGCCGAGCGGTAACCAAATCGCGGAGTTGAATTTGAAAGACGGCGACACTTCAAGGAGGCCAGCGGTCTCCAATCAAAAGATCATGTTTACCTGATGCTTATGCCCGGCGGAGTGACCACGACTCTCCGCCGGGCATTATTTTTATAGCCAAATGATGGACTAATTCCATGAATCGCCGAAAATTTTTGGGTTTCAGTGCCATTGGCGCCTGCTTCGGGATGCTGCAGGGGTGCACATCTTTCAGAGGCTCGGATCATAAGGTTTTTCTGAATTACACCCAGGGCGAACTAGATGACGCTTACAATCAGGACGTTTGGGCACATCCAGGATTTGAAAAAACGATCAAATCCTATGGTGAAATAAGTGAGCTAGTTAAGAAACAGTTCAAATTTATAACGCTGCAGTACGGCAACAAGAAGTCTGAAGTGATGGACGTTTTTACGGTCGATACCGAGCGGCCTGCGCCGATTCACGTATTTATCCACGGCGGCGCATGGCGATCGCTGTCGAAGGACTCCAGCGCCGGGCCTGCTCCTGTTTTTGTTGACAGAGGCGGAATTTACATTGCTTTGAATTTTGATAACATCCCGGATACCACGCTGTCGGGCATGATAGAACAGTGCAGAATGGCATTGTCATGGATCTATAATAATGCTGAGACATTTGGTGGTGACCGCGATCAAATCACTCTCTCAGGGCATTCATCTGGCGCGCACCTGGTAGGGGTAATGCTTACCACCGACTGGTCGCGTTATGGGGCGCCCAAAGAGTTGGTAAAGGGGGCTGTTGTCATCAGCGGAATGTGTGATCTGACAGCGCCCATGTTGTCTTTTCGAGGAAAATACCTAAACCTCACAGCAGCACAAGCCTATGCATACAGTCCGATCAATTTTGTATCTGAGATTACATGTCCAGTATTTGTGGCGTGGGGTGAACATGAAAGTCCCGAATTCAAGCGTCAATCCTTGGCATTTGCACAAGCTTTGAAGACTTCCGGTGTTTTACAAGGTCAGCTGCAGTTTCGCGGCCTTGACCATTTGCAGGCTGCTTTGGAGCTGAATGACCCGCGGTCTCGCGTTTCTGAGGTTACTCTCTCCCAGATGGGATTACACTCATAGGGGAGTGGTGCGAATTTCACGGTGAAAAAATCAGACCGGCTCCTAAGACCGGTCTGAAGTTTTCATTTTCCGTATTTTGCTTTTGAGCCTGTCCATCCGCCACCGAGAGCTTTGTATAGCCTAACCGCGGCGAGAGATTGAGCGGCCTTGCTAGATGCGAGCGCTGACTCATTAGCCAACAGCGAATTTTGTACAGAAAGCACGTTCAGGTAGTCAGTCGTGCCTTGTTTATACTGAGACTGAGCGCTTGCCAAGGCTTTCTTGCTCTGAGATACAGCCTCGTCAAGATGTGCCTCTCTTCTTTCCTGATTACCGAGCCCTGAAACCGCATCATCAACTTCATGCCATGCGGCGAGAACAACCTGTTGGTAGTTCAGTCCGGCCTCCCTCTGTTTGCCCTCACTCAGCTTCAACATAGCCTTAAGCCGTCCGCCTTCAAAAATGGGAATGCTGACCGACGGCCCAAAGGAGAATCGATGAGTATTCCAACTGCCTAGATCAGACAATTGATTCGCTTGGAATCCGACGCTGCCTGATAGCGTAATGGAAGGGTAAAAATTTGCTTTGGCGACGCCGATCGAAGCTGTAGCAGCATGCAATTCTGCCTCGGCTCGACGGATATCTGGGCGCCGTTTGGCCAGTTCGCTGGGCACGCCCATTTCAATCTTGTGAGACAGCGACGGTATCGGCGCATTTTTTTCTAACAAAGCATTCAGGCTTGCGGGTGGTTGTGCCGTAAGGAGGCTCAAAGCATTCATCGTTTCAGATGCTTGCTGCTGTAAAGCAGGAATTCTTGCTTGGATCGAAGATCGCAGGGCTGCTGCTTGGGAAACGTCGAGATCTGTGGCGACCCCCTGCTCAAACTTGATTTGAGTAAGGTCTACTGCCTTGTTGGCCGTTTCAAGGTTTTGTCGAGTTACGTCAAGAAGCTCTTGTATTCCTCGCAATCGGATATAGCTTGAGGCGGCTCCTCCCATCAGTGAGAGGTAAACGGCCTGCCGGTCTGCGTCGGCCACAGCCACTTTTGCGTCGGCGGCTTCAACTGCTCGCTTCACACGCCCCCACAGATCTAACTCCCAGGTGCTGTCGAGCCCCGTGTCCCATACGTTGAAATTATCCTTGCCATCAAGCCCTGCAATGTCCGCCAGTCCCTTTTCGCTGCTTCTGCCCCGGGTGTAGCTGATGCCTCCGTCTACGGTAGGCAGGCGTTCTGAAGCAATGCTCTGGAAAATTGCCCTGGTTTGGTTAAGGCGTTCGACGGCCATCTTGAGGTCGAGATTCGACTCCGATACCTGCTTGATGAGCTGGCTCAAAATGGGATCGTGAAACTCATCCCACCAACTCGCGGCTATAACGCCTTCGGAAACCAGGTGCGACGAAGATTCCTGTTGCCACGTTGGGGGCAACCTTGATTCTGGCGTTTGAAAGTCCGGCCCAGCCATGCAACCAGTAAGCAGTAAAATGCCGGCACTCGCTACTGATTGAGCGAGAGTGGAAAATCTAGGGATTGTCTTCATTGGGTAGCCTCCACTGCATCACTTCCGTGGATAGAGGCTTCTACAGACATGCCCACTTTGAGTTTGGCTATCAAAGGTTGACCAGGTTCCAGCATGATTTTTACAGGGATGCGCTGAACGACCTTTGTAAAGTTACCCGTGGCATTGTCAGGTGCGATGGGAGCAAACGTTACGCCTGTCGCCGGCGCGAGGCTTTCAACTGTGCCAACCAAGGTTTGACCTGGAAAGGTGTCTACCTGGATCTCAGCACGCTGACCAGGATGCATACTGGTGAGCTGTACCTCGCGGAAGTTCGCTGTTATATAGAATTTATCCATGGGGACGACTGCCATCAACATCGCACCAGGCTTTACAAAGGCGCCTACGCGCACACTGCGTCGACCGATCACTCCATCGAATGGAGCCTTGAGCTCAGTGTAAGAGACGTTGAGCTCAGCCTTATCAAGCATGGCTTTGGCATGATCAAGCTCAGCGCTTGCAGATTGCTGGGATGCTTCAAGTACTTCGACTTGGGTTCGGGCAGCGTCGAGCATCGCATTACGGTTGTTCAGCTGAGCAGTTGCCTTTGCGAGGCGCGCCCGAGCTTGTTGAGAGTTCTGAAGGGTACCCGCTCCTTGATTCGCGAGATTTGTATACCGTTCGAATTCATGTTGTGCAAAGTTAACTTCTGCTTTGTCGGCAGCCAGCCCCGCTTCAACTTGCCGAATTTCGGCTTCTTGGCGTTTGAGCAATGCGGCGGCGTTTCGCAATTTTGCGTCGCTAGTCGCTACTTTGGCTTTAGCTGCTGCGAATTCCACACGGTAGTCATCGTCATCAATCCGAGCAAGCACATCGCCCGCGCGCACTATTTGATTGTCTTCTACAAGTACATCGCGGATAAAGCCCTCTACCTTCGGGGCGATCAGTGTAAAGTCAGCATTCACGTAAGCATCGTCGGTAGTTTCAGTGCCTCCAGACGATGCATATAAAAATCCTGTTATGGTTACGGCTATGGCTAAAAACGCAAGCGCCATGGCTCCAGTATGTTTTGGTAAGCTCTTCATGCTGTATGTCCGAAATTATTTTATGATTACGGGGGGGTAGATGCGAGTCGGCAATATGGCGATCAGAGGAATCATTGCCACACAGGCGATGCCTACAAAGGTGTACAAGTCAGCAGACGTCAGCGTAATTACTTGCTCATGTAGACGGTGAGCCATTTCACCCATGCTGACCGCTGCCTGATGCAGAGGGCGGTTCCCAAGTTGATCCACCAACGCAGTTGAATGAAAATGTTCGCGGTGAATGCTCATGACTTCAATTCCACAGGCCGCTGCCACGCCGGCGAAACCTTTAAGCGTGTTGAACCAGGCAGAGGCAAAGGGCCCGTCTTTAGCATCCAAGCCTGTGACAGAAAGCATGATCACAGGAATAACCGCCATTGGTTGAGCGAAAGCCTGAATGATCTGGATAATATAAAAATTATCTCTGATCCATTCGCTTGTCATGTGTGACCCGAGGTAGCAAGCGAAGGCTAAAAGTGCGAATCCAGCCGCGAGCACGTATCTGCAGTCAACAAAGCGGTTGTTCAGGACTGCCACCACTAACGGCAAAATTATGAACTGCGGCAACGCCACAATGAGCAGTGCTGGCGTTGTATCCAGGGGGCGATAGGCATGAACAGCTGCTAAGTAGCTGGATGGAATATTGATGGTCGCGCCCATGATGAAAAGGATGCCGCCCAGCGTTATTAATGAATGGGCGAGATTACGTCTCTTTAAAAGCTGAACTTTGAAAAAAGGATTGGGATGGTTCCACTCATTGGCCATGAACAAGGTCAGTACAGTAAGGCCTCCAATGAGAAGAAACTTGATAAGGTCGGAGTTGAACCAGTCAAGCCGCTGACCCTGTTCAAGTCCAAGCACAATCATGATAATTGCTGGCGCGCCCAGGATAAAGCCACGCACATTGAATTCTTTAAAGCGTTCAAGCCTCATTGGATCCTCAGGCATGCCCCAAGAAACCAACGCCATGCTCAAAAGGCACATTGGAATTACTTGCCAGAAAGCGAACTCCCAACCGAGGTAATCGACGCTCCAGCCTGCGAGCGGAGTGCCGAAACTTGGGCCAAAAGTTGCAGTCAGAGCGTAGGCGCCCAAACCGTATAATTTCACGTTGGGCGGTAAATATCGCAGAGCGACAGACATCAACATGGGCGGCATTGCGCCACCCATGATGCCTTGAACTGCCCTAAGCCCGAGCAACGTTTCGTAGTTTGGAGCAAACGGACATAAAAAAGCGATGAGTGAATATACACCCATTGCAAAGATCACAAACCTTCGAAACGTAAAAGTCACCGCACACCAGGGGGCAAATGCCATCGCTGTAACTGAGGTCGCCGCATAAGTCGCTATCAGCCACGTCCCTTGGTCATAATCAAAACCCATTGCCCCCCTGATATCCGCCATCGCAACCTTTGTTACGCTTTCGTTGAAACCGGCGATTAAAACGGCGAGCAGGATGCCAATCAAACCGGTGGCAATCTGGATTCCGAAACTAAATTTGGGTGGCGTCACAGTTGGCGAGGGAAGTGGGTGTGTTATTGCGTTCATGTGGCTATTCCCCAGGCAGGTGGCCACATGAGTGCCGGGAAATTCATCGCCGGTTTCTCCATTAGTGGTTAATGAGTGCTGTCACTTTAACCACTCATGATGAATAACAAAATTGCTAATGGTTTAATGATGGATTCCGGTTAGCGGAATCCGCCCTGATTGCTACATTTCTGCGCTTACTTCCTTCACCAGCCTGCGAAACCATTGGTGGCCAGGGTCATTGTCTAGGCGTGGATGCCATGCCTGTACCACCTCTACTGAGTCTACTTCTACTGGAAGTTCGAACGTTTTTAGTTTCAAACCCATACGGTTGACCATGCTGAGCATGTGGTTGGGCATTGTTGGAAGGATCAGATCGGTGTCCATCAAATAGAATAGCGAGGCCAGTAAAGAGGGGGAGACGAAGGAGACGTGCCTGCTTAGTCCTAACGTCTGCAGTTGCTGGTCTATCGGGCCGCGCGCACGACCACGGCGCGAGATGCTGATTTGACCATAAGAAGCAAACGTGGCGGGGGTTATCACTGAACTGAAAAGAGGATGGTCTTCGCGTGCTATGCCGACGAAGGTAGTGAAAAATAGCTGCTGGAGTTTTGTATCAGGAGAGAAATCTCTTCTTCTGCTCACATAGAGATCGATTCTCCCTTCGGCTAGGGCGTGATCGTCCATTGTTCCTTCCGGAACGATGCACAAGCTGCACATGGGGGCTTGAACCTGGAGTGCCAGATTCAGTTTGCGCACGATCTCGCCAAAGGAAAAGTCGTTTGTACGTACGTAGAAGGTGCGGCTCAGCTTGGAGGGATCAACCAAATCGGCGGGAGTGAAGACCTGCTGGGCCATTTCAACGGCTGCTTTCACAGAATCGCGTAACTCCAGTGCCCGGGGGGTGGGAACCAGATTACGGCCAGACCTCACCAGAACAGGGTCGCCTACTAATTCCCTAATTTTTGCTAACGCTCGACTCATAGCGGGAGGGCTTAGATGCAGTCGCTCCGCTGCCCGTGTCACCGAGGACTCGTCCAGCAAGATATCGAGCGCAATCAAGAGGTTCAGATCTGGTATAGCCATTTATCACTCCAAGGTGGAACTAAAGCTTCTGTACTGGCTCGTTAGCTGGATGGGCTTTCGAGGCCAGCAACATCTGCGTTAGCCCGCCATTGCACGCCCGCATGGCTGGCGCAGCCTTCAGAAACTTTGTTACGCCGCTAGAGATGGGGTAGCTAGCAGCGCTTCGTTGAGTATCCGTTCAGATGCCTACTCCGAGGCAGCATAGCGTGCCAGCCAATGCGCGTACGGGGCCGGCAGCACCCAAGAGGCGCTTTCCTCGCCAAGCGCTTTAGCGGCTTGGTATGCCCAGTGCGGATTCGCCAGATGCGCTCTGCCGACCATCACCAGGTCTATCTGCTCGTTTTTCAGGACTGACTCACACAACTCTGGAGAGTCAATGCCCCCGGCAGCTGCGACCGGAAGATTCGCCTCATTGCGGACGCGTTGAGCAATCGGTGCCAGGAATGCGGGGCCCCACGGAACATTAGCGTCGGGGATATTGAAGTTCACGCTCACGTTAAGCATGTCCAGCCCCAGCGCTTTCATATCGCGAACCAGATCAATCGACTCGCTAAGGGTCTTCTCGTCCATGCCGTCAAACTCAATGACACCTAAGCGTGCCGTGAGGGGCAGGTTAGGCGGCCACACTTCGCGGACGGCTTCCAAGGTTTCGAGAATGAAGCGGCCACGTTGCGAACCTCCGTATTCATCGGAGCGAGCATTGGCATACTCTGAGAAGAAGCTTTGTGCCAAATATCCGTGGGCGAAGTGAAGCTCCAGCCACTCGAACCCCGCTGCACGTGCGCGCTGGGCGGCCTCGATGAAATCAGCTTGAACGCGTTGGATCTCGTCCTTGCTCATTTCCTGGGGCACCTTAGGTAAATGAGCACCGAAAGGAATTGCCGAGGGAGCAATCGTTACCCAGCCTTCGGAATCTTGCTCTTTTATGTGATCGTCACCTTCCCAGGGCCGATTGGCGCTGGCTTTTCTCCCCGCATGAGCGATCTGAATGCCAGGGACTGCTCCACCGCGCTTGATTGCTGAAGCAACGTCAGCCATTCCACGTACATGATCATCAGACCACAGACCCGTGCAACCGGGGGTAATCCGGCCCTCGGGTGACACGGCTGTAGCTTCAACAATGACCAGACCAGCTCCGCCTCGACCCAGCGCAGCATAGTGGTTGATGTGCCATTCGTTAACGGATCCTTCTACTGCCGAGTATTGGCACATAGGTGGTACGGCGATCCGGTTTCGAAGGGTGACGGATTTCAGGGAAAAAGGGGAAAACAGTTTTGACATTCGGGTTAACTTCGCTGGATACGATGAATAAAATAAGAGGCCTAAATGAAGAGGATTTGGCCTGGACATGCGTAGAATCAATGACTTAACGTTGTCCCAAATGGCGCGTATTTCATTCTGTTGAAGGTGCGGCGCGCATTGATTTTGATAAACGCACTAGTCTAGTTTCCAGGAATTTTTGGTACATGCCGCTTACAGAAATCCAGCTTTCCGCTGAGCGGAATCATCAGCGCCAATTTTCCATATCCAAAGGAGTACTCAGTGAGCGCTTACGTATTGGTTGAACTTCAAGTGATTGATGCACAGGCGAAAGCTAAGTATTCAAGCGTCGCCGGCGCAACGGTCAGGTCATACGGAGGTGAATTCATCGCCGGTGGGGAGTGGGAGCTGCTGGCAGGTGATCCTGGTTTACCGGTCGGCATAATTATCCGGTTCCCAGATCGCCAGAGTGCGGTGAACTGGTACAACTCTAGCGAATACCAGGGGATTGTTGCGCAAAGGTCTGAGGCAATGGTCTGCCGATTCAGGCTGCTCAGCTGATCGTCGTGATCGACCTTAGCCACCAATATCTAACGGGATCATCGCAGGCTCGCGATAGCGGCAATCACCAGCCCACCTGAAAGGGCAAAATGCTCAAGGGCGATCTGCAGATGTTGCGCCCGTTGAGGCTCCTCGAACTGCCAGAAGGGATGTCCGAAAGGAATGCAGAGCAGAGTGAAAACCGCCAGCATGATCGCACCCAGCCAGCTCAGCCCCAACACATTGGTGATTAGCAAAACCGAGCCAATCAACTGAGTTGCTACGGTGGCCACCGCCAGGAGCTTAGGCGCCGATAGAGACGCGTCGGTCATCTCCTGCACAACGGCGGGGAAATTGAAGATTCCGAAAATTCCCGCGGCCAGGAAGAATGACGCCAGCACTGCCCGGGCGACAATCATCAGGATAGGACTACTCAAAAGCGATGCTGCGAATTCAGTCATTTGTGACTCCAGGCTGATCAAAAAATGATCGGTAATTTGAATTACCGCGATGTCGATGCTACCCCAGTGGATGGTAATTTGAAATACCATCACTAAACGCGGCATCATGCGAAGGAGTCGGACGCCGAGCATGAGATACGAATGAGTAAGCTGAATCCTACCCCATCCATTGGCAACGAACGCACCGCGGAGATGCTCAAAGCGGCTACGGAGCTTTTTCTGGAAAAGGGTTTTTCAGGTGTGTCGATCGATGCCGTCATGAGTCGAGCGGGCGGCTCAAAACGTGATCTTTACACCGCCTTCGGTGACAAGGAAGGTCTGTTTCGCACGGTGATAGCGCGCATTTGCGATGACATCATGACACCCCTCAGAGCCATCCAGGCCCAGGGCACCACACTTGAAGAAGCGCTGTATTCGTTCGGTATGACTTTCCTGACGTTTCTGTTGAAGCCCGAAGTCATTGCTCTGCAGCGCTTAGTGATGAGTGAAGCCCAGCGTTATCCTGATTTTGCCCAGGCATTTGTCAGGCTGGGGCCTGTGAGGGCATACGAGACGATGCAGCAGTTGCTGGAGCAGCGGGAGAAGGGGGATCGTCTGGCGTTGTCATCGTCTCGGGTATGCGCCGCAGTTTTCTGCGACTCATTGATAGCCGATCTTCAGTTTCGAGCTGTTGCCGGGATGACTGTCACCGACAGGGATATTGAAGAAAGGGTTAGCACAGCGGTCACCATTTTCCTCAACGGGATAACGCGGTAGCACTGTTGAGCATTGCCGGGCCTGCGCATGCGAAGTGAGTTGACACCATAAAGTTGTCGTCAGCTCCTTTTTGAAGCATGTCGGGGGACATTTTCCTGTTTAGGCCAGCTACGCTTGGTAAAGCAGCTCTGCCGAAATGCAGGGGTTTCCATGCGCAGGGTCTAGGCGGCCACTCTACTCGTGAGACTGAACTGCGCAAGTTATGTATCTGATCGCTTACGGTAGGTCTCATCCATCCCCACTGCAGAAATAAACCTAGACATTGCCGGTAGAAGACATTGATGAAAGTTTTTCAGATAGAGCTCAGCTTCCGGAGCATACAGTTTCTTAGGTTTGTCTGATGCAGGTGATTGCAGCTCGCAATCGCGTGCTCAGCGGCTAGAGATGCGAATTGGTGAATTGCTATCTTGAGCAAGAGCGCCAGGCAGGATAGATTCTATGGATCCAAGCCATGATCACATCTCAACGACCGACGTCTGGCGGTATCCAAGACGATGGCTGTCGCGATAGATCTCGTTAGCACTAGCTGAGCCGACAACATGCCCATTGCCATGCTACACATCGCTGCAGGCCGTAGCGAAGAACAGAAACATGCATTGCTCGTCAACGTTACCCAAGCGATCGCCGCCTCGCTAGACGCTCCGCTTGAAAGTATCAGGGTCGTGATTCAAGAAGTTCCGGAAACTCATTGGGCAGCAGGAGGCGTCACTCTGGCGGAGCGTCGCGCCGCTAAAAAATCCTAGTTGAGAGCGGCACGTCGTCAAAGCGGTTCCCTGCGAGCGAATCCCTGGCCTCCAGAGTTCAGTGTAAGGTTCTCGGCGGGCCTGTTCGGATGGGTTGATGCGAGGTCAACGACTACTCACTTTGGCCTAAGTTTATGGCAATTGGCACGAGCTAGCGGTATAGATCCTGGGTAAATATTCTAAGTTAACGCGCTCCGAATAAGGGCACTGGTGCAGTCGTAAGAAGCTTTAGGGATGGCTACCCTGGTCTCCATTTGGATTTGAACTTAATTTGCGTTAGGCTGCTCTACAGATGATCCATCCCATTTCGGAGTATTTACATGTCCCGCCTGGCAGAATTTAGACAGCTTGAGCAAAAACTCGCCGCCCAATTGGCCGAATTGGAGGCTATGAAAGGCAGCAGCGAGCTTCAGAAAGAAATCGAATTTGAAACCAAATTGCGCGATTTGCTTGCAAAGTACGGTTGCAGCCTGAGGGATATCATCAACCTGCTAGATCCACAGTCGGGTCGTCGTGCCGCACCCGCAGCTGTCGAGAAAGCACCTCGCCGAGCCCGTCAGGTCAAGCAGTACAAAAATCCGCACAATGGGGAAATCATCGAAACAAAAGGCGGGAACCATAAGCTTTTGAAAGAGTGGAAAGCTGAGTATGGTTCAGAAGAGGTTGAGTCCTGGGTATCGTAATTTGTCGCATGCGCAGGTTGATCCATAAAATTTAGCCCACAAAAGCTACAGAAGGGCTGCACTATGGCGATTTGATGCTGACAGCCCGCGAGGCGGATGATCTGCGGGCACTCGTCAAAGAACTATAGCGCAGCGGTACTGTAGTTAGGCGATTCCTACCACATGCTCGCCTCATACGCCAAGGCCGGAGGAGGTTCACTCGACCTCCTGCTATCTCAGAACTTGAAGAAATAGCTGAGGATCAGTCGATTCTCGTCTGCGCTATCGGTGTAGGTCGATCTATACGTCGCATTCCGCCAGCGGATAGAAAAGTCTTTCAAAGGCCCCGACTGCACCACGTAAGTGATGTCTGTTGAACGCTCCCATTCAGCGCCGTCGTCATTCGATCTGCGCAGGTTGGTTGCTTTGCTTCCGGCGATTTGTTCGGGATCTACCTGATCGCCATGGACGTATCTTGCCGTAAAGGAAAGGCCTGGGATGCCAAACGCTGCAAGATCGAGGTCATACCTCACATGCCAGGCCCGCTCATTCTCCATGCCGAATGTGCTGACCAGCATTTCGCTGAATAGGTAGGTGTCACTGCCGGCGAGATAGGGGTACGCCGAAGCCCCACGGCTCTTTTGATACCCACCGCTGATTGTGTGCGGGCCCAGCTTGTAACCCAGGTTTGTGCTTAGCGTTCTGTTATCCACGTTCCCGGCTATGGCTCGTCCTTCATTACCGGCGTCGAAATAGCGGATTTCAGTAAAGGCCTTTCCTGGGCCGATCGGCAGACCGTACTGCAGCCCGAGATAGCTTTTGCGATAGATGTCTTCGAGGGTGGCGTGGTGGGCGCTCAGAGCGAGGCTTGGCCCGAATTTGTAATCAAGTCCGAAGTAGTCCATGCCGCCGCTGCTCGCAGAGCTGGAAAACGCTCCCGACATGGATGTGAGGGTCATGTCTTCGAAGTTCGAGGAATCGCGGGCTTTTACATTTTCGATTCGGCCTACGGATGCGGTGAGGTTTTTGATGTCGCTTGATGTCAGCATCGCGCCATTGAACACTTGGGGTACGAGTCGGCTGTAATTGGCCGCAAGCAGCGGTAATGTAGGCGTCAGGGCGCCTACCTTAAGCTCAGTAGCTGAGATCTTCACTTTGGCGGTTGGGGCCAGAGTTGAGAACTCATCGGCTGCGCGTCCATTGCCATGTTTTGGCAGCAAGCCAGTCCCCGTGCGATCCGGACTTGAGTCGAGCTTTATGCCCAGCATGGCAATCGCATCCATACCGAATCCCACATCGCCTTCTGTATAGCCGCTCTGACTGCGAAGGATGAAGCCTTGGGCCCATTCTTCACGCTTGGATTGAGCAGAGGTGCCGCTGCGAAAGTCCCTGCTGAAATAGAAGTTTCTGGCTTCAAGCGTGGTTTTGCTATCGCTTAAGAATTCAGCCTGAGTAACCCCAGGGAACGCGCCCCCCAGAAGGGGTACGAGAATCGTGCCAGAGCATTTTCTTATCATTGTTATCTCCAGTCGCACACACGGCCAAGCGCGGCACGCGGCGCTTGGGCTCGCGTGCTGAGCAGTTCGCAAAGGTGATGGGTGCCAGGTCGAGCACCCAAAGCATCAAGCGATCTTGCGGTCGTTCGGAATGCCCCAAAGGATCACGGCTACACAGATGAAGCAGAAGGGCGCCAATGCCAGCATGCCCATGTAGGTATTGCCAGTGAGGTCATTGATGTAGCCGACCAGTAATGGCGCCACCATGCCACTCAACTGTCCGACGGTGTTGATAGCCGCGATACCGCCGGCAATGGCCAGCCCAGCGAACGCTGTCTGTGGAATAGTCCAGAAGATTGGAATGGCAATGAACACACCAGCGGTGGCGAGCACCAGGAAAGCGGTCAACAAGTAGTAATTGCCATTGAAATAGCACGCCGCGAAATAGCCGATTCCACCCACCAACATGCATTGCCACAGATACCGTTTACGCTCGCCGCTTGCATCCGAGCGACGTGTGACGATTATCATGCCAATGGCCGCGACGAGGTAGGGGAGAGCGGTGAGAAAGCCGACCGCCATTTGGTTCTTGACCCCGGATGAGCCTATCAGATGCGGCATCCAGAAGTTCAGGCCGTACCCGGTCAACTTGACCATGAAGTAGATCGCCGACAGGATCGCGACTTCGCGGGTCAGGATAACCTTGAGCAAGGAGGCATGGATCGGTTTCGAGTCCTTCTTGTCGTTATCTAGATTGCGTTGCAGGAGGTCTTTTTCCGGCTGAGTGAGCCATTTTGCCGACTGGATGTCGCGATCAAGCTTGAACAGCACGATCACGCCCAGCACCGCACATGGCAGGCCCGACAATACGAACAACCAATGCCACCCAGCGAGTCCTAGGAAGCCGTTCATGTACTCCAAGATGACGCCGGAAACCGGGGCTCCCAGCACACCGGAAAGCGGAATGGACAGGAA
This sequence comes from Pseudomonas sp. Je.1.5.c, assembly GCF_051129895.1. Taxonomy (NCBI): domain Bacteria; kingdom Pseudomonadati; phylum Pseudomonadota; class Gammaproteobacteria; order Pseudomonadales; family Pseudomonadaceae; genus Pseudomonas; species Pseudomonas sp. Je.1.5.c. Next base: position 202,675 of record NZ_JBCPSP010000004.1, read on the forward strand.
CCAGATGCCGTTCATGCTCGCGAGATTCTTTTTAGGGAACCAACAGGCAAGATAGAACAACAACGCCGGGCCGAAGCCGGCCTCCATGACACCGATCAGAAAACGCAGGAAGTAGAGGGTGTACTCGTTGTAGGCGAACACCAGGCAGGCGGTTGCGATGCCCCACGACACCATAATGCGGCAGATCCAGCTGGGCGCCCCGTACTTCTTCAGCCCAAAGCTGCTTGGAACCTCAAACAATACATAGCCGAAGAAGAAAATGCTCGCAGCAAAACCGTAAGCGGCGTCACTCAAGCCCAGCTCCGCCTGCATTTGGGTTTTCGCAAAGCTGATATTGATGCGGTCAAAATAGGAGAAGAGGAAACAAACGATCGTCAACGGCAAGATACGCCAGGCAATGCGACGGTAGAGCAGCAGCTCTTGCACATCCGAAGCAACGTGAGTTGCTCCCTGGGTCAGGGTAGCCATACGTATTCTCCATAGTTGTATTTGTCGGAGATGTAGTTAGCTGATGAGGCTATCATCAGCCGCCAATCAGGCACTCAAACTCACGGTCACAGTAGGCAGCACCAAGAGCTTCAGCTTGACTTCAATTTACTCTTGCTTAGTACGACGCCATCCTCGTCGGCATAGATCCAGTCGCCGGGAGAGAGGCATGTGCCACCTATTGCCAGGGGCGCTTCAATCTGTCCCCCGCGTTCGTTCATTGATCGCTGCGGCCAAGCTCCGTTAGCGAGCACTGGGAGGGCGATGGCAGCCAAGGCGGTGCAGTCGCGCACGTTGCCGTTTACCAATATGCCACCCCAGCCGTTGCGTAACGCCTGGTTGGCCAAATTCTCACCCAGCAGCGCTCCTGGATCGCTACCCGCATCGATTACCAGTATTCTCGCATCACCTTGCTGCGCCAACAGGTCACGAAGTTCGGCATTACAACCCCGAGCCTCTAAGGTCATGATTTGTCCTTCAAAAGCGCGGATGTTGCTGAACCAGCGCCAGGCGCCCTGTAGGATTTGCACGTCGCCGGAGGCGAAAAGCCCGGTATACAGATCGCACAGGTCGGCAGTAGAAGTCATGCGCTAGTCACTTCAGAGGCCACGACCTCTTGCAGTGTCTCAAAGCTGGCGAGCTTTCCAAGCAGGGCGCTTGCCACCACGGTATAGGGGCTGGCAAGCCAAACCTGGCCTGGGCCTGAACGCCCTGGGAAGTTGCGGTTGATAGCACTGACGGTAACTTGATCAGCCCGTGTCGATGACCCCGGGCCACAATTCGCGCAAGCTCCGCAACCAGGCATGATGAGCTCAACCCCAGCCTGCTCGAAGGTCTCGAGATACCCCTGCTGCTTGCAGTAATCCCGAACGGCGAGTGTACCGAACTGCAGGTAGAGCTTGGTGTGCTCAGGGATGCGCAAGCCGCGCTCGATACCCCAGGCAAGCACCTCATGATAGTAATCAAAGTCTTCTCGTTTACCTGCGGTACAGGAACCACCGTAGGCGATGTCAATGGACACTTCTCCGTCGAGGTCACTGATCGCCATGCCATTTCCTGGGTCACCTGGCGCAGCAACGAGCGGAGCCAGAGCGCTACAGTCGATTCTAATCTGCTCTTTGTATTCAGCATCTGGATCGCTGAATAACCATTCTTCCAGATTGATCTCCACACCGCGGCGCTCACGGATAAACTCCACCGCCTTCTGATCAGGGATCACGATGCCGGTGAATCCACCCAGTTCGGCCACCATGTTGGTCAACGTTGCGCGTTCGTCGATCGACAGCGTGGCTACAGCTTCGCCGGAGTATTCGAATACGGCGCCAATCGCCTGGCCTTGTCGGATTGGCTCGCTGCGCAGCAACTCTAGGACGATATCCTTAGCCGTTACACCTGGTCGCAATTTACCGACCAGTTCAACCTTGATGACTTCGGGCATGCGGCAGCGAATGAAGCCAGTGGCCCAACTGTTGGCGATATCCGTGGCACCGGCACCGAAGGCAAGGCAGCCCAATGCACCTGAGTGCGGCGTATGCGAGTCGGTACCAACCACAACCTGGCCGGGCAGCGCGTATTTCTCGGTCAAGAGTGCATGGCAGATACCTTCGGATCCACTTTGCCCAGCCAAGGCGCCATGGGCGCGAACGGGATAGCGACGTACAAACTCGTCATGAGCCGAAGCGAGTCCCCCCACAGCTGCCAATAGGTTGTCGCGCACATGGGGGAAGCTCTGGTTGGCCAGGATCAGGTGATCCTGGAACGCAATGATTTCACCTGGTCGTACCAGTTCTAGCGCCTGGCCAAATGCGCCGTGCATCAGGTGTGCGCACATGCCTGTGAAATAGTCATGGCTGAAGCGCCAATCGGCGGACAAGAACACACCGTCACCGCGCGCAAGCTCCCCTTCAGGAGCAACACGTCGTCGCTCAATGATCTTCTCTACAAGCGTCATCGGGCGACGGTTGGTCGCGAGCGGTTTAAAAATTTTCTCGGGATTGCGTGGCAAGTGCTGCTTGCTGTACGGCAGCAGACCACCAGCGCGAATCACTGCTTTAGTAACCTCATCGCGACCGACCAAGAACTCTTCGAGGTCAATTTCTTCGCCTGCACGAATGCGATCAATGAGGGTGAAATCGGTCGAGGTGTAGATACCGATATTGTCGCAATTCTGCCGATAGATCCGCTCAAAGCTCTCAGCAATGATCAGACGAATGCCAGCGGATTTCTCGGCCAGTGGGCTGGACTCACGGGAAGAGCCCTTGCCGTAGCGCTTGCCGGCGACGGTAATCTCGAAGCCACCATTCTTTACCGCGTCGTTGCCGATGGGTAGCTGTCCCTCTGTCTTAAAGCCAACATAAGGGTAGGTGCCCAGGCGCTCGTCGTACGTCATCATGATGACGACGGGGGTAATTTCGTCCGTTGAAATGTTGTCCCGGAGCGGCAGCGCTGCTTGCAGATCCAAGTCAACGCCTTCAATTTGGCGTTGCACTACGTCACTGTCGCAGGATAAAAAAAGGAATCGGCCAGCAAAGCGTATTTTTTTTGTCATGATCATCTCCTCAACGAGGATCATGATAGGAAGCTATGCCTTGGGCTTGCCGCGATATTTCTTCCTGCCTGCCACGATAAAAATTCCGGTTACCTATGCACATGACTTGGCGTTACGACCCGACCACCCTGAGACTGTTCATCGCGACCTGCGAAGAGGGCAGCTTTGCCAAGGCCGCTGAACGTGAATGCATGGGCGCCTCTGCAGTCAGCAAACGCATTGCCGAGCTGGAAGAAGCCATCGGCTCACCGCTCTTGTATCGATTCAATAAAGGGGTTAAGCCTACGCCAGCCGGTACATGCCTGTTGGAGCATGCACAGCGACTGCTGGCGGAGTTGCTCAAGCTCAGTGCCGACCTTTCGCGTTTTACCAGTGGTGAGCGAGGACATGTGAGGATTCATGCGAACCGCTCGAGCATCATCCAGTTCTTGCCCGATGACTTGAGTAACTTCCTGTCTGCTCATCCCCACGTGGATGTCGAGCTTGAAGAGCGTACTAGCGAGCAGGTGGTTGAGAACATTCTGGGAAACCAGTGTGATCTTGGAATCGGCGCTGGCCTCGAGTCGGCTGTGCAGGTTGGGCTGACTGTGCAGAACTACCACGTCGATCGCCTGGCGCTGGTGGTACGGGAAGATCATGCATTAGCCAAGCGTGACAGCATCGAGTTCGGTGAAAGCCTCACCTACCGGCATATTGCGCTGCACCGGGACAGCCCGCTGTACCAGACCCTGGATAAAGCGGCCAAGGCCGCACAAGCGACAATCAACTATGGCGTGCATCTGCAAAGCTTTGACGCCGTCTGCAGGATGATTCAGGGCGGGCTAGGCATCGCTGTCATTCCCGAACGAGCTGTCTGCGAGTCGCCAGAAGGGCCCGCGCTCGTCAGAATCCCTCTGAAGGATGCGTGGGCAAGCCGGCAGTTTCATGTAGTAGCCCACCCACGGGAAATGCGCAGCGCTACCACCCAAAGCTTCCTGGATTTTTTGCAGATTTTCGTATGAGTGCAGCTTGGTAGCGCTAGCCCAAGGGCTAGAGCTCGTTGGCCGAAATCAGAAACTGCTGAAATGCTGACGCCACTGCACTCAGTTCTCCTGCCCGCCAGATCAGGCCGAGCTCCATCGGTGGAATTACATCCGTGATGGGGCGTGCCTCGATTTTTCGGCCCTCCAATGACCAGGGTCGGTAGAGCATGTCCGACAGGATGGTGACACCGAATCCGTGAGCGACAAGTCCCCGTAATGCTTCCATCGAAGATGTGCGAAACGCAACCTTGGGCTCCAGGCCAACTGAGCGCCAATAACGCATGGCTGAGGTTTCGCCTTCGTCAACCTTGGCCAGGATGTAGGCATGGTCAGCGATGTCGGAAAGCGAGATGGCTTGCGCGCTCATCAACGGATGCTCGGTGGCCAGCCACAATTGCCGGCGGGAGCGCATGAGTACATGGCGCTCGAATGGCAGGGTGGTGCCAGCGTTGGAGATGATGGTGAGACCTAAGTCCAGAGACGTGTCGACGATGCCTTGCTCGATAGTCGGGCGATCCATGTCCACCAGGTCAATCTCGACCTGGGGGTAGCTGCGCTTGAAGCGGGCGAGCAGAGCAGGCAAGTAATATCCCAGTACCGTGTAGGAGGCGCCTATACGAACGGTACCGTGAAGTGAGTGACTGAGAAACGACGGCTGACTGACTGCATCTTGAAGTGTGTCGAGTATGTGGCGTGCGTGCTGATGAAACTTGTGCCCTTCGGCAGTCAGTTTCACCCCATGAGGCTGACGTTCAAAAAGCTGAACACCCAGCAGTGCTTCAAGCTGGCTTACAGCTGTGGTAATCGCCGACTGGGAGACGTGAACCTTGATTGCAGCTTGTGAAAATTGGCCGTGCTCCGCTGCCGCCACAAAGTAACGAAGCTGTCGCATGGATATGTCGTTTCTCGCTGACATTAGCTTTTCAGATACCTGATCGCTGTTTTTATAAATTTACGATACCTGACGCGCTTCATAGACTCCAGTCAAAACCGGGCAGCACCTCCTCAAGACGACTGCATCGGATAACAAAACTGGAGGTTTCACCGTGAGCGCACCTGTTCCGTCGCTGGACGACAAGTACACCCTGGATACCGGCAAAGTGCTGATGTCCGGGATTCAGGCGTTGGTTCGATTACCAATGATGCAACGCCAGAAAGACCTGGCTGCTGGCTTGAACACTGCCGGTTTTGTCACTGGCTATCGTGGTTCACCTCTCGGTGGTTTCGACCAAGCGCTTTGGAAAGCCCGGGATCATCTCAAGTCCCAGCACATCAAGTTTCATCCTGGTCTGAACGAAGACCTGGCCGCCACTTCGGTGTGGGGTACGCAACAGGTCAACATGTTTGAGGGCGCAACTTACGATGGCGTCTTCGGCATCTGGTACGGTAAGGGCCCCGGCGTGGATCGTTGCGGGGACGTGTTCCGCCATGCCAATGCTGCCGGGACTTCGCGGTTTGGTGGTGTCCTTGCTATCGCTGGTGACGATCATGGTGCTCGATCCTCGTCACTTCCTCACCAGACAGAGCACATTTTCAAAGCCGTGATGATGCCGGTACTGGCGCCGTCGGGTGTCCAGGAATATCTGGATTACGGCCTTCATGGATTTGCCATGTCGAGGTACTCCGGCTGCTGGGTTGCCATGAAGGCTGTGGCTGATACCGTCGAAAGTGGCGCGGTTGTCGACATTAGCCTGGCGCGCGTAAACCCGGTCATTCCCGATTTCCCGGTACCGGAAGGAGGGCTGAACATCCGTTGGCCAGACCCGCCTCTGGCCCAGGAAAAGCGTCTGCTTGAACACAAGCTCTATGCAGCCGCCGCCTATGCTCGTGCCAATGGTCTGGACAAGGTGGTAATGGATGCGAAGGACGCGCGGATCGGCATTGTCACCTCAGGAAAATCCTACCTCGACGTCTGTCAGGCCCTGAAAATCCTGGGCATCGATGAAGCTCGGGCCGCCCAGATCGGCTTACGTGTGTACAAGGTGGGCATGGTCTGGCCGCTCGATGCCGAAGGCGTCAGGCAATTCGCTGAAGGGCTCGATGAGATCATAGTGGTCGAAGAAAAGCGGCACTTGCTCGAGTACCAGCTCAAGGAAGAGCTCTATAACTGGCGCGAGGACGTGCGGCCACGCATCGTTGGCAAGTTCGACGACAAAGGCGAGTGGACGCGACCGCATACTGACTGGCTGTTGCCAGCAACCAGTGACCTCACCCCAGCGCAGATTGCGCGAGCGATCGCCAAACGCATCGTTCAGCACAAGCCCTTGGGCGAACTGCAGGTAGCGCTGGCTGTGCTGGAAGCGCAACTTTCGACTCAACACAGCTTTGCGACATTGATGGATCGTGTCCCACACTACTGTTCTGGATGCCCGCATAACAGCTCCACAAAGGTGCCTGAAGGGAGTAGGGCGCTGGCAGGTATCGGCTGCCATTACATGGCCGCCTGGATTTACCCTGAAACCAAAACCTTTAGCCAGATGGGTGGTGAAGGGGTGGCCTGGATTGGTCAGGCGCCGTTCACTGACACCAAGCATGTCTTCGCTAACCTGGGTGATGGCACCTACTTCCATTCCGGGCTTCTGGCTATCCGAGCTGCCGTTGCGGCGAATGTGCCCATTACCTACAAGATCCTGTACAACGATGCCGTGGCGATGACCGGCGGGCAGCCCGTAGATGGTGTCATCACCGTGCCGCAGATTTCTCGCCAGCTTGCAGCGGAGGGTGTGAGCAAGATTGTTGTGGTGACCGAAGATACCCAGCGCTACGCCGGTGTTGTGGATCTTGCTGCGGGAGTACCTGTACTGCGTCGGGACAAGATGGATGATGTCCAGCGTGAGCTTCGAGCTTTCAAGGGAGTATCGGCGATCATCTACGACCAGACCTGTGCGGCGGAGAAGCGACGTCGACGCAAGCGTGGAAAATTCGCCGATCCTGCCCGTCGTGTGTTCATCAACGAGGCGGTTTGTGAGGGCTGCGGCGACTGCAGCAGCAAATCCAACTGCATGTCGGTCACAAATGTCGACACCGAGTTTGGCAGCAAGCGCCAGATCGATCAGTCGTCGTGCAACAAGGACTTCACTTGCCTTGACGGCTTCTGTCCGAGCTTCGTGACGATCGAAGGCGGTTCAATCAAGAAGCCCAAGGCGTTAGGGGGTGACACAGATGAGCAATGGATGCTTCCTGAGCCCATCGTTGCCTCGGTCGGTCAGCCATACAGCATTCTGATTACCGGGGTAGGGGGGACGGGTGTAGTCACCATTGGCGCGCTGCTCGGCATGGCAGCCTTCCTGGAGGGTAAAGGTGCGCTCAGTCTGGATATGGCGGGGATGGCTCAAAAAGGGGGAGCGGTCTGGTCGCATGTTCGAATCGCACGGACGCAAGAAGACCTCCACGCCCCGCGCATTGCTGAAGGCGAAACCAGCCTGCTGCTGGGTTGTGATCTGGTGGTGAGCGCAAACGCAGAAACCCTCTCCAAATTGCGCCATGGGGTCACTCAGGTAATCATCAACAGTGAGGAAAGCCTCACGAGCGCCTTTGTGCGCCGGTACGCAGCGCAAGCTGAGAGCGGTGACCTGGCCAGGAACCCTGATCCGTCGTTCAGGACTGAAGAAATGACTGCCCAGATCCTGGACGCCGTTGGCCAGGAAAATGCGTCGTTTCTGGCGGGGTCGAAGCTGGCAACTGCCTTGATGGGAGATTCGATTGCAACCAACACCTTCATGCTTGGCTATGCCTGTCAAAAAGGCTTGTTGCCGGTCAGTGAAGCCTCACTTCTGAAAGCCATCGAGCTGAATGGAACAGCGGTTGCGTTCAACAAGTCGGCCTTTCTCTGGGGACGGCGCGCTGCGGTTGACATTAGCCGAGTGGAAGCCAAAGTCAGCAATAAACCGACGCGCAAAGCACGCAGTTCAACGCTGAATGAGGTGATTCTTCACCGGGTTGAGCAATTGACCCGGTATCAGAACAGGGCACTTGCTGGCCGGTATGAGATGCGGGTGAACACCTTTGCTCAAGCAGAGACCAAGTTGTTTGGTCAGGCCGGAGCGTTGACCGAGGCAGTCGCGCGATTCTACTTCAAAGTGCTTGCGATTAAGGATGAGTACGAGGTTGCAAGGCTATTCAGTGATCAGGCGTTCATGACGCAATTGGCCGACAATTTTGAAGGTGATTACAAGATCCAGTTCCACCTCGCCCCTCCTGTGCTCAACAAACGAGCGACCGGCGGCAAGATCCGCAAGTCGAGCTACGGCCCTTGGATGCTAAAGGGATTTCGACTCCTTGCACGGATGAAATTCGTCAGAAATACCTGGCTTGACCCCTTTGCGTACTCCCATGAACGAAAGGTTGAAATGGGCTGGTTACGGGAATATGAGCTGTTGATGGATGAATTGTTGGCTGGACTTGACGCTAATAACCGTGAGTTGGCGGTGACCATCGCTTCCATCCCGGATTCTGTCCGTGGCTACGGCGCCGTCAAAGACCGCTACCTTGCCAGCGCTAGGCACACGCTCGGTCAGTTGCTGCAGGGATGGCGAGCGAAAGACGACCAGTTCTTTGAAGCAAGCCTCAAAAGCAACCGCATCCCAGCGGCTCTGCTTTGAGTTTGAGGATTCAGTCGTGGATCACTTCGACGGTGAGCCAACTCATGTTGGCCATCTTGCCGAACGGTATCTGTATGGAGTGCGAGGGGTCGAGTGTTCATCTCGACCAAGAAACACAAAGAAATCCAGTCACATAGCGGTGGCTGGATTTTTTATGGCTGTCTACTTTTTCGTGGTTAGCGCTTTTGCCCCACTTTTGGCCCACCGAATTTCAGCTACCCGCTTCGCAAATTCTGAGTTGGCAGAAACTTAGACTTTTGCACCCGCTCATGCAGAATGGCGTCTAGCCGACAAAGGGGGCGACTTGATGGTTCTTATCCAAGGTCAATCCCAGCTGCATGCTTCAGTCAGTAAGGGGCCTGCAGGAACCGCGACACCACTGTCTCGGCCGCAGTCGAGGCGGAGTGACCACAAAGATACACCTATCCTGGGATAGCCACGGCGTCCAGCTGGCTGTTGTGTTGCCGTCTGTTGGAGATGCCGACTCGAGTACTCCATGCCGCTGGTGGAGCAGATCAGCCTGCCAGGCAGCCAAGGTCGCCCGCGCAAGCGCTGTTGGTTTGTACTGGCGGATAACGGTTATGACAGCCAGATGCCGCGTCAATACTATGATCGCTACGGCATGCAGCCGATCACTACCTTGCGCAAGATGCATCGCAAGCCTAGGCCAGGCCTACCTCGACTGTTCGACAGGCCGCAGCATAAAAAGCGCAACGTAATCGAACGGTTGTTCAGTTGGCTCAAGGAAAACGTCGACTCTTTACGCGATACGTCAAGCTGGCGAGCAGCTTCAAAGCCTTGGTCACACTAGCTTGCATCGAGAAGTGCTTGCGGGCTGACTTTTCTGACAAACCCTAGTGCTAAACGCCTGTCAGCAGCATGCCTAGTATCATTGATGTTTAATTCGTATGAAAACCCTCAGACCACTGCGGATGCAGCGATCCTCGGGTGATATCAGTCAACTATTTAAGCGCCAGCTCCACCATCGATCGTGTGCATTGCTCCCGTCACGAATGAAGCTTCTGGCCCCGCGAGCCAGGCCACCATGCCGGCGACTTCTTCCGGTCGGCCATGGCGTCTGATGGCCATGAACCCATGCATCACGTCTTTCATGGGGCCGTCGGCAGGGTTTGCGTCGGTGTCGATGGGGCCGGGTTGCACCACGTTTACGGTAATCCCCCGAGGCCCAAAATCACGGGCGAGGCCGCGTGCCAAACCCTGCATGGCAGACTTGCTTACCGCGTAAGCTGCCATCCCAGGCATTGGCATCCGGTCTCCATTTACCGAACCGATCACAATGATCCTCCCGCCATCAGGCATCTGACGAGCAGCTTCCACCGCAGCATGGTAGGGGGCATGGACATTCACTTGCAGAAGTCTGTCGACGTCGTCGGGGTTGATATCTAGAGCGTCTCCGTGGAGCGCAAAACCGGCGTTTACCACCAATACGTCAAGTGGGCCGCTTTCTCGAACCCTGGCGATCAAGGCATCGCGGTCGGCACTGTCGGTGGCAACCGACGTGGTTCCCGTTTCCGAGGCCAACTGAGCTGCGGCGGCGGGCGATGATGCATAGGTGAAGGTGACACGAGCCCCGTCCGCTGCAAAACGACGCACAATCGCTGCGCCTATTCCACGGCTACCGCCAAGCACAAGAACGGACTTCTGATGAAACGAGGTCATTGCATACTCCTGAGAATGATCGAGTGAAAAGCATCACACACTTCATACGCCAGAGCGTTTGCGCTAACCAATCAGACCTTTGCTGCAGCCAAAATATTGAGGTATGTGTGGAACAGCTATCGCAGGCGAGTCATGCCCTCAGTAACAGACAGCTAACGGCCTGCCTTCGATAACGTGAACAGCAATATCGATGCCATAGATTGTCTTCAAAACGTCCGGCTGGATGATGGATGAGGGAGCCCCTTGAGCGACGACACGTCCGTCGCGCATGGCGACGATATGGTCGGAGTAACTGGAAGCAAAATTGATGTCATGCAGCACGGCCACTACGGTTTTCCCCAGGGTATCTGCGGCGTGCCTAAGCTGGCGCATCATTGCGATGGCGTGGGGCATGTCGAGGCTGTTGAGTGGCTCATCCAACAACACATAGTCAGTGTCCTGGCACAACACCATTGCCACGAACGCGCGTTGTCGTTGCCCTCCGGACAGTTCATCGAGGTATCGGTTCGCGTACGGTTGCAGGTTCAGATACTCGATGGCCTGCTGTACCTTGGCCTTATCGATTGTGCTGAGACGCCCCTTGCTATGGGGATAGCGCCCGAAGGCGACAAGGTCCCACACACTCAGGCGCGATTCGATGTGATTATCCTGGCGCAGGATGGAAAGCCGCCGCGCCAGCACATCACCGGGCGTGCGCGTGACGTCCATGCCGTCGACCCAGGCCGAGCCAGCGCTCATACGGGCAAGGCGACTGACCATCGACAGCAAGCTTGACTTGCCTGCGCCATTGGGTCCGATGATGGAAACGATACCCTGCGCCGGAAGTTGCAGGCTTACATCGTCCACTACCAGCTGTTCACCGTAGCGCTTGCTGATGTTGCGGGTTTCTATCATCGGGAGGTGCGCCGCATGAGGAGAAGGATGAAGGTCAATCCGCCCACGAAATCAATGATCACACGCAGGTTGGTATCGAATGCGAACAGCCGCTCGAGTACGAGTTGCCCACCTACCAGACACAGGATGCCGATCAATACTGCGGCAGGGAGCAGCAGGGCGTGACGAAACGTCGGCAGCAGGGTGTAGGCCAGATGAGACACCAACAGCCCGAAGAAAGTGACCGGCCCCACTAGAGCCGTCGAGATCGAGGTCAAGATGGCTACCACGATCAGAATGCGTAATACAACGCGTTGATGATCAATGCCCAGATTGATCGCGGGTTCGCGCCCCAGGGCGAGCACGTCGCAAGTCCTGACCCAGCGCAGTGCCCAGATCGAGGCGACAAAAATCATGGCTGTGGACATCAACAGCAGGGTTTCGTCTGGATTATTGAAGCTTGCGAACAGGCGATCCTGCAGGAAAGCGAATTCATTAGGGTTGATGATCCGCTGGATAAAAGATGACAGACTCCGAAACAGCACACCGAGGACGATGCCCGCGAGCACCAGTTGATGCAGGCTGCGGTGGCCGCCATGAAACAACGTCCGATATAGCAGCGCGGATGCTCCGACCATGATGCCGATCTGCACGATGAACAGTATCCGCTCATCAAGAATCAACGATGCCTGGGCGCCGACCATAAAGACCAGACAGCTTTGAATCAGCACGTACAGGGCATCGAAACCCATCACCGCCGGCGTGAGGATTCGGTTACCCGTTGCCGTCTGGAATAACACCGTCGAGAAGCCGATCGCGTAAGCGACCAGAACCAAGGTCGCGAGCTTGCGCAGGCGTAATGGCAGTATGAAGTCCCAATTGCCGTTGGCGCCGAGCGTCATGAATAGGGTGACGCAGACGCCGACCGCCATTGCCAGGATCAATAGCCAGGTCAAGGGATGCAGGCCTTGATGGTTCCGGACCATTGGCTGCTCTGTCGCTGCCGCTTGTCGCAAGGTGAGATCAGCCATGACGAGCCCCCGGTCGCAACACCAGCGTGAGAAAGACCACGCAGCCGATCACTCCGGCAATGGTGCCTGCGGGAATCTCGTAGGGATAGCGCACCAAGCGGCCAATGACGTCACAGAGCAGCGCCAGACCGGCCCCGCAGACCGCCACCCAGGGGATTGCACGTCGCGCATTGTCACCGATGAACATGCTTACCAGGTTGGGAACGATCAGGCCGAGAAACGGGATGATGCCCACGGTGCTGACGATGACTGCCGTGATCGTGGCAACAAGCAGCAGGCCAAGGGTGATCACCTTGGCGTAGTTGATCCCCAGGTTTGTAGTGAACGTATCGCCCAAGCCGGCAACAGTGAAGCGGTCGGCAACGACATAGGCCGCTACCGCCAGCACGAATGCGACCCACAGCAACTCGTAGCGTCCCTTGAGTACGCTGGAGAAGTCCCCGGTATTCCAGACTCCGAGCGCTTGAAGCAGATCATTGCGGTAGGCCAGGAAGGTGGCTACCGAGTCGACGACACCTGCGAGCATCAGACCTACGAGGGGGACGACCAGCACTGACCGCAGCGGGATGCGGCGCAGGATCCAAAGAAAGAGCAGGGTGCCTGCCAGCGCGCAGGCGGTAGCGACAAGCATCTTCGAGGCCAGCGCCATCTGTGGTGCGATCAGCGTGGCCAGCAGCAGGCCGAGACTGGCTGACTCCGCAGTGCCTGCGGTGGACGGCTCGACAAAGCGGTTGCGTGTGATCATCTGCATGATCAGACCCGCGATGCTTAAGGCTGTGCCACTGAGAATCAGCGCGGCCGTGCGCGGCAGGCGGCTGGCAGTCAATACCAACGCGCAATCCTCGTTACCCTGGCAGGACATCAGCCTTTGCCAAGATATTTCACCGGCGCCGATCATCACACTTGCCAGGCTCAACACAACGACGGCAAGCAGTAAGAGGATGAACGGCAAGGATCGCCGCGGGCCGGTCTGGGTGAAGTGCTTTGCGGTCAGTCTGGATAGACGTTTATCCGCCTCAGTGCCTTGCACGCTCATACCCTTCCTGGATCTGAGCAATCATTCGGCTCATAGCCTGGATGCCGCCGCCGGCCAGATACCACACAGCGGGATCCAGATACACCACATTGCCTTTTTGCCAGGCGCTGGTCTGACGCACTAACGGGTTGTCCAGTACCTGTTGAGCGGCACCGGTGGCACCTACCGCCACATCACGGTCGATCACGAACAACCAGTCCGGGTTGGTCTTGAGGATGAATTCGGAGCTTATCGCTTCGCCATGTAGCGATACAGCCAGGTGCGGGGCGGCAGCAGGGACACCGAAGTCGCTGTGGATCACGCCGAAGCGGGAACCCGGGCCATAAGCGCTCATCCTTCCACCCGAGACAAGCACGATAAGACCTTTTCCACCGGTTGCTGTCCCGCTGCGCAGGCGGTCGACGTCCTGCTGGATCTTTTCACTGAGTGCCTTCACGCGTTGTTCGGCGCCGAACAGCGTGCCGAGCAGTCGAGCATTGTCCAGGGTGACTTTCAGTGGCTGCAGGTCATTGGTGGGCATGTCGATGGTGGGTGCCAGACGCGCGAGCTCTTTATATTTGGAGCTGGAGCGCAGGCCAGTAATGATCAGGTCGGGCTGCGCTGCGTTGACCGCTTCGTAGTCCGGCTCGAACAACGTGCCGAGGTTGCGGTAGCGACTGTTTAGATAGCCTTGCAGGTAAGATGGGAATGGTTTGCCTGGCACACCCATTACCTCTACGCCCAAGGCATCGAGCGTATCAAGAGCGCCGATGTCGAAGACGGCGACCCGCTGTGGGTTGAGGGGGGCGCTCGTCTCCCCTTGTGCATGCACCACAACACGGCGTGAATCTGCCGTAGGAGTGGCATCCGCGGCGTCTGTCGCAACCTTGGGATCAATCCACCTGGATGAACCAATTTGAAGCAACGCAACGACGGCAAGCGAGGCCGCACCGATCGCTGAGAGTTTCCAGATATCCTGTTTGGTCATTGATCGGAACTCCCGAAACCTAGCCGGGTGGCGTCAGAGGCCGTTCGTGCCCAGGAAAGCGTGCTCTGCTGACCGGGGGAAAAGAACCGCTGAAGATGCTCTTCGACGACCCGTTCAAGGTTGTTTATCTCTGCCGCAGGAGCGTGGAGGGCAAGCGTCAATGTCGAGTCTGTGGCCTGCAGTCGCAGCGTCGCACTGCCTGTATCTATGCATCCGTGGTGATCATCGAACGTGACCGCAAAGCGGTGCTTCCAGTGGTTGCACAGGCGCGTAAGGTATCGGCTGGCAGTAAGGGTTTGGTGCGTCGCAAGTGATTGAATCATGACGTCTTCTGATTGAGAGCAATTGATGCAGGGGGAGCCCGGTCGGAGGAAAAGTCTCACACAATTCATTCGCCGGGACGTTTGAGCAATCGAGCAATAGCTTTGTCGAACCTAGAAGTTGGCAGGCCGACAATCCAGTCCTCTCAATCAGAACGATGTCGTTGCACTCACAAAGACTGTACGACCCGGTTCGTTGTAGGTGTAAGCGCCGGCGTCCTGTGCATTGCCTTCTCGGTACAAGCGTTTATCGAAGAGGTTGTTCACGCCGGTGCCGATACTCAGGTTTTTGCTGATGTCGTAAGTGGCGCTTAGCCCGACCAGCGCATATGGCGAGATCTCGCGGCGGGCCTCGCCCGTCAGCACGTTGCCTTGGTAGCCATACTTGCCAGGGGTCTGCCGACCGTACCAAACGATCGACGCTCTCAAGGACAACGGATCATTGACCTGCCAATCGAGGTTGGAATTGATCGTGTAGCGGGGAATGATCGATAGCGGCTCGCCGCTCTGCTTGTTTTTCGATTGAATCATGTAGGTGAAGTTGGTACTCCACTCGACTGACTCGCCCAGAGGAAGGTTCAGTGTCCCTTCCAGGCCTTCGACCACTGCCTTTGGCACATTTTCCCAAGGTACGATATTGGCGTTTGCAAGTGGGGCAACTGCACCGCCGACGGCTCGACCCACGGGCTCACGACTGGCTTCGATCTTGTTACGGTAATCATTGCGGAAGTAAGTGATCCCTGCGATTACCCCGTCCCGACTGAATTCGACACCGAGTTCCTTGTTGATGCTGGTCTCTGCGTCGAGCTTGTCATTGCCCTGCAGGTAGCAGGATCCGCCGCCCCAGCACCCTTGGCCGCGGCTGTAGAGAACGTAATTGGGGTTCAGCTGGTAGAGGTTCGGTGCCTTATAGGCCCGCGCGATGCCGGCCTTGAGGGTGTACCCATCACCCAGGGACTGGGACAGATTCAGCGAGGGGCTCCAGTTATTACCCACGATACTGTGGCGATCGAACCTCAACCCTGGTGTGATGATCGTACCGGGCCGCAGTTCGATATTGTCCTCCGCGAACAGCGATGCGATGCGCGCGGACGATCTGGTCGAGCGGTTACTGGAGCTGACCCCAGGCAGGTCGCCGGCCTCGGTAGTCGTTTGCAGATTAGAAAATGGATCATCCATACGCTGTTCGACCCACTCGGCGCCCAGCGTCAGTACATGTTCCAAAGTCCCCGATAGAGGCAGATTCACCTCACTGTGTGCCGTGGTGTTCTTCAAGGTTGTCGTGCCGAACTCTCCAGCACTGGTGAAGCTCCCTTCGGTTGCTCCTGACAGTCCTTCCTGAAGGCGCCGGTTGCGCGTGTGCTCATATTGCAGGTAGTTGAGGGTTGTACCAAACTCCCAATCGCCCCGATGGGTCACAGCAAAAGTCTGACGGTAGAGTGTGTTGGTTTCTCGACCCAGCCACGGGCTAACGCCCGACGCGATAAATGCCGCGCCCACGTTGTTCATCGTGTCATTTGTATAGATATTGCCTTGGCGGCTGAACCCTGACTCGACGTCGATGGTCTGGCGATCGTCCAGCTTCCACGACAGCAAGCCATTGAGATCTTTGTTGCGCACCCCTTCGCGTCCGGCAGGTGTTGACTGTGGATTTACCGCGTGGTCCAGGTTGATGTCTTCATCGTCGGCATCGGTCTTGTTCAGATTACCGTACACCCGATAAGACAGACGCTCGCCAAGCGGGCCACTGAGGCCAAAGTTGATACGCTTACTGGCCCCTTCCTCGCTGTGCGTCGGAGCATTCATGAACACGGTTGCGGTGCCGTGGGTAACGTCGGTGGCCGGCTTGGTGATGATATTGATCACTCCGCCCGCCGCACCATTTCCGTAGCGTGCCGCAGCGGGGCCGCGCAGTACTTCGATACGTTCGACTTGATCGGCGGGTACCCAGTTGCTATCTCCCCGCGTATCCCGGTCGCCGCGCCAGCCGTATCGCACGGAGTTACGTGAGCTCGTTGGCTTTCCGTCGATGAGGATCAGAGTGTTTTCCGGACCCATGCCACGTATGTCGATCTGTCGGTTATTGCCCCGAGCGCCTGAGCTGCTGTTGCCGGTAAGGTTGACACCGGGCTGTTTTCGAATGATTTCAGAAAGGTCGTTGGCGGGAGGCGATTTTCGGATATCTTCAGCGGTGATAATTGAAACCCCCGGCGCCTGCTTCAATTCTTGTTCAGCGGTGCCCAGTACATGCGTCTCCTCAAGCTCCAGCACCTTGTCTTCACCCCACGCAATGGGTGTCATGCTCAATGCGCAGGCCGCTGCACTCGAGAGGGCCAGATAGAGGGGTTTAAGTCGAAACTGCATAGTCTTCCCTTACGAACCAAATTGATGGAGTTAATGAGAGGCGTTTCTATTTGGTCGGTTGACTGGTAGTCTTTCACAAGCTTTCCGGGAGCGTGTTTGCCTCCCGCAACATCTTCTTTGCGGCACCATCATTGATTGGAAGAAACCTCATGCAGCAACCCACGACCATACTGCGCGGTAATAATCTGTCGGAGTTCAGTGGCGGGCGTACGCGGCTGATCGACCAGAGTGACGGCGATACTGCGCTTTTCGAGGGCCGGATAAGTTGGTCGCACCTGCGTGATGGACTGATGCTTCAATGCACTGACTGTACTGAGTTGGAAAACGTTGTTACGGAGTGCTACTTGGAACCCCACCTGGTTCTGGTGGTGCTGCTAGAGGGCAGCAACCAGTTGCACTACGACAAGCAGCGCGTTGACTTTCATGCTCCGCCATCCCTGGCCGGGCAGCCTCAAGGGCTGGCCGTGGTCGGTACTGAGCCAATGGTGTTTCGGGGGTTCTCGAAGAAAGGGCGGCGCGTGCGCAGGGTGGCTATCAATATTGGTGCGCAGTGGTTCGACTCTGCGGGGCTGGATAGCAAGATGCTCGATGAGCTATTGCACATTTCAGCAACCCCGCTGGCTGCGCACCAATGGACACCATCGGTTCGTCTTCAGGCCACAGTCGCGCAACTGCTGAACCCGCCTGATTACACGCCCATCCTGCAGCGTTTCTACCTGGAAAGCCGAGTGCTGGATGTCGCCGTCGAGGCCCTGGCTTCTTTCACCCCCTCACAGGGCAGCTCCAGCCTTAAGCCGCATGAGCATCGGCGCATGCAGCAGCTTCTGGCCTTGCTGGATAGCGGTGACGCAGATGAATGGTCACTGGAACAGATCGCTCGAAGCGTAGGCGTCAATATGTGCTCGCTACAGAAGCACTTCCGCCACCTGACCGGCACCACCGTATTCGACTACCAACGTAATCGCCGGCTGGCAGTCGCTCGGCGCGCGTTGGAGAGGGAAGGTGCAACTGTGAGCCAGGCGGCATGGCTGGCCGGCTATAGCAGCGCAGCCAATTTTGCCACCGCATTCAAACGCAGGTTCGGGATTACGCCAAAGCAGGTAGTGGGGCGAATCTGAAAGAGCAATCTTGGTGCAGTCATCCAGCGTTTTGACAAGCTCAATGGTGAGCTCGGGCCAAGCACTCAGATGCCGCCCATACGTGGCGACGAGTCGAGGCAAGTCTCAGTGGGCCGAAATGGCTGCTAGGTCAGGCTTGACGGCGAAAATTCTAGGAGTTGGCACTGGGATCGTCCTGACAACGAGTTCGCCCAAGTGTGGTGACCAGCATGCTTACAAAGAGCATTGGTACAAGCTCTAGGGCAATGTCGTACATAATAGTAGCTGACGACTCAGATTATTCTACTGGCTCGAGCTGAGCATTCTTGCGCAATTGGTCTAGATAATCCGCCCACAATTGCGCTGCCTCCCGACGCTGACTGAGTAATTGCGCCCGTGCGTAAACGGCCCCCAACGCACCCGGCATGCGGTGCGACAGCGACAACTCCAAAACGATTGGGTCAACGCCCAAATGCTCATGTGCGATGGTTCTGTAGGTGGCGCGAAATCCATGGGCTGTGATGTCGTACTCCGGCCAGATGCGCTGAAAGGACTTGAGCATGGAGGTCGGATTGATTGGGCGTCCGGGATAAACGGGCGAAATGAAGACCCAACCCTTACCCTCTGCATCCACGACGCGACTATTATGAAGGTCGCGAAGTAGCGCGATAGCTTGCTGAGGCAAGGGCACAATGTGCTTGCTCTTGTCCAGATGCCTGGTCTTGCTAACTACGTAGCGCCAATCAGCGCTTGCCAGGTCCACGTCCTCCCAGCGCATCTGTACCAGTTCTCCAGGGCGGACTGGTAGCATGACCAGCAAGCGCATAGCCGCTGTCACGCTCCCGTCGCTGCAGTCATCCAGACGCAACAGCAACTTCCCCAGATCGGCTGGCCTCTCGATCGCCGGGTTGCTGCTGACGACGTGGCGGATTTTGAGTTCTTCAATATTGCTAAGTGCCACGTTTCGCTCCACCCAACCGCGCCCCTCTGCAAATCCCAGGATGGCACGGATGATGGTTCGTACGCGTCTACCCATGGCCATAAGGCGCTTGCGACGCAGTTGGGTAATGATCACGGTGATGTGGTCCAGCTTGATCTCACTAACCGGTTTTTTGCCGATCGCGGGCAAAATGTGGTTGTTGAGGGCTCCGCGAAACCCGGCGATGGATCTGGTCACTAGTTCGGCAGACTTGAAGGTTAGCCATTGCTCCGCAACAAACTCGAAGGTGCGGACCTCATTGAGAAGCTGTGCCTCGATCTTGGCGGTCTTGGCTCTGAGTGGGGCGACATTGTTGGCCACGTCGTTGCGTGCGCCTCGAGCAATGTCGCGCGCCTCTTTTAAGCCGATGTCGGGATATGCACCGATCGAAAAGCGGTTTTCTTTACCGTGTAGTCGGTACTTAAGGCGCCAGAACTTGGAAGGTGGTTTGCCGAGCTTGCTTGACGCCTTCACTTCCAAATACAGACCAGGGACTTCGCCGTCGGCGTACTTGCCGGGGGCTGTCAGTGAGCGGATGAAAGCGTCGCTGAGCTTGCGTCTTAATGGAGGTAGCGATTCTGTAGGCATCGGTGGGGGCACCGTTTTTTTGACTTCACAATGTGCCCCCAATTATGCCCCCACCAGTCCCGGAAACCAGTGGAATTCGATGAACGGCCCTGGAGCATTAACATTGATAAACATTTGATTTCAATTAATATTTTGGACGTCTATGGAGCTCGGTCACAGGCTATCCGGATCCCCGAAGAACATCTGAATCCTCGAACGCAACCAACGCTCCGCCGGATCATTATCCTGTGCCCCACGCCAGGCCATATGCAGCTCAAAGCTACGCACTTCAATCGGCAGATCCTCCGCCCGCAAACCGCCGCCAGCGGTGAGGGCCGCTGCGGTGTAGTCCGGCACCGTGGCGACGATATCGGTCCCCGCCAGCAGGCTGCCCAGGCCGTTGAACTGGGGCACCGCCAGCACCACATGGCGCTTGCGGCCGATCTCGTCCAGCGCTTCGTCGATGAAACCGGACAAATCGCCAGCAAACGACACCAGCGCATGCGGGCGGGCGCAGAAGTCGTCCAGGGTGATGCTGCCGGGCATGCTGTCGGCGCGCAGCAGCTTGGGCTTGCTGCGGCGCAGCACCTTGCGCTTGGCGTTGGCAGGCAGGTCGCTGGTGTAGCTGACGCCCACCGAGATCTCGCCCGAGGCGAGCAGGGTGGGCATCAGCAGGTAGTTGACCCGGCGCACCACCAGGACGATGCCGGGCGCTTCGGCGCGGATGCGTTTGAGCAACTGCGGCAGCAGGGCGAATTCGGCGTCATCCGACAGGCCGATGCGAAACACCGAGGTGCTGGTGGCGGGATCGAACTCGGCAGCGCGGCTGACGGCGGTGGAGATCGAGTCCAGCGCGGGCGACAGCAGGGCGAAGATTTCATGGGCGCGGGCCGAGGGCTCCATGCTGCGCCCGGTCCGCACGAACAGCGGGTCGTCGAACAGGTTGCGCAGGCGCGACAAGGCGGCGCTGATCGCCGGCTGGCCGAGAAACAGCTTCTCGGCGGCGCGGGTCACGCTGCGCTCGTGCATCAGGGTTTCGAACACGATCAGCAGGTTGAGGTCTACGCGACGCAGGTCGTTACGGTTCATCGATGCGCTTAGCCTATTCGCCAAAGGTGGGGCAGGGGTGAATCTTAAGGCCAAAGGCTGTTACCCTGCACCGATTTCCGGGGGCCAATGTGCGAAATTGCCAGGGGCCCAATCAATGACAAGCATGTCGACTATTAACGGCCACTGATGGTCTAACGCTCAAAGCCCGGATAAAGTCCATGGTAATACGAGGTTCACACAGGCGAGGTATGCGATGTCCCGCATGATCCGATTCCATACGTTCGGCGCGGCCGATGTGCTCCGTTGCGAGGAGCAGGGCGAGCCGTCGCCCGCCGCCGGCGAGCTGCAGATCCGCGTCGAGGCGATCGGCGTCAGCTGGTACGACGTGCTCTGGCGACAGAACCTGGCACCGTCCAAGGCGCGCCTGCCAGCGGGCATCGGCCATGAAATGGCCGGTGTAGTGACGGCAGTCGGCGAAGGTGTCGACGATATTGCTGTCGGCGATCGGGTGGCCAGCTTCCCGGCCACCAGCGCCAATGATCACCCGGTCTATGGCGATGTCATCGTCTTGCCGCGCACGGCCATTACCCGTTACCCCGATAACCTGACGCCGATCGAGGCCAGCGTTCACTACACGCCGCTGCTGATCGCCTATTTCGCCTATGTCGACCTGGCCCGGGCCAAGGCCGGGCAGACTGCATTGGTGACCGATGCCAGCCACTGCGCAGGGCCGGCCTTCGTGCAGCTGGGCAAGGCCTTGGGGCTGAAGGTATTTGCCGCCACCAAAGAGCCGGAGCAGCGTGATTACCTGCTGAGCCTGGGCGCTGACAAGGTCATCGTCACCGAAGAGCAGGACCTGCTCATGCAGATCGGTAAATACACCGATGGGCGTGGCGTCGATATGGTCCTGGACGGCCTCGGTGGCCCGCAGATGTCGCTGCTTGGCGATGTCCTGGCGCCACGTGGCAGCCTGGTGCTGTACGGGCTGCAGGGCGGCAACCAGACGCCATTCCCGGCGTGCGCTGCGTTCCAGAAGAATATTCAGTTCTACGTGCACTGCATCGGCAATTTCACCGGTAAGCCCGAGCTGGGCATCAGCCAGGACCAGGTGGCGCTGCAACGGGCGCTGCGCGATATCAACCAGTTCACCGCCGACAAGCTGCTGACGCCGCAGATCATCAAGGTCTACCCGTTCGAGCAGGTGGTCGAGGCGCACCGTTACATGGACGAGTGCCCATGCGGTGGTCGTGTGGTGTTGGACATGGGGCATGCCTGAGTGCTGTCTATCTAGTTCAAACTAGGCCTTAAACCTCAACGCCCGGTGCATCGCATCGGGCGTTTTGCTTTTATGGGACTATGAGGCCGATCTGAGGTGTTGATTCACCCTTGCCTTGGCAACCCTTAGCCAGACCTGCTGACGACCCACAGGGCTGCTCAGCCGCCGTTTTACCTAAGGTATGTCCTGGACCCGCAGGACCTGCGTTCATTCAGCAGCGATGACCCTGCGTCAGGCAGCCTCTGCCTCCCAAGCCACACACCGTAATGACAACGTCGCTACAGCAGCGGGTGCGGCTGACGACCTGCGCTTTGCTACCCATAAAAAAGCCCCGCGGACCAAGGCCAGCGGGGCAAACGGTTGGGGGAGGAGCCAACCAAAGGAGTCGTTAAATCAGTATCAAGAATCAGCGCACACTGGCCACCGTCTCAGGCTGCCAGCCACCGCCCAAGGCCTTGTAGATCGCGACGATCCCGCGATACAGCTCGACCTCGCCCTGGGCCTGGGCATCCTCGGCACTGAGCCGTTCGCGCTCGGCGTCCAGCAGCACCAGGTAATCCACCGTGCCTTCGCGGTAGCGCACTGAAGCCAGCTCTGCGGCTTTGCGGCTGGCATCGCTCTGGCGCATCAACGCCTGCAAGCGTTGCTGGGTCTTGCCGTAATCGCTGAAGGCATTGGACGATTCTTCCAGCGCCAGCAATACCTGCTGCTCATAGTTGGCCAGCGCGCCATCGGCATCGGCCTTGGCCCCGCGCAGGCGGGCACGCACGCTGCCTAGATCGAACGCTGCCCACGTGATGCTCGGGCCAAGCGCCCAGGCGTTGGCGGCGGACGAGCCGATCTGCGAGCCGCGGGCGGCGGTGAAGCCGAGAAAACCACTGAGGCTGACCCGGGGGAACAAGTCGGCGGTGGCCACGCCGACGTTGGCTGTGGCCGCTGCCAGCTGCCGTTCGGCGCTACGAATGTCTGGGCGACGACGCAGCAGCTCACCTGGATCACCCACTGGCAGGGCCTTGGCAATCGCCGGCAACTGCTTGGGCGACAGGTCCACGCTCAGCGCGTCGGGCCGCTGCCCAAGCAGGGTGGCGATGCGGTTGCGGGCACGTACTTGCTCGGCCTGCAGCTGCGGCACCGTGGCTTCGACGGCTGCCAACCGGGCATCGGCGCGGACCACGTCCAGCTCGTTGCCCACGCCAGCATCGCGCAGGGTCTCGGTGATGCTGCGTGAGTCCTGCTGGGTCTTGAGGTTGGCCAGGGCGATCTTCTCGCGCAGTTGCGCACCGCGCAGTTGCCCATAGGCATCGACCAGCTCGGCGATCAGGCTGACCTGCAATTGTTGCAGGTCGGCTTCAGCTGCCGCTTCCTGGGCTTCGCTGGCTTCGATCTGGCGGGCAATGCGGCCGAACAAGTCAAGCTCCCAGGCCATGTCCAGGCCCAGGTCATAGCGTTCGCTATTGACCCGGCGCTCGGTCTGACCAGGAATCTGGCCCTTGCCCAGCTCGCTGCTGGCGCGGCTGCTGACCACCGGCAAGTTGTCGTTCTCGGCATCTTCGCGAATCGCCCGGGCGGCCTTGAGGCGGGCAAACGCCACGCGCAGGTCACGGTTGCCTTGCAGCGAGGCCTGCACCAACTGGTTCAGCGCCGGGTCGTCGAATTGCTTCCACCACACGCTCTCAAAGCGGCTGCGATCGAACGCCTTGGCCTGTACGTCAGTGTCCAGCCTTGCCGGTTCGGTGTTCGGCGCCTGGTAGTCCGGGCCCACTGCGCAGGCCGCCAAGGCCAACGCCAGCAGGCTTGGGGTCAGGGGTTTGAGCAGCTTCATGCATGGTTCTCCAGCGGCTTGGCGTGCGCAGCCTTGCGGGCCTGGCGACGCTCGACGAATCGGCGGATCAGGAAGAAGAACACCGGGGTCAGGAACAAGCCGAACAGCGTCACCCCGATCATCCCCGAGAACACCGCAACACCCATGGCATGACGCATCTCGCTACCGGCACCGGAGGAGAACACCAGTGGCACCACACCCATGATGAAGGCAATCGAGGTCATCAGGATCGGACGCAGGCGCAGACGGCACGCCTCCAATACCGCAGCCAGCGGATCCAGGCCTTCGGCCTGTTTATCCTTGGCGAACTCGACGATCAGGATGGCGTTCTTGCACGCAAGGCCCACCAGTACGATCAAGCCGATCTGGGTGAAGATGTTGTTGTCGCCCCCGGAGATGATCACCCCGGTAATCGCCGACAGCAGGGTCATCGGTACGATCAGGATCACCGCCAGCGGCAGGCTCCAGCTTTCGTACTGGGCCGCCAGTACCAGGAAGGCCAGCAAGACGCAGAGCGGGAATACCAGCAGTGCGGTGTTGCCGGACAGGATCTGCTGGTAGGTCAGGTCGGTCCATTCGAAGGTCATGCCGTTGGGCAGTTCCTCTTTGATCAGTTTCTCGATGGCCGCCTCGGCCTGTCCGGAGCTGTAGCCGGGGGCCGCAGCACCGTTGATTTCGGCGGTAATGAAGCCGTTGTAATGCATCACCCGATCAGGCCCGGAGGTGTCGCTGACCTTGAGGAAGGTTGCCAGCGGAATCATCTCGCCGAGGTTGTTGCGCACCTTCAACTGGCCGATCTGCTCGGCGTCGAGGCGGAACTGCTGCTCGGCCTGGACGTTGACCTGGTAAGTGCGGCCAAAGCGGTTGAAGTCGTTGGTGTACAGCGAGCCCAGGTACACCTGCAGGGTGTCGAAGATGTCATTGATGGCCACGCCATGGGTCTTGGCCTTTTCCCGGTCGATGGCAGCATCGACCTGTGGCACGTTGACCTGATAGCTGGTGAACAGCCCCGCCAGCTCCGGCACGTTGTGGCTCTTGGCAATGATGTTCTGGGTTTCTTTGTACAGCGCCTCATAGCCCAGGTTGCCGCGGTCCTCGATCTGCAGGCGGAAGCCGCCAATGGTGCCCAGGCCCTGTACCGGCGGCGGTGGGAAGATCGCGATGTAGGCATCCTGGATATCAGCGAACTTGGCGTTCAGCGCCGCAGCGATGGCCGCCGCCGACTGGCTTGGGTCCTTGCGCTCATCGAACGGCTTGAGCGGGGTGAACACGATGCCGCTGTTGGGGCTGTTGGTGAAACCGTTGATCGACAGGCCCGGGAAGGCCACCGAATCGGCCACACCTGGCTGCTCCAGGGCGATCTCGCTCATGCGCTTGATCACAGCTTCCGTGCGATCCAGGCTGGCCGCATCCGGCAGCTGGGCGAACGCTACCAGGTACTGCTTGTCCTGGGCCGGGACGAAGCCGGTCGGGGTGGACGAGAAGCCGAGGTAGGTCAGGCCCATCAAGCCGGCGTAGACGAACAGGGCGATACCACTGGAACGGATGACCCGGCCCACACCGCCGACATAGCGATTGCTGGCGCGGTCGAAGAAACGGTTGAACGGGGCGAACAGCCAGCCGCCGAACAGCCGCTCGAGCAGCCGCGAGAAGCGGTCCTTGGGTGCATGGTGCTCCTTGAGCAACACCGCAGCCAGGGCCGGCGACAGGGTCAGCGAGTTGAACGCCGAGATAACCGTGGAGATGGCAATGGTCAGGGCGAACTGCTTGTAGAACTGCCCGGTAAGGCCGGAGATGAACGCCGCCGGGACGAACACGGCGCACAGCACCAGCGCCGTGGCGATGATCGGCCCGGTCACTTCGCCCATGGCTTTTTGCGTGGCTTGCAGCGGTTTCAGCCCAAGGCCGATGTTACGTTCAACGTTTTCCACGACGACGATGGCGTCGTCCACCACGATACCGATCGCCAATACCAGGCCAAACAATGACAAGGCGTTGAGCGAGAAGCCGAACAGGTGCATCACGGCAAAGGTACCGATCAGCGACACCGGCACAGCCAGCAGCGGGATGATCGAAGCGCGCCAGGTTTGCAGGAACAGGATCACTACCAGCACGACCAGGATCAGCGCTTCGAACAGGGTGTGCACCACCGCTTCGATCGAGCCACGGACGAACACGGTCGGGTCATAGACGATGCTGTAGTCCATCCCTTCAGGGAAGTCCTTCTTCAGCTCGGCCATCTTCGCCCGCACCTCATCGGAGATCTCGATGGCGTTCGAGCCAGGGCGCTGGAAGATCGGCAGCGCCACCGCCGGCTGGTTGTTCAGCAGCGAGCGCAGCGCGTATTGGCTGGAGCCGAGCTCAACCCGGGCGATGTCCTTGAGGCGAGTGATCTCGCCATCGGCACCGGCGCGGATGATGATGTTCTCGAACTCTTCTTCATTGACCAGGCGGCCCTGGGTGTTGATCGACAGTTGGAAGCTGGTCGAACCTGGCGCCGGCGGTGCACCGAGCTGGCCGGCAGCGACCTGGCGGTTCTGCTCACGAATCGCCGCCACCACATCGCTGGCGGTCAGGTTGCGCGAAGCGGTCTTGTTCGGGTCGAGCCAGACCCGCAGCGAGTAGTCGCCCATGCCGAACAGCTGCACGTCACCGACACCGCCCAGGCGCGCCAGCTCATCCTTGATGTTGAGGATGGCGTAGTTGGACAGGTAGAGCATGTCGTAGCGCTGGTCCGGCGAGGTCAGGTGCACGACCATGGTCAGGTCGGGCGAGGCCTTGTCGACGGTGATACCAATGCGCGTGACTTCTTCCGGCAGCTTGGGCTGGGTGCGGGTGACACGGTTTTGCACCTGCACCTGGGCGTTGTCCAGGTCAGTGCCCAGGGCGAAGGTGATGGTCAGGGTCAGCTTGCCGTCGGCGGTCGACTGGGAGGACATGTAGAGCATGTTCTCCACCCCGGTGATGGCCTGCTCCAACGGTGCGGCGACGGTTTCGCCGATCACCTTGGGGTTGGCGCCGGGGAAGTTGGCACGCACCACCACGGTGGGTGGGACCACTTCCGGGTATTCGCTGATCGGCAGCTGGAACAGCGCAATCGAGCCTGCAATCAGCAGGATCAGCGAGAGCACGGCGGCAAAGATCGGCCGTGTGATGAAGAATTTCGAGAAGTTCATCGGTGTCGTCCCTTAACCGCGCGGTGCCTGGGCACTGGCGACTTTCTCACTGGAGCCGGCCACGCGCGGCGCCGGGTTGCTGGCTTCGAGCGCCTGGCGCTGACGGGCCAGGGTGGCGAGGGTCTGCTCACTGGCCATGGCGATTTCTTCCGGGGTCACCGGCGAGCCTGGGCGTACCCGTTGCAGGCCCTTGACCACGATGCGGTCGTCCTTGCCCAGGCCGCTGCGCACGATGCGCAGGCCTTCAAGCTTCGGTCCCAGTTCCACCGCGCGGTAGGCGGCCTTGTTGTCCTTGTCCATGACCAGCACGAACTTTTTGCCAAGGTCGGTGCCGACCGCTTCGTCGTTGATCAGCACGGCGTCGTACTTGGCGCTGCCGACCAGCTTGAGACGGGCGTACAGCCCCGGGGTGAACTGGCCGTCGCGGTTGTCGAACACTGCGCGGCCACGGATGGTGCCGGTGCGCGGGTTGACCTGGTTGTCGACGAAGTTCATCTGGCCCAGGTGCGGGTTGCCAGCTTCGTTGGTCAGGCCCAGGTAGACCGGGGTGCTCTGGCCGCGCTGGCCTTCGCGCGCCAGCTGGGTGTACTTGAGGTACACGCGCTCGTCGGCGTCGAAGTAGGCGTACACCTTGTCGGTGGACACCACCGAGGTCAGCGGGGTGACGTCGGCAGTGACGATGTTGCCGGCAGTGAACTCGGCGCGGCTGACCCGGCCGCTGATCGGCGCGGTGACGCGGGTGAAACTCAGGTTCAGGCGGGCCAGGTCCAGCTGGGCCTGGATTGCAGCGACACCGGCACGCGCTTCAGCAGCAGCGCTGGTGCGCGATTCGGCAAGCTCGGCGGAGATCGCGTTGCTGTCGCGCAGGCGCTCGCCACGACGCGCTTCGTTTTCGCTGCGCACGGCGGTGGCGCGGGCTTGTTGCAGCTGTGCTTCGAGGCGGCGGACTTCGGCCTGGAACGGGCGCGGGTCGATCTGGAACAGCAGGTCGCCTTTTTTCACTTGGGCGCCTTCGGTGAAGCCCACCAGGTCGATCTGGCCCGAGACCCGCGGCCGCACCTCGACGGTTTCCGGGGCTTCCAGGCGCCCGGTGAACTCGTCCCACTCGTTGATCGGCTGCTCGATCACCTTCGCCACACTGACCTTAGGCGCAGCGGGGGCCTGCACGGCGTCGGGGGTTCGACCGCAAGCGCTGATCACCAGCACTGCCAGGGCAGCGAGGGGATAGCGCAGGGGTTTGAGTGATGGTTCCATGGAGAACTCCGCCAATTATTGGATAGTGGGCGGATTCTGCGGCTCGTGCGCGCAGGGAACGAATCGAACGCGGCGAAGGTTATTATCACGCAGAATGATATGTCGCGATATTTCATCGATGGCGGGCATGATGCTTGGCGTCAATCAACTCAGGGACTGATGAGGCCGCTCAGGCTTGGAGCTAAGGGCTAGTGAGAATCCTCAGGCACACACGTAGCGCCCACGCCTGGATGCTCGCTTCGTCCAGTCCACTGCTGCGAAGATCCGCCGCAGCGTTGACGACCGCCAGTATGCCCGCCACCGCTGTGCGCCGGTCCATCACCCGAAAGCGCCCGCTGCGCTGTCCCTGCTCGATGATCGCCAGCAACGGCGCCTTTAACCGCTCAAGCCGCTGTTCGAGCCAGCGCCGCTGATCATCCAGCAGGTGCCGAGCCTCATGGCGCAACAACACCTCCTCCAACGGATGCGAGCACTGGCGTGCCAGCACATACTCCAGGTAGGTGCGCAGTTCGCGTTTGTTCCGGCGTACTCGCCAAGCGGCCAAGCGCCGATCCAGCACATCCATCAACACCAGCAACAATAGGTCCTGCTTACCGGTGACGTGATGATAGAGGCTGCCTGGCAGCATGCCCACTCGACTGGCCAACTGGCGCATGCTCATCGCGCCAAAGCCAATTTCAGCCATCAATTCGGCGGCTGCCTCAAGGATCGACGGCGGGCAACCGCCGCGCGCGTCAGCGGCTTGCGCGGTGCAGGAGCGCGCGGGCACGGAGGATCACCGGTGCATCGATCATCTGGCCATCCAGGGTAAAGACCCCGGCACCGTCTTCAGCCTGCGCCACCACACGCTGTGCCCACTGCAGCTCGGCGGCATCGGGCATGAAGGCTTGATGGATCAGGGCCACCTGCGCCGGGTGGATGCACAAGGCGCCGCCAAAACCCATGTCGCGGGCAAAGCCGATATGTCGGCGTAACCCCTCGCTGTCGGCAATTGCCGCAAACACCCCATCCAGCGGCGGCGCCAACTGCGCCACGCGGCTGTGCAGCAGTACCGCGTAACGCGCCTGGCCCAGTACCTGCGCAGCTGCCTCGCTGCCATCGCGCAGGTTCAGGTCCAGCGCCAGGTCGAGGCTGCCGAACGACAAGCGCTCGACACCTTGGGCACTGGCCAGTTGGGGCAGGGCGGCCAGGCCCCTGGCGCTTTCTATGATCGGCCACACCGGCTTGCCGGTGGCATGCACGCTGCGGATCTGTTCGACGGTTTCTGCCTTGGGCAGCAAGATGCCGATCACGCCTGGATAGCGCTGGCACACCTGCAAATCCGCCTGATGGCCGGCGTGCTCAGGGGCATTGACCCGCACCAGTACCTGCACCGGGGGCGTTTGTTCGAGAAACCTTTCAAGGTTTGCTCGGGCCTGGTCCTTGAGGGCTTCCTCCACGGCATCTTCAAGGTCGATGATGACCCGCTCGGCGCCGCTGGCCAAGGCCTTGGCAAAGCGTTCGGGGCGGGTTGCCGGCACGAACAGTGCCGTGCGCACGATCTCCCGGTTCATTGGCTATCCTCCGAAACGAAAGCGACTTCGCCTATTTGTGCCAAACCCGCCTGGTTGCCGGCCCACACTTGCGCTTTGCCGTCTGCGAGCAGGCAACCGCCTACCTCGAATGGCTGCGGTGAGATCAGCGGCCGCAAGCCGCGGAAGGCAAAGCCAGTCACTCGAACGTGCGGGTTGGCACGCTGGAACGCGCGCAGGCTAAGCGTGGCAATCAGCGGGCCATGCACTACCAGGCCCGGATAGCCTTCGGTTTCGCGCACGTAGGGCCAGTCATAGTGAATGCGATGGCCGTTGAAGGTGACTGCCGAATAGCGGAACAGCAGGGTCGCATTGGGCTGTACCGGTTCATGCCATTGCCCTTCAGGCATCGCCTGGGTCCCGCCAAGTTTGGGTGGGCTCGGTTCGCGGTAGACGATGTCCTGTTCATCGCGCAGGGCGATGCGGCCATCCTGGAAGTATTCATGCTGCACGGTGACGAACAGCAGCGCGCCAGTGCGGCCATGCTTTTCTTCGACCTTGGCTATCGTCGAGCGACAGATCACCTGCGCTTCCACCCGCAGTGGTTCGATGAATGTCAGGCGGCTGCCGGCCCACATTCGATTACGGTTGTCCGCCGGCGGCAGGAAACCGCCCCGCGCCGGATGGCCATCATCGCCCAGGCCGGATTCAGGCAGCGGGTCCTGGAAGAATGCCCAGTGCCAGAGTAACGGTAAGGCCTCGCCTGGACTGGGCGCAGCTTCGCCCAAGGTTGCGCCGATGCGCTTGACCAGGTTGTGGCTGAGGCGATCGCTGCGCTCTTCGCTGCGGCCGATCCAATCCTTGAGGTTGTGCGTTGTCATTGTTGTCCTCGTTGCAAGTCAGATCGCGCCAGCGCCTCGCAGGCTGGCAATTCGCTCAGGGCTAAGGCCCAGTTCGGCGAGGATCGCGGCACTGTGCTCACCCAAGGCCGGCACCGGATCCATGCGCGTTGTATAGGCATTGCTGGTCGCCGGCGGTAGCAGGGCAGGCACCTCGCCGGCGCTGGTCTTGACCAGGCGCCAGCGTTGCCGTGCTTGCAACTGCGGGTGCTGCCAGACACCGCGCATGTCGTTGACCTGGGCATTGGCGATACCGGCGCGCTCCAGGCGCCCGATCACCGTGGCCAGGTCCAGTGCCGTGAAGGCGCCAGTGATCAGCTCACGCAATTCGTCGCGGTTTTCCACACGTTTGAAGTTGGCGGCAAAGCGCAGGTCCTCGGCCAGAGCGGGTTGTTCGAGCACCTGTTCGCAGAACACCTTCCATTCCCGCTCGTTTTGCAGGCCGAGCATGACCGTGCGGCCATCGCCGGTAGGGAACGGTCCGTACGGATAGATAGTGGCGTGAGCAGCGCCCGCCCTGGGCGGCGGGCTGGCACCGGCATAGGCGTAATACAGTGGATAGCCCATCCACTCCACCAGGCTTTCCAGCATCGACACCTGTACCTGGCTGCCGACACCGCTCTTCTCTCTGAGTAGCAACGCCGAGAGAATCCCGCTGTAGGCATACATGCCAGCGGCGATGTCGGCGATGGAGTTGCCGGCCTTGGCCATGTGCTCCTCCCCGGCATTGCCAGTTACCGAGAGAAAACCGCCTTCACTCTGGATCAGCAGGTCATAGGCCTTCTTGCCTGCATAAGGCCCGCCCGCACCGTAGCCGGAGATATCGCAGACGATCAGCCGCGGGTAGCGCGCATGCAGTTTGTCGAAGCCTAGCCCCAGGCGCTCAGCGGCGCCTGGCGCCAGGTTTTGCACCAGCACGTCGGCCTGCTCGAGCAACTGCTCGAGGATACTGGGTGCGATATCTTGCTTGAGGTCCAGGGTCAGGCTCTCTTTCGAGCGGTTGGTCCAGACGAAGTGCGAGGCCAAGCCATTGACGCGCTGGTCGTAACCGCGGGCGAAGTCGCCCACCCCAGGGCGTTCGACCTTGATCACGCGTGCGCCCAGATCGGCCAATTGACGGGTGCAGAACGGTGCGGCGATGGCGTGCTCCAGGCTGACCACGGTGATGCCATCGAGCGGACGGGTGCCAGTGGACTGAGTCATGATTCAGGCTCCAGATCAGAACGACCGCGGCAAATCCAGCAAATGCTCGGCCACATAAGACAGGATCAGGTTGGTGGAGATTGGCGCCACCTGATACAGGCGTGTCTCGCGGAACTTGCGTTCGACGTCGTACTCGTTGGCAAAGCCAAAGCCGCCATGGGTCTGCAGGCAGGCATTGGCCGCCTCCCAACTGGCCTTGGCCGCCAGGTACTTGGCCATGTTCGCCGCAGCCCCGGCATTCTGGCCGCTGTCGTACTCGGCGCAGGCGCGCCAGCGCATCAAGTCGGCCGCCTCAATCTCGATATGCGCCTCGGCGATAGGAAATTGCACGCCCTGGTTCTGCCCGATTGGGCGGCCGAACACGACCCGGTCGCGCGCATACTGGCTGGATTTCTCGATGAACCAGCGGCCGTCACCAATACACTCGGCGGCGATCAACGTGCGTTCGGCATTGAGCCCATCGAGGATGTAGCGAAAACCCTTGCCTTGCTCGCCAATCAGGCTGCTGGCAGGAATGCGCAGGTTGTCGAAGAACAGCTCGTTGGTCTCGTGATTGACCATGTTGGCGATCGGCTGCACGGTTAGCCCGTTGCCGATGGCTTGGCGCAGATCCACCAGGAAAATCGACATGCCCTCGGACTTTTTTTCAACCTGTGCCAGCGGGGTGGTGCGGGCCAGCAGGATCATCAGGTCAGAATGCTGAACCCGCGAGATCCATACCTTCTGCCCGTTGATCACATAATGCTCGCCGTCGCGCACGGCAGTGGTCTTGATCTTGGTGGTGTCGGTACCGGTGGTCGGTTCGGTGACGCCCATCGACTGCAAGCGCAGTTCGCCACTGGCAAGCTTGGGCAGGTAATGGCGCTTTTGCGCTTCGCTGCCGTGGCGCAGCAAGGTGAACATGTTGTACATCTGGCCATGAATGGTGCCGGAGTTACCGCCGCAGCGGTTGACCTCTTCAAGGATCACCGAGGCCTCGGCCAGCCCCAGGCCCGAGCCACCGTACTCCTCCGGGATCATCGCCGACAGCCAGCCAGCACTGGTCATCGCCTGGACGAAGGCTTCGGGAAAGCCCTTGTGTTCATCGATCTTGCGCCAGTACTCGGCAGGAAAGTCGGCGCACAGGGCGCGCACGCCTTCGCGAATCGCAGTGAGTTCTTCGTTGTGGTAATGGCTCATCTGGGTTCTCCAGGCAGGTTAGAGGGGCAGCAGGCCCAAAGCTGCACGAAAGCGATTCTTGATGTAGTGGCCATCGCGCGGCGGCAGAATCCGGGGTGGGTTTTCGGCCTTGATCTTGACTGTGGCCAGCTTGACCCCTTCGCGGTTGGCAAAGCGTTCGCGCAGTGCCTGCACACCTTCGATGTCACGAATTTCATCGGTCCAGCTGAAACCGCAGGTACGCGCGACCTGGTCAAGCTGGATGCCGAACCCTGCGTGACTGACCTGCATACCGGTCTCGCCGAAGTGGCCGTTATCCAGCACCACGATGCTCAGATTGGCCGGTTTTTGCAGAGCAACCGTGGCCAGGGCGCCAAAACCCATCAGCAATTCGCCGTCACCGGTGATCACCACCACCGACTTGTCCGGCTGGGCGTTGGCCAGGCCCAGGCCGACAGTGATCGCGCTGCCCATGGCCGCCCACAGGTAATAGTTGTTGGGGTGATCACCGGCGGCCATCACGTCATATGAAGCCGAACCCAAGCCAGTTACCACCAGCAGGTCGTGGCGGTCGGCGAGCAGGCTGCGCACCACTTCGCGGCGGCACAGGCTGTGGTTTGCACTTACTTGACCCATTGTTTTTCTCCGATCAGGCGCTGGCCGAGCAGCAGGGCAGTGGCGGCATCACCGTTGAAGGCCATGGTTGCCGCGCCATGCAGCAATGGCGCGACATCCTCGGGCTGGTCGGCGCGCCAGGTCATGACCTTCATCAGTTGCAAGGAGGCCTCGGTGGCCTGGCCCATGGGGTTTTGCCAGGCATTGAACTCAGCCCAGTCGCCGCGCATGGTCACCACCATCAGCAAGGGGAAGCCGGCACAGTTCTGCAGGGCCAGGGTGTTGAGGCAGTTGCCCACGCCGCTGGACTGCATCAGCAGAGCGCCGCGTTCACCTCCCAGCCAGGCGCCGGCCAGGTAGCCGATGCCTTCTTCTTCGGTGGTGAGGACCACAGCGTTGATCTCGGGGTCTTGATAGGCCAGGCGGATGGCCGCCGAGTGGCCGGCATCGGGGACGAACACGATGTGCTTGACGTCGTGGGCCTTGAGGACGCGGAACACGTCTTGCTGCCAGGAAGGTTCAGTTGCATGCGATGACATGAGGGGCTCCAGTGCTGCGCTTGTTTTGCTTGATCATGGCGGCCATCTGCGGCTTGGACGACTACCGTTTTTCTCTTTGAGATATGCCGCCTGGGTATAGCTCTACGCGTTAAGCCACATAGAGTCAGGCAACATCGGCCAGCCGTTGGGCATCCTTCATTCCGGTGTTTTCCTCAACCCGCCCATCGCCGCTGATGTAGCCATGACGCGATAGATTGGGCATCAGCACCGAGGCGATGAACGTCACGCACAACACGGCTGCGACGTAAAAGAAGAAGTAGGTTTCAACGCCCTCGGCGCGAAATGACAACGCGACATACTCCGCTGTGCCGCCGAATGCCGCGTTGCCGAGTGCGTAGGGAAAACCCACCCCCAATGCGCGCACTGCGGGCGGGAACAACTCGGCTTTGACGATTCCGGCAATCGGCGTGTACAGCGAAGCCACCACCAGCCCGCCGAATACCAAGGCAAACGCCATCAGTGGGCTCTGCGTGCCCTGAATGGCGAACAGCAGCGGGATCACCAACATTACCCCCAGACCGGAGAACAGCAGCATGTGGGTCTTGATCCCCAGGCGATCGGCGAGCAGCCCGAACAACGGCTGACAGAGCATGAAACCGATCAGTGCCGAGGTCATGATGAAGCTCACCGTCTCGGCATCGAAGCCGGCCGAGATCACCAGGAACTTCTGCATGTAGGTGGTAAAGGTATAGAAGTACAGCGAACCGCCAATGGTGAAGGCGATCACCAACGCCACGGCGCGTTTGTGCTTGAACATTGCGCGCAGGGAGCCGGCGCCTTCGCGGTGCATGTCTTTCTTCGAGGCGGTCTCGTGCATCGAGCGCCGTAGGTAGACCACCACCACTGCGCTCAATGCGCCAATCAAGAACGGAATGCGCCAACCCCATTCGCGCAGCTGTTCGTCACTCAGCGTCTGTTGCAGAACCACCACGGTGAACAGCGCCAGCAGTTGTCCGGCGATGATCGTGAAGTACTGGAACGAGCCATAGAAGCAGCGCCGCCCAGGGGTGGCGATTTCACTGATGTAGGTGGCGCCGGTGCCATATTCAGCGCCCACCGACAGGCCCTGGATCAGCCTGGCAAGCAGTAGCATGATCGGCGCGGCGATACCGATGGTTTCGTAGGTTGGCATCACGGCGATCAGCAGCGAGCCGCCGCACATCATGAACACCGAGATGATCATCGACACCTTGCGTCCACGGGTGTCGGCCAGCCAACCGAAGATCCAGCCGCCAAGTGGGCGCATGAAAAAGCCGACCGCGAACACCCCGGCGGTGGCCAACAGTTGCGTGGTGGTGTCGCCCTTGGGGAAGAACGATGCGGCGAAATAGATGGCGGTGTAGGCGTAGATGAAGAAGTCGTACCACTCGACCAGGTTGCCCGAGCAAGCGCCCAGGATCGCGCGCACGCGGTTGGGCTGGGGCGGGGAGGTGGACGGATGCATGGCGGGGTCCTCGCTTATTGTTGTTGTAGGCGCGCAGGCAGGCTGCCTGGCGTTGGACCTCACGCTACTCCAGCCAGCGCGGGGCAATAAGGGGCCTGGGCAGCTAGCTGATATGCCGGATTTCTATAGCTGATGCAGGTAGACTCTGCGCACGCCAGTGCCGGACAAGCCCGCGTGCCTTTCGTGGATGCAGGCTTGCCCCGGGGTGGTGCCGGCATTGCCACCGCAAACCCAACGGACCCGCCCATGGACGTCGTTCAACTCAAAACCCTGATTCATGTCGCTGAGCTCGGCAGCCTGAGCAAGGCTTCCGACCGCCTGCACATCGCCCAGCCGGCGCTGAGCCGGCAGATCCGCCAGCTGGAAAAGGAGCTGGGCGTCTATTTGTTCGAGCGCCACGGCCGAGGCATGCAGATCACCGAGGCGGGCCGCGAAGTCCTGGCCCATGCCACACGGATCATGGAAGAGATGGAATCTATCCGCAGCTCCGTAGCCGGCGGCCGTGCGGCGTTTCGCGGTAGCGTGGTGGTGGGGACCACGCCAACGGTGGCTGAGATCGTCACCGTGCCCCTGGTCAGCCGCATCCGCCAGGCTCATCCGGATCTGGCTGTGCGCTTTTCTTCGGCCTTTAGTGGCTATCTACTGGATTGGCTGCAACGCGGCGAGCTGGAATTGGCTATCTCCTACGATCCGCAACCGCTGCACACATTGCGCATCGTCCCGGTAATGATGGAAAACCTCATGCTGGTCGGGCCTGCCCAAGCCGGTTTGCGCCTGGATCAGCCAGTGCCCTTCGACAGCTTGGCCGGACATCAGCTTGTGCTGCCTAGCGCCCGGCATGGTTTGCGCAAGATCATGGATGAATGTGCCCAGGCGCGAGGGTTGAAGTTGACTACCAGTGTCGAGGCGGATTCGTTCGGCGCGATGATCGACCTGGTGCGCCATGGCTTCGGCCTGACCGCGCTGCCATTGGCATCGGTACATGCCCAGCTGGAAAACGGCACGCTTTGCGCCGCACCTTTGGTCGAGCCGACGCCGATGCGCAAGTTGGTGCTGGTGTATCCGGCTGATCGGCGGGTCAGTCCGGCGGCGCGCTATGTGGGCGATACCTTTGTCGAAATCGCTGCTGACCTGGTCGGACGCGGGATCTGGGCAGGGCATATGTTGTGAATGAGCGTATTGTGAAAGTTGATCCCCTTAACCCCAGCACGCAAACCATCATCGGTCTGGGCGTACTGCAGATCCTGGTCTGGGGCGGTTCGTTCTTCATCTTGGCGGTGATGGCCGAGCCGATCATGCGCGAGACCGGTTGGGCCAGCCAATGGGTGTACGGCGCGCTGTCGCTGAGCCTGATGGTCGCGGCCCTGTTGGCGCCGCTGTCCAGCCGACTGGTGGCGCGCTACGGCGGGCGCTCGCAGCTGGCTGGCAGCGGCGCGGTGGTCGCACTGGGGCTGCTGATCATGGCCGCCAGTCACAGCCTGGCGTTGTTTCTGCTGGCCTGGGCGGTGATCGGCGTGGGCATGGCGATGGGCTTGTACGAAGCGCTGTTTTCCACCCTCGGTGCGTTGTACGCCGAGGGCGCCGGGCGGGCGATCACCGGCATCACCCTGATCTCAGGCTTTGCCTCGACCTTGTCGTGGCCGGCCGTGGCCTTGCTCATCGAGCAGTTCGGTTGGCGTGTGGCTTGCGTGGCCTACGCGCTGGTCTTGCTCCTAGTGGTGGCGCCGCTGTACATGAAGGTGCTGCCCAAGGGCGGCCAGGGCGAACAGGCCAAGCTCGCCACAGCGGGCGAGAGCGCCGTGGTGGACCGGCGCCTGTACCTGTTGCTGACGGCGATCTTTGCCCTGGGCGCAATCATCATGACTGCAGTCGCCGTGCAATTGGTGGCGGTGTTGCAGGGCTTGGGGCACTCCCTGCCAGCGGCCATCGGCCTGGCGGCGATGCTGGGGCCGAGCCAGGTGGCGTCGCGGGTTCTGCAGATCCTTGCCGGCAAGCGTCATCCGATCTGGACCGCGCTGTTTTGCGTGTCGCTGGTAGCGTTGGGGCTGTTGCTGGTGGCCTTTGCGCCAGGTATGACCGCGCTGGGGCTGTTGATCTTCGGGTGTGGCAACGGCCTGCGGGCCATCGTTCGCGGGCTGTTGCCGCTGGCACTGATGCCACCTGCGCACTATGTGTTGCTGATGGGGCGTATGTCGCGGCCATCGTTGATTGGCCAGGCATTGACGCCGTTGCTGGGTGGCTACCTGTTCGAGCACTTTGGCGCGATGGGGGTGTTGGGCACGTTGTGTGGGTTGGCGTTGGTCAACGTGCTGCTGGTGTTGTGGGTGATGCGGTGGATGCATAAGCCGCCAAGGGGGCTGCCTAGCAGCCCCGGTCACTCTACAGCCAGGCTTTGATCTGGCGGGCTACCGCTTCAGTCGATATCCCGTAGCGATCATGCTGACGCCCTATCGCCGGGCAACCGCAGAACTGCGTGGGAGCGGGCTTGCCCCGCGATGAGGCCGGCCCAAGCCCCACAAAACTATCGTCAGGTCATAGGTAAATCCTTCCCCACCCGCACGCCCGCTGAGCAAGCGCTAAGGTAAGGTGACAGGAATGATTCGAGCGCGCCGCCCACGGCGCCAGAGAGGTGCCTGTGGCTTCCTATACCTTGCGACAACTCAAGTATTTCGTCACCACGGTGGAGGCGGGCAGCGTGGCCGAGGCCTCACGCCAGCTGTACATCGCCCAGCCGTCGATATCCACGGCCATCAAGAGCCTGGAAGAAAGCTTCGGCGTGCAGTTGTTCATCCGCCACCATGCCCAGGGCGTCTCACTGACCCCCAGCGGCAAGCGCTTCTACGCCAAGACCAAGTCACTGCTGCAGATGGCCCATGAGTTCGAGCAGAATGCCCTGGCCGACAACGACACCGTGGCCGGGCAGATCGACATCGGATGCTTTGAAACAGTGGCGCCGCTGTACCTGCCGCGGCTGATCGCAGGTTTTCGCCAGCGTTACCCGGGCGTGGATATCCGCCTGCGCGATGGTGAGCAGCAGGACCTGATCCAGGGTTTGACCGCTGGCACCTTCGATTTGGCGTTTCTCTACGATCACGATCTGGACGGCACCATCGAAGCCGAACCCTTGATGCCGCCGCAGAAACCTTATGTGCTGTTGCCGGAAAAACACCGCTTTGCCGGGCAAGCCCAGGTGTCGCTGCGTGACCTGTGCCCAGAGCCGATGATCCTGCTGGATGTGGCGCCGAGCCGGACCTACTTCGTCAGTCTGTTCAACGAGCTGGGGCTGACGCCGAACATCGTCTTCAGTTCGCCGTCGATCGAGATGGTGCGGGGGATGGTGGGGCAGGGCTTTGGTTTTTCCCTGCTGGTGACCCGGCCGCATTCCCAGTGCACCTATGACGGCCAGCGGCTGGTGACCGTGGATATCGCCGAGCCGGTGACCCTGTCGGGGTTGGCGGCGGCGCGGTTGAAGCGGGTGCAGTGGACCAAGCCTGCGCAGTTGTTCGTCGAGTTTTGCCGCGAAGAGTTGGCCAAGATGTGAACACCATCGCGGGGCAAGCCCGCTCCCACATCTGCGCACAATCAGCTGTGGCACGTGGGAGCGGGCTTGCCCCGCGATAGCGATCTCGCCTCATCCCACTTCAGAGATGATTGTATGCACACGTGGGAGCGGGCTTGCCCCGCGATAGCGATCTCAGCTCATCACACTTGATCCGGTACCACCGCAATCACGTCGATCTCCATCAACCACTCCGCCTGAGCCAACCCCGCCACCACCAGCCCGGTAGAAATCGGGAATACCCCTTTGAGCCACTTGCCAACTTCCTGATAAACCGGCTCGCGAAAACGCGGATCGGTGATGTAGGTAGTGGTCTTGACGATATGCGACATGTCCGAGCCAGCTTCCTCAAGCAGCTGCTTGACGTTCTTCATCGCCTGCTCTGCCTGAGCACGCGGATCGCCCAAACCCACTAGACGCCCTTCGAAGTCGGTCCCCACCTGGCCGCGGACATACACCGTGTTGCCGGCGCGCACCGCCTGGCAAAGGTCGTTATCCAGCGACTGATTAGGGTAGGTGGCCTTGGTGTTGAACATGCGAACGCGAGTATGAGTAGGCATCAGTGGGCTCCGAGGGTGCTGAGGGTAGTGACCGAGGCTTGGCCTTGCTCATCGGCATCGCGTTGTTCGCGATCGCGGTAAGCCAGGTAGGTGCGTTGGGTGGCGATATGGCCGGCGACGTGCTTGGCGTCGTGCCACACGCCCCAGATGAACGACGAGCCACGCCGCGACAACCACGGCAGGCCGAGGAAGTACACGCCAGGCTCTTTCGAGACGCCGCGTTGGTGTAGCGGCTTGCCGTGGCTGTCGAAGGTGTCGACCTGCAGCCAGCTGAAGTCAACCCCGTAACCGGTTGCCCAGATGATGCTGGTGACGCCAGCCTGGGCCAGGTCGAGTTCGAGAATCGGTGCACTGATGCACTGCGGGTCGGCCAGGCGTTGGCGCGCTTGGGGTTCTTCCGGTAGGTCCAGGCCATTGCGCTCGACATAGGCATCGGCGGCATCGAGCAGGGCCAGGTAGTTGTCGTCGCCGCGCTGGATGTTCTCGGCCAGGTTGTCCTGAAAGCGCGCCACACCGTTGGCGAACGACTGGGTCAGGCCGACCAGGGTCATGCCTTGGTGGGCGAGGGCGCGAAAGTCCACGGTGTGGCCGCCACGTGCGCCGCTGACGGCGATGGTCACGTGCTCGCGGCCGGGCTTGGCGATTTCCGCATCCCATTCGCCGAGCACGCCCAGCCACCAGCAGAAGTCGCGGTTGCGATAGCTGCGCGGCGGGCGGTCATGGGCGCCTACCGACAGGTATACCTGACGGCCTGCGCGCATCAGCTCCTCAGCGATCTGCACCCCAGAGGAACCCGCGCCCACCACCAGCACCGCGCCTTCAGGCAACTGCTCGGGGTTGAAGTAGGCGGCCGAGTGGATCTGGTGCAGACGCTCGTCCTGCGGCGCGATGGCTGGGATGACCGGGCGCTGGAACGGACCGGTGGCGGCGACCACGCGGTTGGCGAGAATGGTGCCGTGGTTGGTCTCGATGGTGAAACCAGGACGGTCGGCGTTGCGCACCACCTTTTTCACTTCGACCCCGGTGCGTACCGGCAGGTTGTACTTGCGCACATAGCGCTCGAAGTAGTCGGCGACCTGCTCCTTGCCGGCGAAGGCGTCGGCATCGAGGTCGAATTCCAGCCCTGGGAAGCGGTCGTGCCAGACCGGGCCGTTGGCCACCAGCGAATCCCAGCGGCCGCTGCGCCAGGCCTCGGCGATGCGGTTGCGCTCCAGCACCAGGTGCGGCACGCCGAGCTTGCTCAGGTGTTCACTCATGGCAACCCCGGCCTGGCCGGCGCCGACCACGAGGGTATCGATTTCAATAGTGTTCAAGTTCATCTCTGAGCCCTTCTTGGAAGGCGGTTTTAATCAGGTCGGTGGGTGAACCGCCTTTGCCTGGAGCCAGACTAGGGATGTGCCTTGGATCGCGAAAATATTATTTAGCTAGTGCTTGCCTATAGTTTGGCGAAGGCCTTGATGAATAAGGGCTGCAGCGCTGTTTTGGGGTTATGTGAATAGGGTTTGAGGCGCGCGTTTACAGACTTAGTTTTTTCCTTTTCAAGGCCAAGGAAAAAGGTCGTTTCGTGGCTCTTGGGCTTCTGTTCAGAATGCGTACAACATCGAGCGGAAGTTGCCTTGCGCTGGATTAGCCAATACACGACAGGAGCTGCACCATGACCTTTTCCATCATTGGCCGCTGCCAGGAAACCGGCCAAGTCGGCATTGCCATCAGTTCTTCGAGCATTGCCGTGGGTGCCCGTTGCCCGTGGGTGCGCGCAGGCGTTGGTGCGGTGGCGACTCAGAACATCACCTTGCCGGCGCTTGGTCCGCAGATTCTCGACGCCCTGGAGCAGGGTGACCCTGCGGCAGCGGCACTGGACCGGGTGCTCAGTACCAACGGCTGGAGCGAGTACCGCCAGGTGACGGTGATCGACAGCCACGGCCAGGTTGCGCTGTTTACCGGCAAACAGGCCTTGGGTGTGCACAACGCAGTAGCGGGTGAGCAATGCGCCGCAGCCGGCAACCTGTTGTCGTCGATCCAGGTGATCGAGGCGATGGTCGCCGCCTTCGAACAGGCCAGCGGGCATCTGGCTGATCGCCTGCTGGCAGCGATGCATGCGGCAGTGGCCGCAGGGGGCGAGGCCGGGCCGATTCATTCGGCGGCGCTGAAGATTGCCGGTGAGCTGACCTGGCCGCTGGTGGACCTGCGGGTCGACTGGGCGGATCAAGACCCGATCGCTCAGCTCGATGGCCTTTGGCAAGCCTACCGCCCACAGATGCAGGACTACGTGACCCGCGC
Organism: Pseudomonas sp. Je.1.5.c; assembly: GCF_051129895.1. Lineage (NCBI taxonomy): Bacteria > Pseudomonadati > Pseudomonadota > Gammaproteobacteria > Pseudomonadales > Pseudomonadaceae > Pseudomonas > Pseudomonas sp. Je.1.5.c. The sequence continues at coordinate 244,613 of NZ_JBCPSP010000004.1, forward strand.
GCTGAACCCGACCAGCGCACCGAGCTACGGAGTACCGGGTGATGAATGAGCCAAGCAGCCGCGACCTGCTGGCGCGGCTGATCGGATTTGCCACGGTCAGTCGTGATTCGAACCTTGAGTTGATCGGTTTTATCCGCGACTACCTCGCCGGCCTGGGGGTGGACAGCGAGCTGTTTCACAACAGTGAAGGCACCAAGGCCAATCTGTTCGCGACCATTGGCCCCTTGGATAAGGGCGGCGTGGTGCTCTCCGGGCATACCGACGTGGTGCCCGTGGATGGCCAGGCCTGGACGGTCGAGCCGTTTTGCCTGAGCGAACGTGACGGGCGCCTGTACGGTCGCGGCGCGGCCGACATGAAAGGGTTCATTGCCTCGGTCCTGGCCGCAGTGCCAGCGTTTCTCGCCCAGCCGTTGCAAACCCCCGTGCACCTGGCCTTCTCCTATGACGAAGAAGTCGGTTGCCTGGGCGTGCGTTCGATGCTCGCAGCACTCCAGCAGCGGGCGCACAAACCACGCTTGTGCCTGATTGGCGAGCCCACCGAGCTCAAGCCGGTGCTCGGCCACAAGGGCAAGTTGGCCATGCGCTGCCAGGTGCAGGGCGCGGCCTGTCATTCGGCTTATGCGCCGTATGGAGTCAATGCGATCGAGTATGCCGCACGCTTGATCGGCAAGCTGGGCGAGATTGGCGAGGTTCTGGCGCAAGACCAGGACGCGCGCTTCGATCCGCCGTTCTCCACCGTGCAGACTGGCCTGATCAAGGGCGGCAGGGCGCTGAACATCGTGCCTGAAGAGTGCGAGTTCGACTTCGAGGTACGCGCGTTGCCAGGCTTCGAGGCGCAGGCTGTGGCCGATCAGTTGCAAAGCTATGCCCAGGCACAGCTGCTACCGCGCATGCGTGCGGTCAATCCGGCTAGCGACATTCGCCTGCAACCGTTGAGCGCGTATCCGGGCTTGGCCACGCCTGCTCAGAGCGAGGCGGCGCAGTGGGTTGCGCTGCTCAGTGGCTCGACTGAGTTCGGCACCGTGGCTTTTGGGACTGAAGGTGGGCTGTTCGATCAGGCCGGCATCCCCACTGTGGTGTGCGGGCCGGGCAGCATGGAGCAGGGGCACAAGCCCGACGAGTTTGTCAGTGTCGAGCAGTTGGCGGGGTGCGATGGGATGTTGCGGCGCTTGGTGGATTACCTCCAGGCGCATTGACGGGGTGGCCTCATCGCGGCACACGCCCGCTCCTGCAAGACACGTGCAGGAGCGGGCGTGTGCCGCGATGCGGGCAGATGATCAGAAGGTTGCCTTGACCTGCAATCCAACCACCAGGGCATTATCGATGTTGGTCCCGGAGAAGGCCCCCGGTTCGATGATGTACTGCACATCCGGACGCAGGTTCAACCAAGGCGTGGCCTGGTAGCCGTAGCTCAGCTCGATCAACTGCTCGGCGCTGTCGATGTCGGGGAAGTCCTGGCCACTCTGCAGCGCTGCGTCTTCGAGCACATCGCGGCTGCGCGGGTTAGGCACGGCGCGGCCATAGCCCAAGGCCACGGTATCGCGCGGGCGCCCTTCGAACGGTTTGTACAGCACTACGCCTGCGCCATACCATTTGGTGAATGGCGAAGCGGCCTTGCTCGACGCCGAGTACTGGCCAAAGGCATGCAGGCTGCGCCCCGGCAGGCTTTGATCGTTCCACACGGCCTGGTCGATCAGTAGGTAATGACCGCCACGACCGGCCACTTCCTTGTCGCTGCCAATGCGTTTGACGTTGGAGCTGTCGTAGTAGTAGCCCAGCTTGTACTCACCCGGCAGTTCGCCCTGCAGCTTGTACACCAGCTCCACCGGCACCACGGTACCGGTAGTGTGCTTGGGCCCCAGGTGCCAGGCGCGGCTGGAGTTGCCGTTGCTCTCGGGGTCGACGTTGAACGCCGCCACGCGCAGCTGCCAGGACGAGGAGAAGTCGTATTTGACCCGGGCGCCCAAATGCGCGTTGGGGTAGTTGGTCCAGCCACTGCCACCGGACATGTTCAGTGGGTGACCGCAGAAACCGGCGTTCATGAAGTTGCACAGGATGCCAGTGTCCAGGCCGCCGAGGTCGTTGCCCATGGCCATGTAGCCGAGCTTGACGTTGAGCGCGGGGGTGAAGTTGCGCTCGTAGCTCAGCTCGGTCAGGCGGGTGTACAGGCCACCGAAGTTTTCCTGGATGGGCAGACGGTTGCCGACCAACTCCTCGGAGGCGCTGTTACCTCGACGGTCGTTGATGGTCAGCTGGACCTTGCCAGCGTTATCCAGACCGTACAGCTTGCTCAGGTCGAACTGCACGCCGAGCTTGAGGTTCTGCGAGTAGCGCGCCGAGCGGTGCAGGCCACCGTGGGCGTTATAGGCGGTCTCACCGCTGTAGTCGCCGGTGAACTTGACGCCGTCGTCCTCAAGCTGGTGACGCAAGCCGCCCCAGTCGCCGGTCAGGGTGCTGCGGTTGAGCAAATCGGCTTCGGCCATGGCGCAGGTGCTGGCCAGGGCCAGCAGCAGGCCGGCGGTGATGCGGGTAGGAGTGAAGGGCAAAGCACAGAACATTGCGAGCTTTCCTGGGGAATTGCGGGGGCTCATCGCGGGGCAAGCCCGCTCCCACGCCGGGTTGAGTCGTTGGCGTG
>NZ_JBCPSP010000050.1:0-31091 GCF_051129895.1 Pseudomonas sp. Je.1.5.c
GCGCTACACCTGTGGGAGCGGGCTTGCCCGCGAAGGGGCGCAAAGCGGCCCCAAAGCAGGCGACAAGGGCCTTAAGTGAACAGCATTAGGCCTGGGCCTCCCTTTCTGCTGCTGCACTGAATCAGTCGAACAGACCAAAGGTCGCGTAGCTGAACCAGGAGCGGCCTTTCTCGGCTTCTTTCGGACCTTCCGGCAGGATCGGGTCGCCGTTCTCGTCTTTGGGCAGCAAGTCTTGCGGCATTTCCGAACGGGCATCCTTGAACTGACGGACCACGTCCTGGTTGGCGCGGGTTTCACCCGGCGGCAGCGGGGTTTCGGTCTCGATCAGGCCCAGGGTGGCCTTGGACAGCCACGAACGGCCATCAGCCTCGTCCTGCTTAGGCTCGAAGTTGCCATCGACCAGGCTTGGGTGGTTCGGGTAGTTGAGCTTGAGGGTTTCCAGGCTGGTGGCAGCCAGCTCGTCCAGGTGCAGGCGCTGGTAAGACTCGACCATCACCGCCAGGCCGTCGCCGACCGATGGGGTTTCCTGGAAGTTCTCGACCACGTAGCGGCCACGGTTGGCGGCGGCTACATATGCCTGGCGGCTCAGGTAGTAGTCGGCAACGTGGATTTCGTAGGAGGCCAGCAGGTTGCGCAGGTAGATCATGCGCTGCTTGGCGTCCGGCGCGTAGCGGCTGTTGGGGAAGCGGCTGGTGAGCTGGGCGAACTCGTTGTACGAGTCGCGGGCAGCGCCTGGGTCACGCTTGGTCATGTCCAGCGGCAGGAAGCGCGCCAGCAGGCCGCGGTCCTGGTCGAACGAGGTCAGGCCTTTCAGATAATAGGCGTAGTCGACGTTCGGGTGCTGCGGGTGCAGACGAATGAAGCGCTCGGCAGACGACTTGGCCGCCTCTGGCTCCGAGTTCTTGTAGTTGGCGTAGATCAGCTCGAGCTGGGCCTGGTCGGCGTAGCGGCCGAACGGGTAGCGCGATTCCAGGGCCTTGAGTTTGTTCACGGCGCTGGTGTAGCTCTTGTTGTCCAGGTCGGCCTGCGCCTGCTGGTACAACTCGGCTTCGCTGAGGTTCTCGTCAATCACTTCCTTGTTCGAGGAACAGGCAGCGGTGAGCCCGAGGATGGCGATCAGCAGCAGGTGTTTCACTTGCATGGCGGCTTGCGTCCTTTGACGGCCGCTGTCTTGGGCGGTGCCGTCCTGTTATGATGAGCGCCCCCGGCCTAACCCCGGGGCAAAAGAAGCCGTATTTAACCACAAGCGCGCAGTTGAAACCAAAGGCTGTGCGCCCGCCGAATCGAGCATGTCCGAGATCATTCAACTTAGCGCAGAGGTGCCGTCCGAACTGGGCGGTCAACGCCTCGACCAGGTCGCCGCCCAACTGTTCGCCGAGTACTCGCGTTCGCGCCTGTCCTCCTGGATCAAAGATGGCCGCCTGACGGTCGATGGCCAGGTCGTTCGTCCCCGCGACATCGTCCATGGTGGCTCCGTTCTGGCCCTTGAAGCCGAACAGGAAGCCCAGGGCGAGTGGATCGCCCAGGACATCGAACTGGACATCGTTTACGAAGACGAGCAGATCCTGGTGATCAACAAGCCGGCAGGCTTGGTGGTGCACCCGGCGGCTGGCCACGCCGATGGCACCCTGCTCAATGCCCTGCTGCACCACGTGCCGGATATCGTCAACGTGCCGCGTGCGGGCATTGTCCACCGCCTGGACAAAGACACCACCGGCCTGATGGTGGTGGCCAAGACCCTGCAAGCGCAGACCAAACTGGTCGAGCAGCTGCAGAGCCGTACGGTCAGCCGCATCTATGAGTGCATCGTGATTGGCGTGGTCACCTCCGGCGGCAAGATCGACGCCCCCATCGGTCGCCACGGCGGCGCGCGCCAGCGCATGGCGGTCACCGAAGGCGGCAAGCCTGCGGTCAGCCACTATCGCGTGCTTGAGCGTTTCCGTTCGCACACCCATGTGCGGGTCAAGCTGGAAACCGGCCGTACCCACCAGATTCGTGTGCACATGGCCCACGTCGGCTTCCCGCTGGTCGGTGACCAGACTTATGGTGGACGCTTCCGCATTCCACCGGCGGCCGACCAGGACATGGTCCAAGCGCTCAAGCACTTCCCGCGTCAGGCCCTGCATGCACGCTTCCTGGCCTTGAAGCACCCCACCACCGGGCAGGTGATGAAGTGGGAGTCGCCGCTGCCGGATGACTTCGTCGAGCTGCTGACCCTGCTGCAAGACGACCGCGGCAGCTTTATCGGATGAACGGTCTGACGCAGTTGTTGCGCCCCGACTGGCCGGCCCCGGCCACGGTGCACGCCTGCGTCACTACCCGTGAGGGCGGGGTGAGCCTGCCTCCTTATGAAAGCCTCAATCTTGGCGACCATGTGGGCGATGACCCGGCAGCGGTTGCCAAGAACCGTCGTCGCCTGAGCGATCAATTCGCCATCCAGCCGGCCTGGCTCAAGCAGGTACATGGTTTGGTGGTGGCGGATGCCGATCCGGCGATAGTTGCCGAAGCCGATGCCAGCTGGACCGATCAAGCCGGTATCGCCTGCACCGTGATGACTGCCGATTGCCTGCCTGCGTTGTTCTGCGATCGCGCCGGCACCCGCGTGGCCGCGGCCCACGCTGGCTGGCGCGGATTGGCCGGGGGTGTGCTGGAAGCCACGCTCGATCGCCTGCAAGTGCCTGCTGACCAGGTGCTGGTCTGGCTCGGCCCGGCGATTGGCCCGCAGGCGTTCGAGGTCGGGCTGGAAGTGCGTGATGCCTTCACTGCGGTGCATCCCGAGGCAGCGCGGGCCTTCGTGCCAGGTGAGCGTCCTGGCAAGTTGATGGCCGACATCTATGAGCTGGCGCGTATTCGCCTGGCGGCGCGTGGCGTCACTGCTGTTTATGGCGGTGGTTTCTGCACGGTCAGCGATCCGCGTTTCTTCTCTTATCGACGTACGCCGCAAGGCGGGCGTTTCGCTTCTCTGGTGTGGCTCGCCGGCGCAACCTCCTGAACGCCGCGCCTACGGCATTTGTGCATCTGTGCGGTGCCCGTGGAAACGTCCTGACTGACTCCAGTCAATCCCGCTACGCTTGAATCTTGCACAATCAACCCAATCTACTGGTTATCTCAGGCAGGTTTCTTCATCAGGTGTATCCATCGCTCCGGCCTGCCCTTATAGGAAGGTATCCCCATGCGAATAGACCGTTTAACCAGCAAGCTGCAATTAGCGTTATCTGATTCCCAATCCCTGGCCGTTGGCATGGACCATCCGGCCATCGAGCCTCTGCACCTGTTGCAGGCGCTGATCGACCAGCAAGGCGGCTCGATCAAGCCGCTGCTGATGCAGGTTGGCTTCGACGTCAACAGCCTGCGCACGGCGTTGAGCAAAGAGCTCGACCAACTGCCGAAAATCCAGAACCCCACCGGCGACGTGAACATGTCGCAGGACCTGGCGCGCCTGCTCAACCAGGCTGACCGCCTGGCCCAGCAGAAGGGCGACCAGTTCATCTCCAGCGAGCTGGTGCTGCTCGCCGCCATGGATGAAAACAGCAAGGTCGGCAAACTGCTGCTCGGCCAGGGCGTGAGCAAAAAAGCTCTGGAGAACGCCATCAACAACCTGCGCGGCGGCGCGGCGGTCAATGACGCCAACGCCGAAGAGTCGCGCCAGGCCCTGGACAAGTACACCGTCGACCTGACCAAGCGCGCCGAAGAAGGCAAGCTCGACCCGGTGATTGGCCGTGACGACGAGATCCGCCGTACCGTGCAGGTGCTGCAACGCCGCACCAAGAACAACCCAGTGCTGATCGGTGAGCCTGGCGTGGGTAAAACCGCCATCGCCGAAGGCCTGGCCCAGCGCATCATCAACGGCGAAGTGCCCGACGGCCTCAAAGGCAAACGCCTGCTGGCCCTGGATATGGGGGCGCTGATCGCTGGTGCCAAGTACCGCGGTGAGTTCGAAGAGCGCCTCAAAGGCCTGCTCAACGAGCTGTCCAAGCAGGAAGGCCAGATCATCCTGTTCATCGACGAGCTGCACACCATGGTCGGCGCCGGTAAAGGCGAGGGCGCCATGGATGCTGGCAACATGCTCAAGCCGGCCCTGGCCCGTGGCGAGCTGCACTGCGTGGGTGCTACCACGCTCAACGAGTACCGCCAGTTCATCGAGAAGGACGCAGCCCTTGAGCGGCGCTTCCAGAAGGTGCTGGTCGAAGAGCCGAGCGAGGAAGACACCATCGCCATCCTGCGCGGCCTGAAAGAGCGTTATGAAGTGCACCACAAGGTGGCCATCACCGACGGCGCGATCATCGCAGCGGCCAAGCTCAGCCACCGCTACATCACCGATCGCCAGCTGCCGGACAAGGCCATCGACCTGATCGACGAAGCGGCCAGCCGCATCCGCATGGAAATCGACTCCAAGCCGGAAGTGCTCGATCGCCTCGACCGTCGCCTGATCCAGCTCAAGGTCGAATCGCAGGCACTGAAGAAAGAAGAAGACGAGGCCGCCAAGAAACGCCTCGAGAAGCTCACCGAAGAAATCGAGCGCCTGGAGCGCGAATACTCCGACCTCGAAGAGATCTGGGCTTCGGAGAAAGCCGAAGTACAGGGCTCTGCGCAGATCCAGCAAAAGATCGAGCAGGCCCGTCAGGAGCTGGAAGCCGCTCGCCGCAAAGGCGACCTGAGCCGCATGGCCGAACTGCAGTACGGGGTGATCCCGGACCTGGAGCGCAGCCTGCAGATGGTCGACCAGCACGGCAAGACCGAGAACCAGCTGCTGCGTAACAAGGTGACCGAAGAAGAGATCGCCGAAGTGGTCTCCAAGTGGACCGGCATCCCCGTCGCGAAAATGCTCGAAGGCGAGCGCGAGAAGCTGCTGAAGATGGAAGAGCTGCTGCACCAACGGGTGATCGGCCAGAACGAAGCGGTCACTGCCGTGGCCAACGCGGTGCGCCGTTCGCGTGCCGGGCTGTCCGACCCGAATCGGCCAAGTGGCTCGTTCCTGTTCCTTGGCCCGACCGGTGTCGGTAAGACCGAACTGTGCAAGGCCTTGGCCGAGTTCCTGTTCGACACTGAAGAGGCGATGGTGCGTATCGACATGTCCGAGTTCATGGAGAAACACTCCGTGGCTCGCCTGATCGGTGCACCACCAGGCTACGTCGGTTACGAAGAGGGCGGCTACCTGACCGAAGCCGTGCGCCGCAAGCCGTATGCCGTGGTGCTGCTGGATGAGGTCGAGAAGGCTCACCCGGATGTATTCAACGTGCTGCTGCAAGTGCTTGAAGACGGTCGCCTGACCGACAGCCACGGTCGCACGGTGGACTTCCGCAATACGGTGATCGTGATGACCTCCAACCTGGGCTCGGCGCAGATCCAGGAGCTGGTCGGTGATCGTGAGGCGCAGCGTGCGGCGGTGATGGATGCGGTGGGTAACCACTTCCGTCCGGAGTTCATCAACCGCATCGACGAAGTGGTGGTGTTCGAGCCGTTGGGCCGCGAACAGATCGCCGGCATTACCGAAATCCAGCTCGGCCGCCTGCGCAGCCGCCTGGCCGAACGCGAGTTGAGCTTGAGCCTGAGCCCAGAGGCGACCGACAAGCTGATCGCCGTCGGTTACGACCCGGTGTACGGCGCACGGCCACTGAAGCGTGCGATCCAGCGCTGGATCGAAAACCCGCTGGCGCAGTTGATCCTGGCAGGCGAGTTTTTGCCAGGTTCGGCGATTACCGCCAAGGTCGAAGGCGACGAAATCGTCTTTGCCTAAAAAAAAGCCCCGCGAAAGCGGGGCTTTTTTTTGTGTTTTGGAAAATATTTTGTGCCTTTGCCGGCCTCATCGCGGGGCAAGCCCGCTCCCACGAAGCTTCTCACAGCCATTTACGGCGCGTGTCTGTGCGCGTGTCTGGGGTGCGTGGGAGCGGGCTTGCCCCGCGATGAAGTCCGCCCAACCCCCGAAAAACCTGGGCCTCACCACCTTTCTTGATAACTTGCTGAAAATTTTGAAATTTTTGCTTGCATCAAAATTCGAGTGCCCCTAATATACGCCCCGCTGTCAGGCACTAAGCGAATCACCAGCAACATCGGTGATCGCAAAACAACTTAGAAATCAGTAAGTTGAATGAAAAAAAGTGGTTGACAAGCAAAACGAAGAATGTAGAATAGCCGGCCTCAGCAGCGACAACGCGAAAGCGGATAGCCAAAGAGATCGAAGCTAACACAGACTTCGAAGCTGTAAAGATGTACCGAAGTTCAGTTCCGCGATAGCTCAGTCGGTAGAGCAAATGACTGTTAATCATTGGGTCCCTGGTTCGAGTCCAGGTCGCGGAGCCAATCTCGGGGTGTAGCGCAGTCCGGTAGCGCGCCTGCTTTGGGAGCAGGATGTCAGGAGTTCGAATCCCCTCACCCCGACCATTTTCAGGGTCGTTAGCTCAGTTGGTAGAGCAGTTGGCTTTTAACCAATTGGTCGTAGGTTCGAATCCTACACGACCCACCATGTAAAAAGGGCATCTCGACTGAGATGCCCTTTTTCTTTTGCCTCGATTTTATCCCGCCTCTCTTGCTAGCCTTCGTATTCAACCGAAGGAGCGAGCCCATGCCATTGAAAGCCAGCGTTTTCATCGCCACCAGCCTGGATGGCTTCATTGCCCGCGAAGACGGCAGCCTCGACTGGCTGATGGGCGCTACCAGCTCCAGTGATGATCATGGCTATGGGGCGTTCATGGCCAGCGTCGACACCCTGGTGATGGGGCGTGGCACGTTCGACAAGGTGCTGACCTTTGGCGAGTGGCCGTATCCGAACAAGCGTGTGGTGGTGCTGAGCGAAACGCTCAAGGCGCTGCCTGCTGGGTTGGGGGAGGGCATCGAGCTGCATCCGGGGCCGATTCCAGCCTTGCTCGAGCATCTGACGGCTACTGGGGCGAAGAGCCTGTACCTGGATGGCGGAAAGTTGATTCAGGGCTTTTTGCGCGAGGGGCGGGTGGATGAGCTGACCATTACCCATATCCCGGTGTTGCTTGGGCGCGGCATTGCGCTGTTTGGCGAGCTGGCGCGGGATGTGCAGTTGCAGCACCTGCGTACGACCAGTTTTGAGAGCGGCTTTGTGCAGAGCACCTATCGCGTCGTTAAGTAGTTTTTGGGGCCGCACAGCGGCCCATCGCGGCGGTTCGGCGCCCCGACAAGCCCGCTCCCACAGGTACAGCGCAAATCCCTGTGGGAGCGGGCTTGCCCGCGAAGGGCCGCACAGCGGCCCCAAAATCTCAAACGATCAGTGCAACTTCAGGCGCGGCTCAGTCCCACGCCCAATTCGGCTGCCGAGCATCAGCATCAAGGTACGGAACGTCCCATACAGCGCCATCTGGTGCATCCGATACAGCGACACATAGAACATCCGCGCCAACCAGCCTTCGAGCATCACGCTACCGGTCAGGTTGCCCATCAGGTTACCCACCGCCGAGAACCGCGACAGCGACACCAGCGAGCCGTAATCCTTGTACGCATAAGTCGGCAGCGCCTTACCCTCAAGCCGCGCCTGGAAGCTCTTCACCAACATCGAGGCCTGCTGGTGCGCCGCCTGTGCACGGGGCGGCACGTTGCGATCGCTGCCCGGCTGCGGGCAGGCGGCACAATCGCCAAAGGCGAAGATATCGTCATCCAGCGTGGTCTGCAGCGTAGGGCGTACCACCAGCTGATTGATCCGGTTGGTCTCCAGCCCATCGATATCCTTCAAGAAGCCCGGCGCGCGAATGCCCGCCGCCCACACCTTGAGGCTCGCCTGGATCACATCGCCACTGGCGGTTTTCAAACCATCTTCAGTCACTTCACTGACCGAAGAATTGGTCATCACGGTGATGCCCAGTTTCTCCAGGGTCTTGTGCACCGGCACGCTGATCCGCTCAGGCAATGCCGGCAGCACCCGTGGGCCGGCCTCGATGATGGTGATGTGCATGTCCTTGGGCTGAATCTTGTCCAGGCCATACGCCGCCAGCTCGTGCGCAGCGTGATGCAGCTCTGCCGCCAGCTCGACACCGGTGGCGCCAGCGCCGACGATCGCCACGCTGATCTTCTCGCTCGCCACGTCGCCGGCATGAGCGCGCAGGTAGTGATTGAGCAGCTGCTGGTGGAAGCGCTCGGCCTGCTTGCGGGTATCCAGGAACAGGCAATGCTGCGCCGCGCCCAGGGTGCCGAAGTCGTTGGTGTTGCTGCCCACGGCGATCACCAGGCTGTCGTAGCCCAGGGTGCGCGCAGGCAGCAGCTCGCGGCCGTCTTCATCGAGGGTCGCCGCCAATTGGATCTGCTTGCTCTCGCGATCCAGGCCGCTCATGCGCCCCAGCTGGAAATTGAAGTGGTTCCACTTGGCCTGGGCCACGTAGTTCAGTTCGTCTTCCGAGGAGTTCAGCGAGCCGGCGGCCACTTCGTGCAGCAGCGGCTTCCAGATGTGCGTCAGGTTGGCGTCGACCAGGGTGATCTCGGCCTTGTTGCGCTTGCCCAGGCTTTTACCCAGGCGGGTCGCCAGTTCCAGGCCGCCGGCGCCGCCGCCGACAATCACGATGCGATGAGTCATGGAAATATCTCATAAGGTTTAACGAATTCGTGCCCCCAAGGGGCGGCGCCGTCGGCGAGCGGAGGGCGAGCGCAAGGCAGCTCATAGCACCAGTCCACTCAGCAGGCGACTCAACAGGCCCAGACCAATGGTCACCCCAACCACCAGCGCCAGGAGCAGCAATGGCCGAAACGGCTTGCGCTCAACTTGATGCTGAGGGGCTTTGAGATACTCATCGACGCGACGCTGATCTTCAGGATTCAGGCGACTGGTCATGGTGGGCCTCGTCAGGTAGACGCATGTGACTGCGCAAAGGCTACAGGGTTCGCGCAGGGTCTTGATAACGAATGATAATGCTTTCTATCTCTGGCGCCGAGTGTACGCCATTGCAAAGACTCTCGGCACTGGATCAAAGACTGATACCGACATCGAACACAATACTGCGCCCCAAGTTGCCGCGCAGGAAATCCGGCGCATCCGGGTGGGCGAACAGCACCCGGGCGAAGGTCGGCCCGACCAACGACAACGAACGCCAGCCCTGGCGCAAATATTCGGTGGGCGGCGGAAAGTGGCTGTTCAAATCCAGCACCTCACGCTTGAGGCTGGCAAAAGCGATGATATCCAGCTCGTTCAGCTCCAGGCCCCGTTCCCGGTAGTTGTGCGCCTTCTTGCGCAAGGTCGGCGCCAGGCGTACCAGCAGCTCCTGGGCGCTGATCCGCCGGGGCCGCGCCTCGCGGCGCACCAGCTGGCTCAGGGAAAACGCACTGCGCCGGCGCTGCAGCTCCTCGCGCCATTCGTCATTGAGCCGACGGCCTTCATCGAGCACGAAAAACACCTCGAACGCCGCATCGCGAAACAGCACATCGGGTGGTTCTTGCCCGGCCGGGGTGAAGTCTTCGTTGCGGTAGGGAATGTTCAGCCCTTGCAGCAGGCGCTGGCACACCCAACGCTCGCGTTCCCATTTGCGGGCATTGGACAGGAACGCATTGGCTTGTTCGGCCTGGATGGTAAGCAGGCGCAGGTAGTCTGAGTCATCCATGTGCACAAGCTTAGCCGCTAATCTGTGACGGTAAGGTGTTGTTTGCCGGTAGGAATCGGCCCAGGGTGTAGACTCGAAGCTGTCTGAAAGGGGAGTGAGGTCAAGGTGATCAGCGCACAAGTCCTGTCCACCACCAGCCTGACCCTGGGCTGGGTGGCTTACGTTCCGCTACTGCTCTGGGCGGTGTCGCGCACGCGCTGGGTTGAGCTGTTCACCGATCGGCGCCGCCAGCATCTGCTGTTCGGCACGGTGTTCGCCCTGTTTGCCTTGTGGCTGGTCAGGCGCGATTTCGATACCGGGGTGTCTTATCACTTTATTGGCATGACGGCAGTGACCCTGTTGCTGGATTGGCCGCTGGCGATTCTTGGAGGGTTTTTCGCCCAGCTCGGGCTGATGGCGCTGGGGCGCCAGGATCTGGCGGCACTTGGGGTCAACGGCCTGTTGATCATTGGCCTGCCGGTATTGATCACCGAGGTGTGCGCCATCCTGGTCGAGCGCGCGCAGCCGCGTAACCTGTTCGTTTATATCTTCTGTTCGGGGTTCTTTGCCGCGGCGTTGTCGGCGCTGCTGTGCCTGCTGGCGGCGATGGGGTTGTTGTGGCTGGATGGGCGGTTTGCCATGCCCGAGTGGCTGACGGACTTTGTCGGTTACCTGTGGCTGATCATCTTTCCTGAGGCGTTTATCAATGGGATGGTGGTCAGCGCCTTGGTGGTGTTTTGCCCTGAGTGGTTGGAGACCTTTAACCGTACCCGTTATCTGCAGGCGCCGTGGAAGGATGACGCCTGAGACGTGCCGGCCCTATCGCGGGGCAAGCCCGCTCCCACGCATTACGCGCTTGGCTCATCGTGGGAGCCCTCTCCCACGCATTGCGCGCTTGGCTTATCGTGGGAGCGGGCTTGCCCCGCGATAGGGCCATAACTGACCCACCACCCATCAATGCCGCGGTTCCAGATCCCCCGAATACAAGTCATCCTCAGCCTCAGGCGCCACCGGGATCTTATGCTCCTCAGCCGCCCACGCCCCCAGGTCGATCAGCTTGCAACGGTCCGAGCAAAACGGCCGGTTCGGGCTCTTCGCGCTCCATTCCACAGGTGCGCCACAGGTCGGGCAATCAACGGACAACGGCTGGCTCATGGCTGGCCTCCTCGTAAAGTCAGGTAAAAGTGGTGCAGGCGGTCAATCTGCTCGTGCAACCCGGCCAGGTCGCGGTCATTGACCACCACATCATCGGCATGGCGCAAACGTTCCTCGCGCGCCAACTGCGCCGCCAGAATCGCCTGCACCTGTTCAGCGCTGGTGTTATCGCGCAGCAAGGTACGCTGCACCTGCAATTCTGGCGGCGCATCGATCACCAGCACGCGCTGGGTCTTCTGGTACTGCCCCGACTCGATCAGCAGCGGCGACACATACACCGCATATGGCGACTCGGCCTTGGCCAGGTAACTGAAAATCTCCTGACCAATCAGCGGATGCAGCAGCTGTTCAAGCCAGCGCCGCTGGCTTGGGTCGGCAAAGATCAGCTGGCGCAAGGCCGAGCGATCCAGCTGCCCGTCGTCCAGCAACACGCCCGCGCCAAAGCGCTCGACGATGCTGGCCAACGCCGGCCGGCCCGGCTCGACCACCCAGCGCGCCGCCTGATCGGCGTCGACCAGGTGCACACCCAGCTCCACGAAGCGCTCGGCAGCGGCGCTCTTGCCACTGCCGATGCCGCCGGTCAGGCCCAGTATCCAAGGGGTAAATGCCGCAGTGGTCATCAGAATCCAAGCAGTTGCAGGTATGAGGCGTACATTTCATCACCCCAGAGCACGGCAATCCACCCCGCAATGGCCAGATACGGACCAAAAGGCATCGCCGTGCCCAACGAAGCCTTACGCAAACGCAGCAAACACAAGCCAATCAGCGCCCCCACCACCGACGACAGCACCAGCGTCACCGGCAATACCTGCCAGCCACCCCAGGCGCCGATCAGCGCCAGCAGCTTGAAGTCGCCATAGCCCATGCCCTCCTTGCCGGTCACCAGCTTGAACAGCCAATAAACGCTCCACAGGCTCAAATACCCCAGCACCGCGCCCCAAAGCGCTGCATCCAGCGCCACAAACACGCCGAAGGCGTTGACGATCAGCCCGACCCACACCATGGGCAGCACCAGCACATCCGGCAGGATCTGCTGCTCAGCATCGATCAAGCTCAACGCCAGCAAACACCAGGTCAGCAGCAGCGCCGCCAGCGCCTGCACCCCCGGCCCAAAGTGCCACGCCACCACCAGCGAAAGCCCCGCACACGCCAGCTCCACCAACGGATAGCGCGCACTGATCGCCCCCTTGCACGCCGAGCAGCGCCCGCGCAGCAACAGGTAACTCAACAGCGGAATGTTCTCCCACGGTCGAATCCGATGCCCACAGTGCGGGCAGTGCGAGGCGGGCAAAGACAGGTTGAAGCGCTCATGCTCGACCAAGGGCAGGTCGAGCACCTCCTGCGCCTCACGCTGCCACTGGCGCTCGAGCATGATCGGCAAACGATGCACCAGCACATTGAGAAAGCTGCCCACCAGCAGCCCCAGCACCGTGGCCAACACCAAGAAGTAAACCGGCTGCACAGCCAGGAAAGTCCACAGATTCATGTTCAGATCAAACTACCCAACTGGAAGATTGGCAGGTACATGGCAACCACCAGGCCACCCACCAGGAGGCCAAGGATCAGCACGATGGCTGGCTCCAGCAGGCCGGTCAACTGGTCGAGCGCCTGGCTGACCTGTTCCTCATAATGGCTGGCCGCTTTGCCCAGCATCTGGTCGAGCGTGCCGCTGGACTCACCAATCATCGTCAACTGCACCAACAGCGGCGCAAATAACCGCTCCCCCGCCATCGCCTGATGCAGCCCCTGCCCATTGGCCATGCCCTGGCGCAGCCGCAAAATCGCCTGCTCATGCACGCTGGCGCCACTCGCCGCCGCCACCGTGCCCAATGCATCCAACAGCGGCACCCCCGCCGCATAAGCGGTGCCCAAACTGCGTGCAAAACGCGCCATCGCCGCATGCCCCAGCAACCGCCCAAGCACCGGAATAGCCAGCGCCCGGCGAGATATCCACAAGCGCGCCCCGGCATGGCGCCGATACAGCTGGCGCACACCTACACCGAGCAAAAGCAAAACCACCACCAGCCAAGGCCCATGCAGCCCAAAGCCTGTGGATAAATCGATCACCCACTGGGTAAACACCGGCAGCGCCTTGCCGAAACTGGCAAACAGCCCCTCAAAGCGCGGCACCACCTCCAGCAGCAACAGCGCCGACACGCCCAAGCCCGTCAGCAACAGCAGCGCCGGATAGAGCATCGCCTTACGCACCCTTCGCTGCAGCGCCTGGCGCTGCTCCAGCATGTCTGCCAGCTGTTCCAGCTGGCCATCGAGCGTGCCCGACTGCTCACCCACCCGCACCAGATTGCAGTACAACCGATCGAACCACCCCGGCTGGCGCTGCAATGCATCGGCCAGCCCGATGCCCGCCGCCACATCCTGTTTCAATCGCGTCAGCAGCTTGCCCAGACTCTCATCGCCCCCACTACGCCCCATCACCTCGAACGCCTGCAGCAGCGGCACCCCCGCCTTGAGCAAGGTCGCCAACTGCCGACTGAACCCCGCCGCATCCGCCTTCTCCCGCCGTGCCGGCAACCGCCAGCCCAGCCCGCCCGCCGGGCGCAAGCGCGCATTACTGATGCCCTGACGCAGCAACCCCGCGCGCACCAACGCCGGGCTGCGCCCCTCACTTTGGCCCGTGACCCGCATGCCGTTGGCATCGATGCCTTGCCAGGCGTAAAGCCGTGTTGTTTGGCGCATAGCTAAGCTCCTTGCTGTACGTGCGACAAGCCCGGTAACAGCTTGCCGTGCCCCTGCGTGGGCGGGTTTCCCTGATGGTCACTAGAGTAGTTCAGCGAACATGACGTCCAGCCGGGCAGGGGTGACAAAAGGTGTCTGATGAGGCCTACTGCGCGCCTGCCAGCCTGGCGTCCAACAGTGGATGAAGGCTCAGCCGAATCAACAAGGAAACGCGTTCATGAAAGGCCAACAAGGCATCACCCTGATCGAACTGATGATCGTCGTCGCGATCATCGGCATCCTCGCCACCATCGCCGTGCCGATGTACACCAACCACCAATCGCGGACCAAAGCCGCCGCCGGCCTGCTAGAAATTTCAGCCCTCAAGACCGCAATGGACCTGCGCCTGAACGAAGGCAAGGACGTGACGGATGTAGCGGCCCTCGGCGGCCAACCCGCCACCGCACATTGCGCAATCACTGCCCAAGGCACAGCTGCAAATGGCACCGGCGCCATCACCTGCACCTTGGCCGACGGCCCGGCCAGCGTGATGGGCAAAACCCTGACCCTGACCCGCGCCGCCAGCGGCTGGACCTGCACCACCAACATCGAAGAAGACCTGGCCCCAAGCGGCTGCAAAGCCGGCTAACCCCCGGTCATCCAGCCCGCTGTAGGAGCGGGCTTGCCCCGCGATGAGGCCCCCAGCACTCACCAATATCTGACAAAAAACCAGCAGTTTGCGAAACCGCCACGGCAGTGGTACGTTGCGCAACACGCCGGTGTAGCTCAGTCGGTAGAGCAGCGCACTCGTAACGCGAAGGTCGCAGGTTCGATTCCTGTCTCCGGCACCACATCCAGCTCCACTGCATTCCGCTGAATGCTTTGGAAGCCCTCTAAACCGGCCTTCTGGCCGGTTTTTCGTTTCCACGACCCTCCGTCGGGAACCAACAAAATCCCCAATAACCGGGGGTATTTTTGGGGTACAGCGTCTTTCCTGCATGGAGAACGTACCCCTATGCCACGCCTAGCCATTCCGCTCAGCGACCTCAAATGCCGCACGGCAAAACCGCGTGATCGCGCCTACAAACTGTTCGACGGCGGGGGTATGTACCTGTACGTCGCGCCCAGGCTCGAAGACTTGGCGGCTGCGGTATTTCAAACCCAACGGCAAGGAAGGCACGCTGATCATCGGCAAGTACCCCATCGTTTCGTTGGCCGTTGCGAGGACCAAGCGCGATGAGGCCAAGGCGCTGTTGCTCGACAACCTTGATCCGATGGAAGAGAAGCAGAAGGCCAAGATCGCTGCCCAGCGTGCGAGTCTTCTGTTTGAAACCGTCGCTTTGGAGTGGCACGTCGAAATGTCCCGGCGCTGGACTGAGGGCCACGCCAAGACGGTGCTGAGCAGGTTGCGTACCCATGTGTTTCCACTAATCGGCCAGCGGCCTATCGCTGAACTCGACACCCATGATCTCCTTGAGGTCACCCAGCGGATCAAGGATCGCGGCACCATGGATGTAGCGCTGCGTGTGCAGAACTATCTCTCCACGATCATGCGAGGTGCGAAGCGGGCGCGGCAGATCACTCAAAACCCGGCGCTCGATCTGGCCGGCTCGATTCAAGCGCCGCGCACCCTGCACCGTCCCGCACTTTCGCTAAACCGCCTTCCTGAACTGTTGGATCGAATCGACAACTATACCGGTCGCGAACTGACCCGGCTCGCAGTGCTACTGACGCTGCATGTGTTCGTGCGCTCCAGCGAACTGCGCTTCGCCCGGTGGGATGAATTCGACCTCCAACGGGCGATGTGGGAGATCCCCGATACCCGCAAGCCGATTGAAGGCGTCCGCTATTCCACACGCGGGACCAAGATGAGTGGGGACATTCAGATAGTGCCGCTGTCGCCTCAAGTGATCGAAATCCTTGAACGGCTGCGCAACTTGAATCGCTTCTCTGAACTCGTGTTGCCCGGTGACCACAGGTACTGGAAACCCTTGTCGGAGAATACGGTTAACCAGGTGCTGCGCAATACGGGGTACGACACCACCAAGGACGTGTGTGGGCATGGCTTCAGGACCATGGCTTGTAGTGCCTTGCTCGAATCAGGGCTGTGGACGGACGCGGCGATTGAGCGGCAGATGAGTCATCAGGAGCGTAACCGCGTGCGCGCCGCTTACATCCACAAGGCCCAATTTCTGGAGCAGCGTCGGTTGATCATGGCGTGGTGGAGTAACTACATCGATGCCAACAGATCGGGCCATGTCACTCCGTGTGAGTTTGCCCATCCGGTAGGCGACAACGTCACAGCCTTGCCAAATGGCCATGGCGCATTCAATCGCGGGTGAGCCTGCGAGATCGGCGCGGGCTGCTCTTTTACACGGGTCCATCCAAACAGGGCTGCAAAGCCGCCCTGTTTGGATGGACCTCACTTTGAAAAGCTAAAAGCCACGACGTTATCCGGGATTTGCCACGGAATTCCACCGGTGGATAGCCGCTTCTCACATGCCCAATATCGCTGAGTTTCGACCCTTGACCGGGTTTATCCACAGGCGTAGAACTGGCCGTGCAAGCGCTGTCGATGACAGCACCCCAGGTGGCCCGAACCTTCAAGGCCACGCCGCTCTCGCGGTGGTTCTACCCAAGGGCGATTAGCATTCGGCAGCTCGCCCGGTCACTACCCATGTGATGAATGCTCTTACACATATAGCGCTCGTGCGCCAGACACACCGTACCTCGCTGCCCTGCAGCAACCTATCCGCTTGGCCGAATCCTGCGCCAACCTGTGCCCGTCTCTTTCTCTGGAAAGAGACGGGCACTTCTACCACTGCTGCAGCCCTGATCGCACATGGCTTTGCGGCAATCCCCCTCGTGACAATCGGCGTGACAAACGCCGATGTCACCAGCAACAGCGCTGTAGATGATGGTGCCGCAGACCAGGGAATGGACTGCACCTGACTGACAGTCAGGCATGCCCCGGTCATCGCATTGCTGCTTGCACTTGGCTCAGGATCTTCAGGCACTGGTCTCGTCAGCCAATGCTGCCTCCACCCGCCCACCGGTAACGGTGCTCAGGAGGCCAGATCATGAGATGCCCTTGCTCCCGGTCGTAAGGAGCCGCCAGTCCCGCGTAGTGGACATTCCCCACAGGTCGCAGGGGCCTTGATCCCTGATAACACTCAACATTCTTGGCGGGATGACGTGGGGCGAGGATCGGAGAGCGGACGATGAGGTGATCGACATGGCATTGGTGGGTAGACGCGATGGTCGTAATTTCGATTACGGCAGGCGATAGAGCTACGCAGGGCCGCAAGCGCTGAGATACATGTTCGGCGGCCGTCATTACGACACGGTCAAGGCGCACTGTGACCGGTGGTTGGCGTTTGTGAAGTGGCGTCGCTCCGACCAGGGGCCCGGTATCAATGATGCACGACAGATTGATCGGAAAGTGTTGGCCGACTAGGCGGCGTATCTGCGCGACGTGGTTACCTGCATGGGTGTTGTTGGACGCAAAATCCTACAACCAAAGGACGCCCTCCGGATCGCAATAGTGTCGTTTTATGGCAGCTTGCCATCTATGTAATATGTCACTATCTTGTGGTTTATGGCTGGATCATAACTACATATGGTGGTTTTAAAGGGCGGGCGTCATCTGCGATGTAATCGCTTGGTTAGGGGCAATCGGGCTCCAGCGACATTCTCTGCACACGGGAATGACACAACGCGCAGGGATGGCATAAAAGGACTTCTATGCGGTTGATCAATTTCCATACTGAACACCCTGCAACTCAGGACGTGTTCCCCGGTGGTAGCCATGACAAGGTGGCGAGCGCAATCCACGGTCATTTGCTGAGTGACGGGCCCTCAAAGGTTGTGGGCCTGGATGGTGAGTTTGGCTCCGGTAAGAGCTCCATTCTGAGCATGCTGAAGACAAAGTTGACGGCTGCTGATTCTGATTTCAGGGTCTGGTTTTTCGACTGCGAGCAGAATTACCAGGGATCGACGAAGAGCAATTTCATCGAGCTTTTCACCGATGAGGTGCTCAAAGAAGTACCTCATGTCAGCAGGGCTGCGGAGACCCTGAAAGCCTCTCGCGATCGGGCCCTCGGACGCTTGTTCGAGTACAACAAACGAACAACGAGCCGGGTCAGTGCCTGGGCCTTGGCACTGGTCGCCAGCCTGTTTTTCGCCGCCACGTCATTCCGGGAGCTTTTTGCACTTTCGCGTAGCTCTCATGCGACCATCACAGGGACGTCGCCCGAAGCCGCCGCGCTTACCAACACGTTGCAAGACCCGTTTTGGTGGCTGATTGCGGTGCACCTTTTTTCTCTTTTGAGCCCTGTCCTGATCCTTAGCGCTGCCAAGTTTTGCCATAGGAAGGTGCGGGTCTGCGCCCAGAAATGGAGCCTTCTGAGTCTATTTAAAGGCTCTAGTGACGATCATATTGAGGAAAAGATTGAGGTTGGCAAGGAGGTGACGCCCCTTGATCTAAAGAAGACGCTTCTCGAACAGCTGAAGGTGGTTGAAGACAAGCGTTTTGTCATCATCCTAGACAACCTCGATCGCTTGCCAAAGGACAGCCTGCGGTCGGTGTGGAGCGACCTGGAGATCTTTATTGAGGTTGCTACAAAGGCTGCGAATCTGACGGTAATCGTTCCGTTTTGCTCAAACAAGGTGGCGGAATACCTGAAGGCAGACGGTGATCGACGGTACGATGCCAGGGACTTCATAGCGAAAAAATTTCCGGTGGTTTTCCGTTCGCCACCCATCATCACCTCGGGATGGAAAGATGGCTTCCGTCAGTTGTGGAACCATAGCTTCCAGGATGTTGACGGGAACGTCATCGAGCAGTGCGCACAACTGCTGCAGCGCCACAGCCCTATGGCCAACAACCTGGTCACGCCCCGGCTACAGAAGAAATTCATCAACGATATCGCCACGACAGCATTAGTGGTGGGGGAGGAGATCAGCCTCCTGGCTATCGCCAGCCATCTTCTGCTCTGCAAATATGCCGACCTTTCGCTGGTGGAGATACTGCGCACGGATGGTTTCTCGGAAACTTATCAGAAAGAAATTGGGGAGGAGCAAACTGAGCTGGTAAAGGACACTAAAAACCTGCTGGGTGGCACCCTTGGCGATTCCATGGAGACCGGGTGGCAGATCCAGTTCCTGCAGATTCATTATCTGACTACGGGTGATATTGCGATCGCCGAGCTCTTGGACACGCCATTGGCAGAAGCCTTTGCCAACGAGGATCATGACGCGTTGGGCGAACTTACTTCACTGTTCGGCTTCTCTGACGCCATGAAGCGCCTTCTATCCCAGCGTCCTTCGCTGGCTTCTCTGCTGCCAACCATTTCCCAGGCAAATCAGGCGCGTGAAGGCGACTGGATTGAGCCTCTCCTGCAACTGATCAATAGCGCGCAACTTGAACTGTTCGGCGAATCGAAAGCGGGAACTGAGGAGTTCTACGAAGCCGTGCGGTATTGCAGAGGCCATGGGTTGAAGGGGCGGTTACTGAGTAGTCATGGCGGCCAGCTGAAAACCGGCCTGCAGAAAATTCTGAACGCTGCGTTCGATCCTGAGCAACTGACGCCGGCCTGGGATCTCATGCAGGAATACGACTATTACCTCCAAGCGCTAGGGCTGGAGTTTGAAGCGGTCGTTGTTAAGCGTTCCGAGTATGTGATGCACCTGCTGCCTGATATTGCCCATCTGAACGTGATCAAGGCCAGTGGGTTTACCTTCGCGAACGTGGGACTTCCAGATGCACACGCGCAGTTGGTCAGCTGTGCCGACCACCAGATGGGGGTAGCGGTGTTGCCGACCGATTGCGTCGTGCCCGCGCTTGAATGGTTGTACGGGGAGCGCAAATTCGGCGGCGTTATTACCGGTGGTATCTCGGCTGGTGACGTGGCCATTCTGGCGAAATCCACAGGTGCTGCTGGGGAAGTAGAGAGCGCGGTGCTGGGACTTGGTTTGGCTGCGAATGTCGACCAGGTCATCGGCACTGCGATTACAACGTTGATGGCGAACAATGCCAGTCCGCTGATTAAGGCGGTGGCGGCAGTGACGTACATTCGGCAAGCCGACGCCGATTCGCTCGCCAAGCTCGATGATCTGGATGGTGTCTTCGAGTCGTCAGTCTTCCGGGCCTTGGCGAACGCATCGCTTACCACAGGTGCCTTGTTCCAATTGGTAGCCGACGCCCAAGTGGGTGAGTCGGTTGCCACCTACCTGGCTTACTTGATTCGAGAGGAGCGCATTGGGCCCCTGAACTGCGACAGGTTAACTACTGAATTCAGCGTGATTACCCAGGCGCTTTCGAAGGTTGGCCTTGCTGAGGCCGATGTCGCGGCTTGGCTCACAGCTTGGGACGTTCATATTGCAGAAGCCTCCAAGGACGCTCTGAAGGCGGACGTCCGATTGATCAGTGTCGTCATGGAGGCGGATGAAAATGTGCTGCCGAAAACTCGGGCGGATCTACTCAAGCAGCTCACGAGTGATGAGCGGACTCGTGATGAGTGGGTACAGATCATCTCGGCAGGGGCTAAACAACACCAGGCAATCCTGAATGGGATCGTGGGCAATGAAGAGCCCATACAGTCGATTGCAGCCGTCGGCGATGCCTTGATCGACGTGCTCAACTCCCTCGCGAACGGTACCGTGACTTCGCCGTGGGGAGCGGCCCAGTACGCCATGATGGATTCGCTGCTCAAGTTGCTTGATGCCCAGCAGCGTGACGTCATCGGTATCCGATTGAGAGCGATGCTCTTCGCGGAGTCGGTGGAGCCTGACGATTTCGCAATCCCGCTATCGAAATATGGCCATCTCATCCCGGATGTTCAGCCGTCTAATCCGCAAGAGGTTCAACGGATCGTCCTGTTCCTGGCGTACCTGAGCCGCAACCCCGACAGCCTTCCAGACTTGGCCAAACTCTTCGATGCGAAGGCCGAGCAGATAGCGGCGTTCAGGTACTCGACAGAACTCAGGAATACGATGGGGGAAGCTGTTGCCAAACTTTCAGAAATCACCCCGGCTCTCTACAAAAAGTTTGCTCAAACCAAGGGCTTCAAGCGCCTGATCCAGTCGCTCAAAAGGGCCGCGCGTGATCCAGAACCTGAGCAGGACGCGT
Source organism: Pseudomonas sp. Je.1.5.c (assembly GCF_051129895.1). NCBI lineage: Bacteria > Pseudomonadati > Pseudomonadota > Gammaproteobacteria > Pseudomonadales > Pseudomonadaceae > Pseudomonas > Pseudomonas sp. Je.1.5.c. Next base: position 20,488 of record NZ_JBCPSP010000050.1, read on the forward strand.
GAAGGGCTGTTCCCGTTCAGAGCCCACGTACAGCGACGGTCGTGGTATGACCGTCGCTGTACGTCTAGACGCGGTCTATCTTCAGTAACTCGCCCCTCTCACTACTTTCAAGGGCAGTCACCTTTTTTGTGCTTATGCACTTCCAAATCAGGATGTTTGGATTTGTTTTCTTCGCTCAGTAAAAGGGGACAGATTTATTTTTTGTGACGCTCGTTGATGAAACATAAATTTTGAGCCTGCCCCGCGTCAACGGACGTCAAGAGGCGATGTTCGAGTCGCTCTCTTGAGGGTTGTGATGTTCACTCGAACCTACGGTAAAAATAAATCTGTCCCCTTCTTATGTATTCAGATTAATTAGGGTGCGAAATGTTATGGGCTGATGGCTGATGGCTGATGGCTGATGGCTGATGGCTGATGGCTGATGGCTGATGGCTGGTTAGCAGTTTTGTTAGTGGTAAATGTGTTCTAAAAATAGCAATATAATAGCGATGTTGGAATAAGGTTTTAAATATGAGCGGTAAATTTCGGGTTGACGAGTTTTCTTTGCAGGCGCAGCGGCATATTTATCCGCTGTATCGTAAAGACGGGCGAGGGGGATACGAATTTTCCTCTACTATGACATTTGTGAAAATTAAAGAGCTGTATTTTTGTGTGTTTGCAGCGCATGCTCTTACTTTGCGGGAAGATCAATTGAGTGAGATAGGAGCTCTTAAGACGGACGGAAGCTTTATGTCGCTGTCGGATGTATCTTATTTTTATAAGATCTGTCGGGAGAGGGATTTGTGTATATGTGCAACTAATGAGTTTGAGTACAAAAATTATTTTGATCTTGATCATGAATCAACTACCGAGTTTGTTGATGATTTCGGGTGGATAGGTTTTCCGAAGAAAAAAGCTATACAAAGCATACATAGTAGTAAATCTTCGTCAGAAAAAATTAGAGAGTACCTTTCGGAAGGGGTTGATGGTCTTAAAAAATGGGAGCATGCTAATTTTCTCTTACTCGGCGTTGAATTTGAGTCAGAATCAGAAAGGGAAGTGGTCGGAAAACATGTAAATGAAAATGTAGAATACGAGCACGAAGGATTCAAACAGAAAGGTTACTCACTTAAAGGTATGAGTGGTGGGGCTTTCTTTAAAGGTCCTAAGAAAATTCATTCAGATCAACCCCGCCTCGGTGATGTTTTCAAGTTTTTTGGTATAGGGCTAGAGTATAAAAATGGTATTTTGGTGAAAGGGGCGTCTAGACACTCTGTTCAAGAGATGATTAATGAAATGCTAGAAGCTTCGCTTTAATAAAGCTCTCGGGGGTGTGACTATTTAGTAACGCTTGAGTAATGTGGCGAATAGGGGAGGTTTCCTGATTTTGATAATTCTCGTTTCCCGTGGTGTTAGTTTGGTTGTGATTCACTAGCTAAGAAAACTATCGCGCTAAACATTAAGTTATATTTTGGAGGGGTTATGCTTTCAGATGAGGAGTGTAGGTTTCTATCTGAACGTATGAAGATTTCGGTCTCTCATGTTGAGGAAAAACTGAGTGAGGTTTTTTTATCTGGGTATAGGGCAGGAATTGAAGAGTTTGTTTCTTTTTGTGTGAAGGCGATTCGCACATGTCAGCTTGATGTCCTTGCTGATTCTCAACTTGTGTCAGGTTCTCATGAAGTAGTGGAGAGAATCAACAAGTGCGCCATTTTTTTACAAGGTAGAATATGTGATCAAGGTGCTAGGGATATTCTTGATGCGTTTAGGCATGCTTTTCGACTCTATGCGCTTGGAGGACTTCATGATTTATGGGTGTATCAAGAGAATGAGATGTGGTATCCAAAAATAATTTTGGATTGTGAACTTAAGCCCAATTGCATCAATCTGCTGCCAGGAGAAATAGTAATTTATCGAGGTGCAAGCATCTCAGAATGGGAGGTGTCACGATATGGCCAATCTTGGAGCACCGAAGAGGCTGTGGCACGGAGGTTTGCGTATCAAAGTTATGAGCACATGCCTTGGTTCAAAAGAGAAGAGCGTGTGGTGTTTAGAACTACGGTAAATAAAAGTTTGGTGTTTTATGCTTGCCAAGCTCCGGAGTATGAGGTGGTTGTTGATTCTACGAAAATCGGTTGCGTCGAATTGTTGTCTTAGTTTGGGTGAGGCTAATTTGAGCACCTACAGTTTTCTTGTAGGTGCTTTTAGTATCGCATGAAAGCTTTTTATTGAATGTTGGGTGCGAACATTGTTGATAGGGGGCGTCCCCTTCTGACTAGCGCAAATTGATCTACTGAAAATCCGCTACATTCTTTCGTAAGCTGGTTATATGTAAAGCTGGCTAAAAAGCCAGGTCTAATATACAGGCTTATAGTAGATATTTCGTGGCTGTGCTCTTCTTCGAAGAAGCCATCACAAGCTGTGATTAGCTCGCGATGGTTTTCGAATTCTCTGGTCGTAATGTCAAGTATGAGCTCGGTAATTCTCAGTTCAAATTTGCAGGAAACATATACCTCATGATTTTCAAGCGCTTTTGTTTCTATGTAGAAGAAGTCTTCTAGTCCCTCCATGATGTGAGCGGACAAAGGGCTGCAGCTTGAAAGTATTCCGGTGTGACTGAAAAGCTCTTTGCTTAAGCCTGAGCGCACACTACTGTCCATACTTTGTAAGTATGATATAGCGCTTTCTTCGAGATACTCCCTGAATTCCTCATCGTCTCTGTGTCGGTCCAGTGCATGTTCGTCAGAATTTACGTGGTTTTTCAGGAATTCGTTCAAGGAGCTAATTAGGTGGATTTTGCACTGAAGGTTTTTTTCGTCTATGTCGTTCTGTAGGTCGTCGTGGAAATGATCCTTGGTTTTTCCCATGAAGTCATTTGTATTTGATGTTATGAAGAATACGTCTTCTGTGATTTTGTTATTTTCCAGATGGTCGAGTAACGAAAGCCAGATTAGAGTGTCCCTGTATCCTTTTTCGTTTTCGCGAAATGGCCTGACCCTTAAAATAGCTCGACGCGCCATTTCTTCGTGAGAAATGTTTTTGTATTCAACTATTTTGAGGTCTTCAATTTTTGCTTTTAATACGGACTCTAGACTATATGATTCTTGCTGCTCTAGCCTTGGTGCCTCTAGCTTAATACTTGGTGCCACTTTTTCAAGAGCCTTGTTGGAATTCTCCACGTCTCGAATAGCATCATTGAGTGAACGCATGTATAGATTGTCGACTTCTTGTGTTACCACTCTCGGTATGACCAGTGTGCAGCCTTCATTGTTTATGTAGTGGATGAGCAGTCTTAGTGGTGCTGACCTAAGGAACCAATTGTTGTGTATTATGTTTGAGTCGATAATTATATGCATGTGCTCAATGCCGGTCTGCATGGGGTGTGGTTTTTTGGGGGGCAGTTAAAGTTTCGATTCAAGGTGTTGGTGAAGACCTTGTGCTGGTTGCCCATTAAAGAATTAGTGAACTATTACTGAAGCACCGGGCGCATGTCAACCAGCACCTGCCAGATTAAGGTATGATTCACAAGTGTAAATAATTACGATTTAATGAGACTTTGTGCCTATAAGCCAATGTGCCAAGCAACTGATGATGGTAGGTTAAGGGGGCTTCAGTACCATTGCCTGGCGATGTGGCTTCTAAATTTTTGGCATGGATGCTTTTGTGACTAAATACCCGGGTGGCGTGACGATTAGTTATACAGTTCTGTTACGGTAAACATGCTTGGATACAACATCCTTCAGATCGCTTTGTTTTCGGTTAAGTTATGAGGGGCTGCCATGGTTAAACGGCCATTACTGCGCGTTCAGTGGTGTTGTCTTTGGACTGCAAACTATCGATAAGGTGTCATGGGGTAGTTTTAGAGATAGAAAATTTTAGTCTCATTGAAATTAATAAAAAAATCAGTAGCTTGTGTATTGATTCGACTCCTGTCTCCGCACCAGCTCTAAACTTTTCAGAAACCCACATCATCTCGCACCCCACAACCCCCATTTTGAGCGGCCTTGCCGTTTCTGCTAGGCTCGTTTTCCTTCACGCTACGGGCTCCATGATCGAGCCTGAGGCATTCAGGAAGCGGACGATTCACAAGTCCTAGTTAAGAAAAGGAAGTACACCATGTCTAACCCTCGTCACTGGAATGACTGGGCTGGCGGACTGACCCTAGTCCTTCAGGCAGTCGTCTACATTCCTTTGCTTTACATCATCCTGATGCCATGGCTTTGCCTGGCACTCGTCAAGCTAGAGAAAACGCCATTCTTCCCTAGTTTTTTCCACGCGATGGCTTCCTCAGGCTGGCTGATCGCTTCCGGGGTCGTGGGCCTAACGGTCCTATTTGTAGTGGTTCGCAGCTTGGTCCGCTGAAAAAATGGCGAGTTAAGCGTTGGAAGGCTGATCACCTTTTCCTTCGTCATTGGAGGAAGATTCTGTCTCCACTGCCCCTTGCCCCGCCCAGCCTCAAGGTCTAAATTGGCGAGGTCGCGGCAAATTCCGCGACCGGGTTTGGCGACTCGGATAACTTGGCGCAACAGCGCCCCACACGATTGCAGGCGCTTTTTTTGTGCCCGCAGCCTCGTGCCATGGCGGCTGTGCGTGGGAGACCTTCGGGTCTGCCGGGTTCCAAGTTCCCGGTTCGCCAACCTGCGTACAGCTGCCACCCAATTGTTTGGCGACGATGCGTGGCAGCTCCAATCAAACTTGGAGTCTCATGCATGCCTACTCGCATACCGAGCAAAGTCCTCGCATTCGTTCTCCGCCGTCCACTGCGGCCGGCATCTCGTAGCCTTCGCTTCTATCCCATTCACACCCAACCCACCACAACCCCAAGGCAGGCCCCCCATGCCTGACCAAGAACGCCTCTCCACCCTGCAAAGCTACACCTGGACCCTAGAACTCCTAGCCGAAGCCCTGGTCCAGCACGACGACATGCTCGAGTGCGAACACAACCCGCGCCTGAGCTTTCGCAACACCGCGGGCATCCACCAGGCGATCCGCATCATCAGCCGCCTGGCCAGCGAGCAATGTGGAAAACTCCTCGATACCGGCGACAACGCCCTAGCCGACAGCAGCTGACTCAACGTTCGCCAGGGCACCCCCCGCGCAGATTCCCAGCCGCCTGACGAATCTGCGTGGCCAGCCCTTGCACGTTGTTCTGCTGCGCCCGGACCAAGTCCTCGATCTCCGGCCCGGCGGGCGTTTGCAGCAGGCTGTGGCAGTTGAGCATCTCTCCACCCTCAGCCCCGCGCAGGCGCCAGCGGGCATCGATCAGTGCGTACTGCCCGGGGATCGAGTCAAAGCGCTGCACGTTGATCTTCACCGCCACTTTGCGCGCCGCGCTGCCGTTGCCCAGTTGCACCACCAGGGCACTGCGCAGCTCTTCACTGAGGCTCGCGCCCCACCACTCGGTTTCAAGAATGGCCAGGCCGTTGCTGCCTTGGCGAATGACGATCTGCGCCCGGTCGACCTGCGGCGGCACGCTGATGCCTTCGATCACCACTTCGGCGGCGTTGCTGCTGGCCTGGGTGGGGGCGTGCACTGGGGTCAGGGTGTGAAAGGCAATCGGGTCGCTGCGGCACGCGGCGAGCAGGGCCAGGGTGCAGAGCAGCGGGAGGGTGTGCCGTGGGGTCATGGGTTTCGCTCCTGCGGTCAGTTGCGCGGTGGGCCTTGCAGGTCCAGGGGCGCGGCGTTGGCGGGGCGGCCGCGGATCAGCGATTCGGGGTTGCGTCCGAGGTAATCGGAGAGCTCGCGCAGCGAGCGTGACATGCGCGCGAGTTCGTCGAGGGTTTCGGTGAGTTTTTCGCGCTGCGGTGAGTCTTCGGCCAGGGTCGAGTTGGCCGATTGCAGGGTCTGGCTGACGTGGGCGAGGGTGTCTTGCACGCGGGGCAGGGTCTTGCTGTTGAACTGGGCGAGGCTTTTGCGCAGCTCGACCAAGTTGCTGTCGAGGTTGCTGGCGATGCGTTCGACCGGCAGTTTGTTGATCTTCTCGACCATGGCCTGCAATTGCTCTTGCAGCAGTTCGAGGCTGCCGGGGATGGTCGGGATGGCAATCGGCCGGGCGTTGAGGTCGAACTCGGCTTTTGGCGCTTTGGGGAAGAACTCCAGGGCAATGTACAGCTGGCCGGTGAGCAGGTTGCCGCTGCGCGCCTGGGCGCGCAGGCCGTTGTCGACGAAGGTGCTGAACAGCTTGGCGGAGGCGGCGATGTCGTCGGGGTTGTGCTTGAGCACTTTGAGCATTTTCACGTGGGCCTGGCCTAGGCGTTGGGGGTAGACGACGATGCCGACGTTGATCGGGAAGCTGCGTTTGACTTCGTCGAAGTCGAGGTTCACCGACACCACGCGGCCAATTTCTACGCCGAGAAATTCCACCGGGGCGTCGACCTTGAGGCCGCGCAGGGCCTGGTCGAAGCGCAGGGTGAAGTACTGCGCCTTGCCGTTGGGCGGGGCGAGGGCGGTTTGCTGGTCGGCGAACAGTTCGTAGGTCTTGTCTTCGGCGGCGGGGCTGTCGTTGGGGCTGTACTCGGGGGCGCGGAAGGCGATGCCGCCGACGATCAGGGTGGACAGCGATTCGGTCTTCACCGAGACGCCATTGGCGCCGACATTCACATCGACGCCGCTGGCGTTCCAGAAACGGGTGTTTTCGGTGACGTAGGCATCGTTGGGGGCGTGGATGAACACTTCGATGTTCACCCCTTTGCCATCGGCATCCAGGGCGTAGGCGACCACTTGGCCGACCGGGATCTTGCGGTAGTAGACCGGCGAGCCGATATCCACCGAGCCCAAGTCGGGAGCGTGCAGGGTGAAGCGTTTGCCGGGTTCGCCGTAGGTGATCGGCGGCGGGTTTTCCAGGCCGGTGAAGTGCTTGGCGCGGGTGTTGGACTGGCCGATGTCGGCGCCGACGTAGTCGCCCGACAGCAGGGTGTCGATGCCCGACACGCCGCCGGCACCAATGCGCGGGCGGACTACCCAGAATTGCGAATCTTCGCGGGTGAAACCTTCGGCTTGTTTGTCCAGTTTCACCGTGGCGTTGACGCTTTTCTGATCATCGCTCAGGGCCACTTCCGACACGTGGCCGATGACTACGCTGCGGTATTTGACTTCGGTCTTGTTGGCGGTGAGGCCGGCGCCGGTCTTGAAGGTGAGGGTGATGGTCGGGCCTTCCTGCATTGTGCGGTGGATCACCAGCGACAGGCCGACCAGCACCGCGACGATGGGCACGATCCACACCAGCGAGACGCTGAAGCGGCGGGTTTTCACCTCTGGCCGGGCGGGCTCGCGGGGGGCTTGATCAGTGGGTGACGACATCCGTGCGCTCCTTGGTGGCGGGTGGTTCCCAGATCAGGCGGGGGTCGAAGCTCATGGCCGCGAGCATGGTGAACACCACCACCAAGCCGAAGAATAGAATGCCCGGGCGTGGCTCGATGGTGCCCAGCGCTTGGAATTGCACGAGGGCGGCGACCAGTGCCACCACCAGCACGTCGAGCATCGACCAGTAGCCGATCAGCTCGACGAAGCGGTACAGCTTGGAGCGCTCCTTGCGCGCCCAGTCGCTGCCGCGCTGGACGGTGATCAGCAGCAGCGACAGGGCGACGAACTTGACCCCGGGCACGGCGATGCTGGCGATGAAGATGATCAGGGCGATGTCCCACGCGCCGTGCTCCCAGAACTCCAGCACGCCGCTCATGATGGTGCTGTCGGCGCCGTCGCCGAGCAGGGTGGTGTTCATCACCGGCAGCAGGTTGGCCGGCACGTAGAAGGCCAGGGCGGCGAGCATGTAGGCCCAGGTGCGCGCCAGCGAGTTGGTCTTGCGCCGGTGTAGAGGCGCGTCGCAGCGTGGGCAGTGGTGCGGCTCGTTGCTCATGTCGCAGGCCAGGCCGCAGCTGTGGCACAGGCACAGGTTGAGTTCGCTGGCGGTTGGTGGGCGGTTCATAGCAGGTCCCACAGGTCGCGCACATCGCGCCCAGCAATGCGGATCAGCAACAGGCTCAGCGCGGCCAGGGCGAACAGGCCGATGCCGGGCAGTACGTCGAGCATGCCGGCCAGCTTGAACACCGCGACCATGGCGCCGAGCAGGCACACTTCGAGCATGCTCCACGGGCGTAGGGTTTCCAGCCAGCGCATGGCCAGCTTGAAGCCCGGGGCGCGGCGCTGGGCGAGGGCGAAGGTCAGCACCCAGGTCAGCAGCACCAGCTGGAAGGCCGGGGCGATGATGATGGCGATGGCGGCGACCATGGCCATGAAGGTGATCGGGCCTTGGCTCAAGGCCAGGACCGAATCCCACAGGGTCGCGCTGTTTTTCAGGCCCTGCATGCTGATGCTCATCACCGGGTAGAAGTTGGCGAACAGCCAGAGCATGGCGGCGGTGATGCTCAACGCCAGGCGCTGTTGCACCGTGAGGCCGTTGTAGCGCTGGAGCACGCCGGCGCAGCGGCTGCAGACAGTTTTCTGGTGCTTGGCGAGCGGGACCTTTTCGTAGACGCAGTCGCAGTGCTCGCAAATGATGAACTGGGCAGCATGGGCCATGTTCACGCTCGAAGGGGCCGCTTGGCAGGGACTCAGTGAATATAGGAGCGCTGGGATAAACGGCAACTTTTTCGGGGGCCGTTTATCGTTGATGGGGGAGGGCGGGTTAGCTGTCGATTTCGGCGGGTTGCTTGGTGTGGGCCGGCCTGGAGTGGTGGGCTGAGGGTTTTATGTTGGAAGGGATGGCCTCTTCGCGGGCAAGTCGCAGCGGCGCACCGCCGCTCCCACAGGGTTCAGGGGTGTTTGCGGGAGTGAACCAGGCTGGCCAGGAGCTTTGATGGCGGGTGAGGAGTTCGATGCAGGGGATCAGGCGGTCGGTGAGTACTGCGGTTTGCTGGACGGATTTGGCGGTGCGGTATTTGACGCTGTGCACGCACTCGCGGTCGCCGAACTCGCAGCGGTTGAGCGAGGTGCCGCCGCAGGGGCCGTTGGCCAAGCCCTTTGGGCAGCTTTCCGGGCAGATGTAGAGGGTGTCTTCGAGGCGGCAACGCCCGCAGGTGTCGCAGCCGAGCAGGGGGCGTTTGATGCTGCGTTCCAGCTGGTGCAGCAGGCGCGCGCCTTGGGCTGTGCGCCAAACCGGGCGGGTGACGGCCCAGCCGAAGCTGCGGCTGAGCCAGTTGCTGCGGTCGAACAACAGTGAGTGCAAGCCAGACAGCACGTGGTAGCGGGCCTGCTCTGTGCGGCTGGCGCTGACGCGCGACTCGCCCAACCGCCAGTTGGCGCCGGGTGGGTTGAAGGTGACTGCGGGCAAGCCGGGCATTTGCCAGCTGGCAGCCCAGGCGGGTGCCCATTGCTCCAGGGTGTGGATTTCGCCTTGCTGGGTGTGCAGCGCCTGCTCCAACGCTTGGAACTGGGCCAGGTCATGGATGCCGGAAAGGTGCACGCCCGCATAGCCCATCAACTTCAAACCGATCACCTGCAGCGCCAGGCGCTCGATGCTGCGGGTCTGGGCGAAGGCCTTGGACACGTCCAGCTCGGCCGCGAGGATGTCGCGCATCGAGGGGCTGACCACCGCGCCTGCCACGTGTTCGAGCATCTTGGCGCGGCCGTGGGTCAGGGCCATCAGGCAGGCAATCAGCGGCTTGGGTGTGCGCTGGCGGCGCATCCAGTGCAGCGCTTCCTGGTGCTTGCGGTCGTCATAGCCCATTTGCAGGGTGAGAAAATCCGCTCCGGCGCTGAGTTTTTTCTCGGCTTTGAAGTATTGCGCGGCGCCTTCTTCCTCGTGGTACTTGAACGGGTTGAGTGCGGCGCCGAGCAGCCAGTCGGGGCGGGCTTGGCGGGTGATTTGTAGCGCCGCGACCGATTCGAGGTAGCGCACCGGGCGTTGGCCGGGCTGGTGGCCGGGGAGGCGGTCGCCGGTGAGGATCAGCAGCTGGTCGAGGCCGGCGCTGTCCATGCGTTTGAGCTGGGCGAGCAGGTCTTGGCGTTCGCGGTCTTTGCCGGAGAAGTGCAACAGGGCGGGAACGGCTGTGTCGAGGGAGGTGAAAGCGTCCAGCGGCGACATGTCCAGCGGGCTGCCGACCCGGTCGCCGATGGCCACGGTCAGCGGCCAGCCGCACAGCTGCTTGCGGGCCATGATCGCTTCGAGGGCGGCGAAGCGCTCGGCGCTGGGCTTGGGGACGAACTCCATGACGCAGACGAAGGTGTGTTCGTGCAGGGCGTCTTTCAGCTGGCTCATGGCGGGCTGGGTACCGGGCTGGGGTAGGCTGGCATTTTGCGCGATGTGCGGGGTGGGCGCTTGTCTGGATGCGCAGCTTAGTGATTTGGTTGAGACATTGAGATTGTCAGGGGCCGCTTTGCGGCCCTTCGCGGCGGTTCGGCGCCCCGACAAGCCAGCAGGCTCATTGCCAGCCGGAAGAATGGCGCGGTAGCTGTGGTAGGTGTGGTGGATGATCTGGCCTCTTCGCGGGCAAGCCCGCTCCCACAGGCTCATTGCCAGCCGGCAGAATGGCGCGGTACCTGTGGTAGGTGTGGTGGATGGTCTGGCCTCTTCGCGGGCAAGCCCGCTTGTATGGTTAGACTTGAAGGGGTGGTGGGACTAAATGCCCGATTCTGACTGTTCGCAGCAGTACAGACCGTGGGAGACATCGCCCCACCCCTTCCACCAA
>NZ_JBCPSP010000051.1:0-31032 GCF_051129895.1 Pseudomonas sp. Je.1.5.c
CAGGCGTGCTGACGGTACTGGAACTCTGGCCAACCGGGATGGTGATGGTCTGGCCATTGGCCAAGGTCACGATCACAGGGCTACCGGTGACCGGCGCATTGACCGAAGCGGTGTAGACGATGCTGCCACCTTCCGTCACCGAAGGTGTGGCGGTCAGGGTGACCGTGGTGGAGTCCTGGACATCGGTGACAGTGGTAGAAACCGGCGCTGGGTTGCCGACCAGATTCTCGTAATTACCGCCACTGACGTTGGTGATGTTCGTGGTTACTGGTGCATGGCCTTGATAGACATCATTGCTCACGGGCGTGCTGACAGTGCTGGAACTCTGGCCGACCGGGATAGTGATGGTTTGGCCGTTGGCCAAGGTCACCACCACCGGCGTGCCGGTGACGGGCGCATTGACGCTTGCGGTGTAGATGATGCTGCCACCTTCCGCCACCGAAGGCGTGGCAGTCAGGGTGACCGTGGTGGTGTCCTGCACATCGGTGACGCTGGTAGTAACCGGTGCGGGATTGCCAACCAAGTTCTCATAGTTGCCGCCGCTCACTCCCGTGATGTTCGTGGCGACCGGAGCGTGGCCCTGATAGACGTCGTTGCTCACCGGTGTGGTGACGGTACTGGAGCTCTGGCCAACCGGGATAGTGATGGTCTGGCCATTGGCTAAGGTCACCACGACCGGGCTGCCAGTGACTGGCGCATTGACCGAAGCGGTGTAAACGATGCTGCCGCCTTCAGCGACCGAAGGTGTGGCGGTCAGGGTGACCGTGGTGGTGTCCTGGACATCGGTGACAGTGGTAGAAATCGGCGCTGGGTTGCCAACCAGATTCTCGTAGTTGCCACCGCTGACATTGCTGATGCTGTTGGTGACCGGGGCGTGGCCCTGGTAGACGTCGTTACTCACAGGCGTGCTGACGGTACTGGAACTCTGGCCAACCGGGATGGTGATGGTCTGGCCATTGGCCAAGGTCACGATCACAGGGCTACCGGTGACCGGCGCATTGACCGAAGCGGTGTAGACGATGCTGCCGCCTTCCGCCACCGAAGGCGTAGCAGTCAGGGTGACCGTGGTGGTGTCCTGGACATCGGTGACAGTGGTAGAAACCGGTGCGGGATTGCCAACCAAGTTCTCATAGTTGCCGCCACTCACTCCCGTGATGTTCGTGGTTACTGGTGCATGGCCTTGATAGACATCATTGCTCACCGGAGTGCTGACAGTGCTGGAACTCTGGCCGACCGGGATAGTGATGGTTTGGCCGTTGGCCAAGGTCACGATCACAGGGCTACCGGTGACCGGCGCATTGACCGAAGCGGTGTAAACGATGCTGCCGCCTTCCGCCACTGAAGGCGTGGCAGTCAGGGTGACCGTGGTGGTGTCCTGCACATCGGTGACAGTGGTAGAAACCGGTGCCGGATTGCCAACCAAGTTCTCATAGCTGCCGCCACTCACTCCCGTGATGTTCGTGGTGACCGCAGGATGCCCCTGGTAGACGTCGTTGCTCACGGGCGTAGTGACAGTGCTGGAGCTTTGGCCAACCGGGATGGTGATGCTCTGGCCGTTGGCCAAGGTCACCACGACCGGGCTGCCAGTGACCGGCGCATTGACCGAAGCGGTGTAGACGATGCTGCCGCCTTCCGCCACCGAAGGCGTGGCGGTCAGGGTGACCGTGGTGGAGTCCTGGACATCGGTGACAGTGGTAGAAACCGGCGCTGGGTTGCCGACCAAATTCTCGTAATTGCCGCCACTGACGTTGGTGATGTTCGTGGTTACTGGTGCATGGCCTTGATAGACATCATTGCTCACCGGAGTGGTGACAGTGCTGGAGCTTTGGCCAACCGGGATGGTGATGCTCTGGCCGTTGGCCAAGGTCACCACCACCGGGGTGCCAGTGACCGGCGCATTGACCGAAGCGGTGTAAACGATGCTGCCACCTTCCGTCACCGAAGGTGTGGCGGTCAGGGTGACCGTGGTGGTGTCCTGCACATCGGTGACGCTGGTGGTAACCGGTGCGGGATTGCCAACCAAGTTCTCATAGCTGCCGCCACTCACTCCCGTAATGTTTGTGGTGACCGCAGGATGGCCCTGATAGACATCGTTGCTCACCGGTGTGCTGACAGTGCTGGAGCTTTGGCCGACCGGGATAGTGATGGTTTGGCCATTGGCCAAGGACACCACCACCGGCGTGCCGGTGACCGGCGCATTGACCGAAGCGGTGTAGACGATGCTGCCACCTTCCGCCACCGAGGGTGTGGCAGTCAGGGTGACCGTGGTGGTGTCCTGGACATCAGTAACGCTGGTGGTAACCGGTGCCGGGTTGCCGACCAGATTCTCGTAGTTGCCGCCACTCACTCCCGTGATGTTCGTGGTGACCGCGGGATGTCCTTGATAGACGTCGTTTGTCACTGGCGTAGTGGCAGTGCTGGAGCTCTGGCCGACCGGGATGGTGATGCTCTGGCCGTTGGCCAAGGTCACCACCACCGGCGAGCCGGTGACGGGCGCATTGACGCTTGCGGTGTAGATGATGCTGCCACCTTCAGCGACCGAGGGTGTGGCGGTCAGGGTGACCGTGGTGGTGTCCTGAACATCGGTGACGCTGGTGGTAACCGGTGCCGGGTTGCCAACCAAGTTCTCATAGTTGCCGCCACTCACTCCCGTGATGTTCGTGGTGACCGCAGCGTGGCCTTGATAGACATCATTGCTCACGGGCGTGCTGACAGTGCTGGAACTCTGGCCAACCGGGATGGTGATGGTTTGGCCGTTGGCTAAGGTCACCACCACCGGCGTGCCGGTGACCGGCGCATTAACGCTTGCGGTGTAGATGATGCTGCCACCTTCAGCGACCGAGGGCGTTGCAGTGAGGGTGACTGTGGTGGTGTCCTGAACATCGGTGACGCTGGTGGTAACCGGTGCCGGGTTGCCGACCAGATTCTCGTAGTTGCCGCCACTCACTCCCGTGATGTTCGTGGTGACCGGGGCGTGGCCCTGGTAGACGTCGTTGCTCACAGGCGTGCTGACGGTACTGGAGCTCTGGCCAACCGGGATGGTAATGGTCTGGCCGTTAGCCAAGGTCACCACGACCGGGCTGCCAGTGACCGGCGCATTGACCGAAGCGGTGTAAACGATGCTGCCACCTTCCGTCACCGAAGGTGTGGCGGTCAGGGTCACCGTAGTGGTGTCTTGGCTGTCACTAACGGTTGTCGTAACCGGCGCTGGGTTACCAACCAGTTGCTCGTAGCTTCCTCCGCCGACAGCAATGATGTGGTTGGAAACCGAGTCATGACCCTGATACACATCGTTGCCAACAGCAGCACTTACTGAAGCTGAACTGGCCCCGACCGGAATGCTGATGGTCTGGCCGTTGGCCAGTGTCACCAGAACGGGGCTGCCGGTAACCGGCGCGCTCACGGACGCGGTGTAGACGATGGTCCCGCCTTCTGTGACCGATGGGGTAGCGGTCAAGGTCACGCTGGTAGTGTCCTGGACGTCACTTACCGTGGTGCTGACAGGTGAGGTATTGGCCACCAGGTTCTCGAAACTGCCGCCACTGACCGCGCCAATGCTGGTGCTTACCGGTGCATGGCCCAGGTACCCATCGTTACTCACAGGCGTGGATACACTGCCGACGCTTTGCCCGACGGCAATAGTGATGGTCTGGCCATTGGTCAGGGTCACCACCACAGGTGCACCGGTCACCGGTGCGCCGACGGAGGCGGTGTAGACGATGCTGCCACCCTCGGCAACGGTCGGTGTGGCGGTCAGGGTGACGGTGGTGGTGTCAGGGCTGTCGGTGATCGTAGTGGTCACTGGTGCCGGGTTGCCGACCAGCTGTTCGTAACTGCCCCCTGTGACTTGGGTGATGTGATTGCTGACCGATTCATGTCCCAGGTATACGTCATTACCGGCCGGCGCATTGACCGAAGCCGCGCTGGCGCCGACCGGGATAGTGATGGTTTGACCGTTGGCCAGAGTGACTACCACAGGGCTGCCGGTAACCGGCGCGGTGACCGAGGCGGTGTAGACGATAGTGCCGCCTTCAGCCACCGACGAGGTGGCGACAAGCGTCACGCTAGTGGTGTCTTGGGTGTCGGTCACAGTGGTGCTGACCGGTGTCTGGTCTGGCAGCAGATTCTCGTAGTTACCACCACTGACCTGAGTGATGTTGTTGCTGACCGACCCATGCCCCTGATAGACATCGTTGCTGACCGGCGAGCTGACCGTCCCCGCACTTTGACCTACCGCGATGGTGATGATCTGGCCGTTGGCCAAGGTCACTACCAGCGGGCTACCGGTGACCGGTGCGCCGACCGATGCCGTGTACAGGATCGAGCCACCTTCAGCGATGCTGGGGGTGGCGGTCAGGGTTAACTGGGTGATGTCGTGGGTATCGCTGACACGGGTTGAAACCTCGCCCTGGTTAATCACCAAATACTCGAAGTTGCCCCCGGTTGCTTGGGTAATGTGTGCGTTGACCTGGCCACCATCGCGATACGGATCATCCGCAGGCGCGGCCACGCTAATGCTGGCGCTGCTCTGGTTGGCGCCGATGGTGATGGTTTGGCCATTGCTCAGGGTGACGGTAACTGGAGTGCCGGCAGGGTTGCTAAGGGTCGCGGTATAGATGATCTGCCCGCCCTCGGCCACGCTCGGGGTGGCGCTCAGGGTCACGCTGGTGCTGTCTTGCACATCGGCCACGCTGGTGCTGACCGGCGCCTTGTTCGCCACCAGGTTCTCGTAATTGCCGCCACTGACCTGGGTGATGCTGTTGCTGACAGCAGCGGGCCCCTGATAGGCATCATTGCTCACCGGCGCAGTGACCGAGGCAGAGCTCTGGCCGACGCCGATGGTGATGGTCTGGCCGTTGGCCAGGGTCACCAGCACTGGGCTGCCGGTGACCGGTGCATTGATCGAGGCGGTGTAGACGATGCTGCCGCTTTCGGCCACCGACGGCGTGGCAGTCAGGGTTACGGTCGAGGTATCGAGCGAATCGCTGACCACGGTTGTCGCCGGCGTCTTGTCGGCGACCAGGCTCTCGAAATTGCCACCTACGGCCTTGTCGATACTCAGGGCAACGCTGCTGCCGCTCTTGTAGACGTCATTGGCCGCCGTTTGCACATTGAAGCTGGCGCTGCTCTGTCCGGCGGCAATGGCAAGTGTCTGGCCATTGGACAGGGTAACGGTAACAGACGTCTGCGCCGGGTTACTCAGGGTCACCGTATAGGTGATCACGCCGCCCTCGGTCACGCTCGGTGTTGCAGTGAGGGTAGCGGTGGTGAGGTCGATGGTGTCGACGATCTGGGTAGTCGCTGGGGTAGCGTCGATGTTGACGCTCAGGCCGCCACCGCTGGTGCCGGTGATGTTCGTCGAGACGTGCCCGCTATCGAGGTAAACATCGTCGCTGGGCGTCACGCCGACATTGATCGAGCCGCTGGTCTGACCGGCAGCGATGACGATCACTGCCCCGTTGGACAAGCTCACACTGAGGTCAGTGGTGGGTGCTTGGCCGACAGTCGCGGTGTAGGTGATCACCCCACCCGCCTCGGTAAGGGTCGGTGTCGCACTCAGTGCCACGGCAGTTGCGGCGCCAGCGGCGGGCGGTGTTGCGACGCTGTCGCGGGTGGTATCGAGCCCGGCGGTTTGCTCGAAGCGCAGCGCTTCGGAGAAATTCAGCGGCCCGGTGGGGTAGCCCACCGACGGGTCGACCACCCCGGCAGTCTCCTCGAGTATGACAAAGGTATGCCCGCCGCCAACCGAGCCGTCGCCGCCTGCTGGGGTCGGGCCTGCTGCTGTCGCTTCAAGATCGGTGGTCGGGTCGGCGCCGGCCTGGATCGCCTGTTGCAGCTCTTCGACCGAGGGCGCCGCCTGGGCGCTGGCCTGGCTCAGGTCGGTGCTGCTGGCGGGCGTCTCGGCACTCCACTGGGTTTCCCGGCCCAGGTCGAGCAAGCGGCCGTCGGCCAACTGCAACGTCACTGCGCCACCGGGGCCGGTGAGAACCTGGTCTCCGGCAAACAGTCGATCGCCTTCGATGAGAACTCGCCGGATGCCTTCTGGGGATACTGCGACGACTTGGCCAACAATGCTTTTAACGATGGCTACGACAGTGCTCATGAGACTCTCCGGGTTACCCGATCGGTAGCTTCCATGCCCAGCCAGCGAGAGAATGCGGCGAGCAGACGGAATAATTCAAAGTTGTTTTACGTTGAACGCACTCACTTACTGGTTATAACTTTCCGACTATGATGCCGATGTTTGGATGATGGCTGTGAACACTCGATACTTACGAGGGGCTGCAAGTCATGTCACATCGAGAGTTGTACAATTGCCAACTCTTACTTTTGTATTAGTCATCGCCGTGCTTGAGGCTTCAGGCCAATGCCTACTCTAGGTTTAGCTATGAACCTGCGATCAAATGTTCCAAAAATCTTCAAAGCAGCGACTCCTGGAAGGCTTGTTGAATCATCTTGAAAGGCTCAATATCGGGCTCTACAGAAGATTGTCGTGGGTTGGGGTGCAAAATTCACAGCCGGGCCTTGCATCGAATCAAGCACGCGTTAGGCTTGGTAAAAGGGTCCGATTAATAGTGTGGCGAAGAGCTACCAAGCTGCCAGGTTGCCAGTGCCTGAGAAATGAAACTCTCAGCGCAGAGCAACGTCAGGGTTAGAAACAGTTATGGGTTACTTGGCCACCAGCCTCGGCCCAACAAGTGCTATGCAATACCAGGTTTGATTGCAAATAGCCGTTAGCGGGTTAATGGCTTGGACCTGGGTGAGCCTCCCCAGGCAATGCCTGAAGTGCGCACCTACCCCATCTACCGCCAGGATGAAGAGAGCGCCGCGTGGAATCCGAAGTCAGTCGAGTCCAACTCAGTCACGATCCACGTAGTCAGCACGATGACCCGTTGCTGGATAGCCTGCTGACCCTGTGTGTCCTGCACCAGAAGCCCGCCAGCCGGGCCATGCTCACCACCGGCCTGCCGTTGCCGGCCCAGCGCCTGAGCCCTGAATTGTTGCCCCGTGCGGCGGCCCATGCCGGTTTGCAAGGTCGCTTGCTGCAACGCAAGCTGGAGCAGATCCCAAGCATCGCGATGCCGGCCATGTTGCTGCTCAAGGAAGGCCGCAGCGCCGTCTTGCTCGGCTGGGAGAACGCCGACACCGCGCGGCTGCTGCTCAGTGAAAGTGACGGCGGTGAGGTGCTGGTCAGCCGCGAGGCCCTGCTGGGCGACTACAGCGGCAAGGTGTTCTTTGCCCAGCCGCAGCACAAGTACGACGTCAATCACGGCAACCTGATCCCATGTGCGCGTTCCTGGTTTCGCGACACCCTGCTGCGCAGCAAATGGCTGTACATCGACGCCATTGCCGCCAGCCTGGTAATCAACCTGATCGCCTTGGCCGCGCCGCTGTTCGTCATGAACGTCTACGACCGGGTGGTGCCCAACCAAGCCACCTCGACTCTCTGGGTGCTGGCTGTGGGCATCACCGGGGCCTACATTTTCGATCTGATCCTCAAGGGTCTGCGCAGCCTGTGTCTGGACCTTGCCGGAAAGAAAACCGACCTGATCATCTCGGCCACGTTGTTCGAACGCATCGTCGGCATGGCCATGAAGTACCGCCCGGCACGGGTCGGTAGCTACGCGCAGAACATCCACGAGTTCCAAGGGTTGCGCGACTTCCTCGCCTCACTGACCCTGACCAGCCTGATCGACCTGCCCTTTACCCTCCTGATCCTGATCGTCATCGCCATTATCGGTGGCCACCTGGTGTGGATTCCGGTGATCGCCTTCCCGCTGGCGCTGGGCATCGGCTACGCCTTGCAGAAGCCGTTGATGTCGACCATGGAGCGGACCATGGCCCTGGCCTCCGAGCGCCAGTCAAGCCTGATCGAAACCCTGGCCGGGCTCGACGCGGTGAAGGTCAACAATGCCGAGAGCGAACGCCAGTACATGTGGGAGCAGACCCTCGGCACCCTCAGTCGACTCGAGCTGCGGGTCAAGGTGCTCTCGGGGCTGGCGATGAACATCACCCTGCTGATCCAGCAACTGGCGGGCGTGGCGATGATATGTGTGGGGGTCTACCTGATCATCGATGGCCACCTGAGCATGGGCGGCCTGGTTGCCTGTTACATGCTTAGCGGCCGCGCGCTCGGCCCGCTCGGCCAGCTCAACGGGCTGTTGGCCCGGTATCAACAGGCCAAGGTGACCATGGCCGCGACCGACCAGATGATGGAGCTGCCGCAAGAGCGCAACTTCGAGGAGCGCCCGCTCAGCCGCCAGGTCCTGCAGGGCGCCATCGAATTTCGTGGCGTCGACTTTACCTATCCGAACCAGCAGAACCAGGCGCTCAAAGGTATCAACTTGAGTGTCCGCCCGGGCGAGAAGGTCGGCATCATTGGCCGCAGCGGCTCAGGCAAGAGCTCGCTGGCCAAGCTGATCGTCGGTCTCTACGAAGCGGACAATGGCTCGTTGCTGGTCGATGGCGTGGACATTCGCCAGATCGATGTCAGCGAGCTGCGCCACAATATCGGCTACGTCCCCCAGGATATCCAGCTGCTGGCAGGCACCCTGCGTGACAACCTGGTCAGTGGCGCCCGCTACATCGAGGACGAAATGATCCTGCAGGCCGCCGAGCTGTCCGGCGTGCACGAATTCGCCCGGCTACACCCGGACGGATACGAGCTGCAGGTCGGCGAGCGAGGACAGAACCTTTCCGGCGGCCAGCGGCAGAACGTCGCCCTCGGACGTGCCTTGCTGCTAAACCCACAGATCCTGCTGCTCGATGAGCCGACCAGCGCCATGGACAACACCGGCGAAGAGCGCCTCAAGCAGCGCCTGCAGGCCGTAATCGAAGGCAAGACCGTGCTGCTGGTGACCCACCGCGCCTCGCTGCTGTCGCTGGTAGACCGGCTGATCGTCATCGATCGCGGCCAAGTGGTCGCCGACGGCCCGAAAGCGGCCGTCATGGAAGCGCTGAAGAAGGGGCAGATCAGTGTTGCATAAGCTTGATATGGGCCAGCTCAAGGACAACCTGCGCCGCTACTTCAAGGGGTCGGAGTCGCTCAGCGGGCAACCCCTGCCCGAGGTCAACAAGGCACTGATCGAAGATGCCCCGCGGGTGGTGCGCATGACCATCTGGGGAGTGATCGCGTTCTTCCTGTTCCTGATCGTCTGGGCCTGTTTCGCCCCGATCGATGAAGTCACCCGTGGCGAAGGCAAGGCGATTCCGTCGTCCAAGGTGCAGAAGATCCAGAACCTCGAAGGCGGCATCGTCGCCGAGATTTTCGCCAAGGAAGGGGAGGTCGTCGAAGTTGGCCAGCCACTGCTGCGCTTGGATGAAACTCGCTTTGCCTCGAACAAAGGCGAAACTGAAGCCGATCGGGTCGCCATGGCCCTGCGGGTGGAGCGTCTCAGTGCAGAAGTCGAAGACGTGCCATTGAAGATCGACGATAAGTTGCGCGAGAGCTCGCCTAACCAAGCCGCCAGCGAGGAGTCGCTGTACCAGAGCCGGCGCCAGCAATTGCATGACGAGATCGGCGGCCTGGAGCAGCAGTTGGTCCAGCGCCAGCAGGAGCTGCGCGAGTACAACTCCAAACGCGCCCAGTACGCCAGCGGCTTGCAGCTGCTGCGCCAGGAGATCGCCATGTCCGAGCCGTTGGTGGCCAAGGGCGCGATCTCCCAGGTCGAGATCCTCCGGCTGCGCCGTTCTGAGGTGGAGAACCGTGGCCAGATGGATGCCACCGCCCTGGCCATCCCGCGTGCCGAGGCGGCGGTCAAGGAGATCCAGAGCAAGATCGAAGAGACCCGCGGCAAGTTCCGCAGCGACGCCCTGACCCAGCTCAACGAGGCGCGCACCGAGCTGAGCAAAGCCACCGCCACCAGCAAAGCGCTGGATGATCGGGTCAACCGCACCCTGGTGACCTCACCGGTGCGCGGCGTGGTCAAGCAGCTGCTGGTCAACACCATCGGCGGGGTGATCCAGCCGGGTGACGACATCGTCGAGATCGTCCCGCTCAATGACAGCCTGGTCATCGAAGCGAAAATCCTGCCCAAGGACATCGCCTTCCTGCACCCCGGCCAGGAAGCCACGGTCAAGTTCACCGCCTACGACTACACCATTTACGGCGGGTTGAAGGCCAAGCTCGAACAAATTGGCGCCGACACCATCACCGATGAAGACAAGAAGACCACCTACTACCTGATCCGCCTGCGCACGGACCGTAGTCACCTGGGCACTGACGAAAAACCGTTGCTGATCATTCCTGGCATGGTGGCGACAGTGGACATCATGACCGGCAAGAAGACCATCATGAGCTATCTGCTCAAGCCGATCATCAAGGCACAGAGCGAGGCCTTGCGCGAAAGGTGATCGAGCAGCCTAGCGCCGGCGGGCCTGGCGATAGGCTGCATCAGGCCTTTGAGGTAACCTTGATCCATTCGTGTGCAATGCCATCGAAAGGATCTGCTCATTTCCACGCCATCGTTAAACCGTCGCCATGTTCTGTGCCTGCTGACTGCCGCGCCGGTGGTCTTCGGCCTGACCAGCCTGTCGGGCTGCAGCCGCTCAACTGGAGTCCAGGGCAGCTTTCTGCAACTGTGGAAAAGTCACGCCGAGCTCGACTGCAAGCAATGGCAACGGCGCATGGCGGCGATGGCCGACATGGGCTGCCGTACGCTCACCCTGCAGTGGGTCGGCCTGGTGGGCGGCGAGTCGCCGTGGATGATCCCTGAGCCGATGCTGCAAACCGTATTCGACCTGGCCCGCGAAGAAGGCATGCAGGTGCAGGTTGGTTTGCCATTCGACAATGCTTGGTGGCAAGCCCTGGGGGCGCCGCCACAAGAGCAGGCGGCGTTCTTTGCCAAATCCCTGGAAGACGCTCGACGCTATATGAGCAGCTCGCCGTGGCCAAATCATCCGGCGTTTGCCGGCTGGTACATCCCGTATGAGCTTGAGCAGTATCACTGGGATACCGCCGAACGCCAGCAGCGTCTGGCGCAATGGCTCGGCGCGCTGGCCGACAACGCTCGCCACAGCAGTGGCCGCGTGCCGTCGATTTCTACCTACTACAGCGTGCTGCAGACCGATGGCTCATTGCTGCAGCTGTGGCGCACCCTGCTTGATAGCACTGCGCTGCGCCCGGTGGTGCAGGATGGCGTCGGCGTGGCTGGCTGGGCCAACCTGCAAGCGATCGAGCCATTGCTGCTGGAGCTGCGTCGGCGCCAGGTGCCGTTCGATGTGGTGGTGGAGCTGTTCGAGCAACTGCCCTCAGAAAAAAACGATGGCAGCGACTTCAAGGCACGGTCGGCGGATTACACCCGCGTGCGCCGCCAGTTGGAGTGGGCCAAGACCACCGGTGCCGAGCAGGTGGTGGCGTTTGCCCTGGATCCTTGGGCGCTGGGTGATGATCCGCGAGCGCGGCGCCTGCACCAGGACTGGTTGCGCGGACACGGCTGATCTAGCGCCATCACAGCCTGTGATAGATCCAGAGAGGATGTGTTGTCAGTGCCGGCCCTTTCGCGGGCAAGCCCGCTCCCATAGGGTTCACTGCAAGGCAGTACATTGCGTTTCAACCCAGCTACCCAAGCCGCGGATTATCTGGCGAATTGCAATCGAGACCCAACCCACAACCCTGTGGGAGCGGGCTTGCCCGCGAAGAGGCCGGTACAGCCCACAACAGTTCTACAGTGAACGGCCAATGATCTCGCGCATCACTTCACTGGTCCCGCCAAAGATTCTCAGCGCCCGCGCATCGGCCCAAGCGCGGCCGATGCCATACTCGCTGCTATAGCCATAGCCACCATGCAACTGCAGCAGCTGATCAAGAATCTGCCCCTGCAGCTCTGTCGCATTGAGCTTGGCCATGGCCGCGACCACCGGGTCCAGGCTGCCGTCGATCAATTGCCGTGCACAGTCATCGAGGAACACCCGCAGCATGGTCAATCGCGCTCGCGCATCGGCAAGGATAAAGCGGTTGTGCTGATGGTCGCTGACTCGCTTGCCAAAGACTTTGCGCTCACGGGTATAAGCCAAGGTCTGCTCCAGCATCCCCTCGACATGCGCCGCAGCCCGCAGGGCAATCGCCAGGCGCTCGCGGGCCAGCTCCCGACCCAGGTACTCGAACCCAGCATTCTCCTCGCCCAGCAGGCAGTCGGCCGGTACCCGTAGCGCGTCGAAGAACAGCTCGCAGGTGTCCTGGGCATGCTGGCCAATCTTGGCCATGGGGTTGCCTTTGCTCAGCCCTGGTAAACCGGCCTCGACACAGAACAGCGACAGCCCGCGCGCACCCAGGTCTGGCTCGGTGCTGGCGACGACAATGATCAGGCCCGCATTGACGCCGTTGGTAATGAACGTTTTCTGGCCATTGAGCACATAGTGCTCGCCGTCGCGCTCGGCGCGGCAACGGATCGCTTTCAGGTCGCTGCCAGCACCCGGCTCGGTCATGGCGATGGCGCCGATCAGTTCACCAGCGGCCATCGCTGGCAGCCAGCGGTCTTTCTGCGCCTGGCTGCCGAGGCTGAGCAGGTATGGCGCGACCATGTCGGAGTGGATCGAAAAACCGATGCCCAGGCAGTTGGCGCGGGCCAATTCTTCGATCACCACCATGGCGTGGCCAAAGTCGCCACCGGCACCATAGGGCGTGGGCAGGGCCGAGCACAGCAAGCCTTGGGCACCGGCTTCGCGCCAGAGCTCAGGGGGCGTCACCCCGGCACGTTCCCAGCTGTCGTAATGCGGCAGGATGCGCTCGTCGATAAAGCGTCGGACCTGGTCACGGAACAGCTCATGGTCGTCGCGAAAAAGGCTACGCATGGCCACTTACCGGGCAAACGCAGCAGTGCTGCTGAGTTCACCGCGCAGCACCGGCTGCTGGGCGCTGCCGGTGAGAAACAGTGCGTAGTGATCACCCGGCTGCAACTGCGGCAAGGCCAGCGCCTTGGCCTGCACCGCGCCGCAACCGGCGCTCAGGCTGGCGCTTACCGGATTGATCGCGCGGGCCTGGGTGGCGTTAGGCTTGACCTCGGCGAACAGCGTTGGGCCGCCACCGTCGACCTGCAACTGGCCGGCTGGGCAGTCACTGGCCAGGTTGTAGAAGCGCAGCTCGGCCTTCAATGCATCGTCGCTGGCAGCGCTGTCGTCCAGTACCAGTAGCTTGCCGTTGTGCAGCACCAGGCTCTGGTAGCTGTCGGCGGCGACCGTAAGGGTGCCGACGGTCTTGCCGGCAATGCGTACCGCGAAGGGTTCGCCGCCCTTGATCACGTTGTAGCTGCTGGCCAGGCGTTCGTCGCCAAGGCGCTGCGGCGGGTTCTGGCCCAGCTGCACTTCGACGCTATCCGCTGTTGGTTGCAATACCCGAACGAAGGCCGAGCCTGCCGGTGGCCGCGGTGCATACAGCTGCGCCAGCTTGCCTTCGGCATGCACCAGGGCGGGCAGGCCACTCCCGAGCAGCAGGGCAGTGGCGAGCAGGGCGGACAGTTTCATTGGGTCTCCTTGGGGCGTTTCAGGCGGGTTTCCTGGTATAGCGCGGCGAGGCGCTTGCGGTCGACCTTGTCCGACTGCGTACCGGGGAAGCGGCCACAGGCGAGCAGTTCCGAGGGAATCATATAGGAAGGCAGGCGACTGGCCAGGTGTTGCTTCCAGTCGGCCAACGCCGTAGGCAGTGGGCCGAGAGTCGCAGCTGGCAGCTCGAGCGTTTCGACAAAACCAATCATCCGCACCAGGGTGCCGTCGGGGCGGCGCAGGGCCACCGTTGCCGCAGCGCTGACGCCCGGCAGACTGGCCAGGCCCGCATCCACTTCGCCCAGCTCGATGCGGTAGCCGTGCAGCTTGATCTGGTCGTCGCGCCGGCCATGGAAGAACACCCGGCCGTGCTCGTCGATCTCGGCCAGATCGCCACTGCGGTAGGCGCGTTTGCCGTTGTGTTCGAACAGCACCGCAGCGCACAGGTCTGGACGATTGAGGTAGCCACGCATGACGTGGTCACCGGCAATGCACAGCTCACCGTCCTCCAGGAACAGCTCGGCATACGGCTTGGCGCGGCCGATCGATAGCGGCTGGGTGCCCGCGTCGAGTGGCGGCAGAATCTCGATCCAGGTGGTCGAGCAGGTCGCCTCGGTTGGGCCGTAGGAATTGATGATGCGTGCCTTGGGGAAGCGCGCCCAGAGCTGGTTGGCCAGGGTTGGGGTCAGCGACTCGGCGCCAAACACGAACACTTGCAGGTGCGGCAGGTGGGCGGCGTCGAATTCATCATTGAGCAACTGCTGGCGGACGAACGAGGGTGTCGATGCCCACACCTGCACCTGGCTGTCGGCCAAGTAGCCAACGAAGTCCAGGGGCGCTGCGATCACCTCACGCGGGCACAGCACGCACTGGCCACCTAAGGCCAGCGCGCCGCACAGGTCGAACAGCGAAAAGTCGAAGCTGAACAGCATCTGGTTCATGAACGTCGGCCGCGCGCCGAGCCCCAGGCAGTCCCGGATCCAGCCAGCGAACAGCGCCACGCTGTCGCGGCCGATCTGCACCCCTTTCGGATCGCCGGTGCTGCCGGAGGTGAACATGATGTAGGCAAGGTCTGCTTCGGCCAGCGGTGTCGCCTGGGCTACACCGGCCTCGAAGCGGTCGGTTGCTGCATCGTAGTTGTGTCCTGCGCCGACCAGCTCGATGATCCGTTGCAGTCGCTGTGGTGGGTTGATGCTGTCCAGCGGCACGTAGGTGACGCCCAGGCGCAGGCAACCGAGCATGGCCACGACGAATTCGATCTGCTTGTGGCCGCTGATCACCAGCGCCGTGCCCGGCATGATACCCGCTGCGCTGGCGCGCAGCTGCCAGGCTTCGACGGCCAGCTGCAAGCCGGCCCAGTCCAACACCCGGCTGGCGTCACGCAGCGCCGGGGCGTCGGCGTTGTGTTCAAGGTCGGCGAATTGACAGCGGTCGAAATCGAAATGCATCTGGCGGCGCTCCTGGCTACACGCTGATCGGGCTTAGCCGCGGCTGGCCTGGATGAACGCGGCCAGCGCGTCGATCGACTCCAGGTGCTCGTCGATCTCGGTCGGCGGCACCTTGCAGCCGAACTCGTTCTTCACCGCCATGACGATATCGACGGCGGTCATCGAGTCGACCAGGCCCGACTCGATCAGCAGGTCGTCGTGCTCGACGGCGGTGCCGATGACGTTTTCAATGATCTGTGCCAGTTGCTGCTTGAGGGTTTCGTCGCTCATGTCGATCACTCCGGGAAAGTCAGAATTGGAAGTACAGGAAGCGCGCTTCCTTGTGCAGGTTGATCAGGCACAGCACCAGCAGCAGCGCCATGATCACCAGCCATTTGAGGTTCGGTGCCCAGCGCAATGCGGCGGGGCCATCCAGTTGTACGCGGGCCAGCGACGGCGAGAAGCCGCCCATGATCTGCTGTGAGTTGGGCAGGAACCACGCCACTGCCAGCACCGCGAGGATATGCAGCGCCTCCAGGTGGCGGCCGAGCAGCATGCGCCAGGCATCGCCCCAGGCGATTGCAGTCGGATACACGGCCTCTGGCAGGCTGCCCAGGCCACGCAGGCCGAACATGCCTTCAACCAGTAGCACAGCGTCGTGAGTCGACTCGGCGCGGAAGAAAGCCTGGGCGACGATGACTGCGGCGAAGGTCAGCAGTACGCAGCCCGCAGTCTTCAAGCGGCTCTTGCTGGCCTTGTTGCGGGCCACCACGAAAATCCGCCAGGCATGGTTGATCGACAGGTAAGCGGCATGCAGCAGGCCAAAGATCAGGAACTGCAAACCGGCGCCGTGCCAGATGCCAGCCAGGCCCATGGTGAAGGCGGTCGGCAGCACGATGGCAGCGGCAAAGCCGCCTGCGGTGGCCGCGCCCTGGGTGCCGACCGGCAGCCCCCGCTTGCTGCGCCAGTCGGACACGGCCATGGCCACCGGGTAGTACAGGTAGGCGGTCAGGTAGCGGGTCAGGGTCATGTGCCAGCGCGACCAGAAGTCGATGATGTTGCTGGCCTTGTACGGCGAATTGAAGTTCAGCGGGAAGCGGATGCCGAACATCTTGGCCAGGCCCAGGGCCATGTCGGAGTATCCGGAAAAATCGAAATACAGCTGCAGCGCGTAGGCGATCCCGGTGCCCCAGGCGGCCCACAAACCCAGCGTGCCAGGCTCGGCAAAACCGGCATCGGCATAGGGCGCGATGGGGTCGGCGAGCAGCACTTTCTTGGCCAGGCCGATGATGAACAGCATGCCGCCGACGCTGAGGTTTTCGGCGCGGAAGCGGTAGTTATCCGGTTTGGCGAACTGCGGCATCATCTCCTTGTGATGGAGGATCGGCCCGGCGATCAGGTGCGGGAAGAAGGTCACGAACAGCACGTAGCTGAGCAGACTGCGCTCCTTGACGATGCCGGCACGACAGTCGAGCAGGTAGCCGATCTGGGTGAAGGTGAAGAACGAAATCCCCAGCGGCAAGATGATGTCGTCCAGGCGCGTGCCAGCCAAGCCCCAGTCCTGGGCAAAGTTGACCAGGGTGACGAAGTACTTGTAGTGGAACAGCAAGGCCAGGTCCGCACCGACCCCTAGGGTGGTGATCAGCAGTTGCAGGCGGGTGCGCCCAGCTGCGCCGAGGATCGCCAGGCTGACCAGGTAGTTGAAGGCGATCGAGCCGATCAACAGCAACACGAACTGCGGGTTCCACCAGCCATAGAACACGATCGAGGTGAAGCACAGCCACAACGCGGCGCCGCGCAGGCTGCGAGCGGCGATCAGGTAGTGCGCGGCCAGGGTCAGCGGCAGGAACAACAGCAAGAACAGGTATGAGTTAAAGAGCATGCTCAGCCTCGCAAGCCGGTAGCGTGGCCAGCACGGCGCGTTCATCGGCGGTTAGCGGCAGCGACAGGGCGCTTTCGGAAAACTCCCAGATCACCAGCTTGAGCGTGCGCGGCCAACGCTCACGCTTGTGCAGTGCAGCCAGCAAGGCGCCGCAGAACTGCCCGCCATCCAGGCTCTGGTTCCACACCTGTTGGCCGAGGTTGCGGCCCAGCCGCTCGCCAAAGGCGCTGCGCCGGCCATTCGAGCTGCCGACCAGGAGCACTTGCACCGCTGGCGTGTCGTCAAGCAGGCCACCGCCACGGCGCGGTACGATCTGCTCGGGCTGTTCCTGGTCTAGTGCTGGCCGCCAGGCCGCCGCAGCGTGCTCCAGGCCGGCCAAGGTGATCAGGTCGCCCATGCGTGGTTGGGCTGGGCCGGCGCCGCTGCTGTCGAACTGTTGCTCGCGTTTGCCGCCAAGCAGCGGCAGGGCAGCGGCGGCTACGGCATCGGCAGCGGCTTGGGCGCCGACGGCATTGAGGTGGACGTCGGTGCGGAAGAACCGCGGCGCCTGCTCGGCGCCTGCGGCCAGTGCCGTAGCGAGGTCGACATAGGCCACACCGGCTTCGGCCAGGCTGGCCTGCCATTGGCCCAATCGCGCCTGCATCTGTGCCGACTGCTGCAGGCCACACAGGGCGTGGGTTTCGATCCGCGCCTTGTCTGGCACTGCCACCAGCAGCACCTGCAGGCCCTGTTCACGCAACTGCCCGCTCCAATGACGCATCAGGCGCAGGCGCGCCTCGTAGGCCCCGCTTGTACCAGGTTGCGCGCGCAGGCCGTCGCGATAGAACAGCCAGCCCGGGCAGCCCTGTACCACCTGCGCGCCAAGATCGCCCAGCAGGCGATAGCGCACGGCGGCGCTCAAGGTATCGGCGTTGTCCTGCAACTTCGGTTGCAGCGCTTCGCCGAGCGCCTTGCCGGCGTCACCGTCCAACCATGCCGAGGGTTTCAGCCGCGCAGGGTCGAGCTTGCCGTTGTACAGCAGCCACAAGCCGCAAGCCTGGGCGAGCAGCAGCAAGGCGATCACCGCAGCGGCATAGCGGCGGTGCGAGGGCGCAGCGGCCGGGTCTCGCTCAGCCATGCATCAACGTCCGAGGGCGCTGCGCAGGCGCTGGCGCCAGGCGTCGGCGCTCATGATCGAGGCGTTGTCCCACAGGCCGCTGGCCTGCGGGCCTTGCGCGTAGGTCGGCTCGAACATCTGCCAGACCAGCACTTGCGGCGGGTTGTTCTTGAAGTCGGCCGACTCCAGGTACTCCAGGAGCATGATCCACTGGCCGACGTTGCCCGGCTTCCAGTTCACCGAAACCGGTCGATCGACACTGTTGGAGAGCTTTTGCGGGAAACCGAAGTACGGCTGGACCATGCTGTGGCCGGTGACATGCACTGGCGCCGGGGCGCTGTCGAGCAGGCCGGTGGCCGCCGCTTGGCGGCGCACGGTGAAGGTCTCCCGGCCAGTTTGCTTGCGCTGTTCGGGGGTCAGGAAGCGTTCGGCCAGGTCACCAAAACGACGTTCCTTGAACTCGCTACCCAGGGTCATGCCGCTGCCAGCGCTGCCCTTGAGCGCAGGCACATCGCGCTTGATCTGCTCGGCGGTGGCCTGGGCGGTGGCGTCGGCGGCCACTTGGGTCCAGTGTTGGTCGGTGCGGTAGAACACGTCCTTGCCGCCCTGGCGCACCTGCTCGAGTACCGCTGCGTCGTCCAGGGCACTGATGCCGGCCTTGTGCAGGCTGGCGAGAATGCTCTGATACCGCTGTTGGACTTGCGCGCTGAGGGTTTTGCCTGCGGGCAGCTTGTCCTGGTAGAAGCGGGTCTTGTCCGGCAATACCAGCACTTGCAAGTGCACGCCACGCGCGGCCAGCGCCTGCTGGGCATCCTTGATCAACGCGGTGGAGGCTTCGATGCCACGGCTGTCGACTTCGGTAAGGCTGCCCCAGCCAGGGAACAACCAGCCATCCTTGCCTTGGATGACGATGGAAGAGTCATCGGCCTGGGCGTCGATTGCGGCGCAGCCGAGGCTGACGGCGAGCAAGGCGCTAGCCAGGCGTTTGCATGAAACAGTGAACAGAGGAAGCGACAGCATGTGTGGGGTCCTCAATATGACAATGTCAGGTTCATGAACAGGCCTTCAGCCCGTTCGGTGGCACCGCCGCCGATGGCGAAGCGGTACTGGGCCGTCCAATCGAGATAGGAGCGGGGTGTGTGGTAATGGTCTTCGCGGAACCAGTAGCGCAGACCGATGCCGGGGCCTGCGGCCATCGACCAGGAGCCTTGGTCGCGGGTCAGGGAGTAGCGTTTGTTTTCCAGTACAGAGGCCAGCTCACCGCTGGCGCCATGCAGGTCAGTGGCCTGGTCCTTTTGCCAGATCACGTCGGCGGCACCGACAATGTGTGGGAACACCACAAAGTGTGGAGAGAGCCCGGCGACGCGGAAACTCCGGCCAAGACGGATTTCATTGCTGAGGAACAGCTGCTCACGCTTCAGGCGCCCGTTGGCTTCGGCCAGTTTGTCGGTCTTCGAGCCTTGGTTGTCGACGTCGTACAGGGTGTAGCTCGCGGAGTTGTCTTCCAGCGAGTAGCCCAGCTGTGAGTAGGCGTCCACTGTCCACCAACTGGTCTCGTTCATGCGCAGGTCGGTGCCACGGTAGAAACCGTAGGTGGCGTAGGCCAGCCAACCACCAGCGCCGTCCTTGAGCTTGTAGTTCAGCAAGGCGCCGTTAATGCGATCATCAACGGGCCGCGCCTCGTTTTCAGCCGCAATCGCCTGCTGAATATCACAACGGTCACTGTTCTTGGCCGGGTTAGCCGTGCCTTCCCGGGTCGCAGAACCAATCAGGAAACGCCGCTCCAGGCCGAAGGTAAAGCCAGTATCGGAAAGCAAATAGCGAACGCCCAGGGAGCCAATGGTGCTGGGGAATCCACTGACCGATTTCGAGTCACTGGAGCCGCCATCGGGCAACGAAGCCTTGCTGCACGGGTCGATCGCGCCTTGCGATTTGAACTTGCCGCCTTCGTCCCACAGGGTATTGGACAGCCGCCCGTAAACTTCCAGAACCCCGTTCTGGTCATTGAACTGGCTAGGCCGCCAATACAGCTCGGCAGTGCTGACGACCGAATCACCCGCCGAACTCTGCCCGGCGTTGGCAATGGTGGTGCTGGGCCGCGCGCCACGGTAGCTGGTGGTCACCGTGGCGCCCCATTCGCGGTCGAAACCGGTGATGGCGCTACGGGTGTTGTAGCGCTGCTCATCGTTCAGATCGAGCGTGCCGTGGTCATCCATGTCGATGGCGTGCTTGAGCTTGCGCACGGCGGCGGGCTTGTCGCCCATCGATGACAACGCATACGCCTCGTCGAGGATGACCGTTTTAGGTGCCTTGCCGGTGTCGCGCGCGGCGCGGAAGTCTTCCCGGGCGCGGGCCGGCTGGGCGGTGCGCATGCGCAAATAGCCACGCTGCATCAATAGCTCGGCATCGCTTGGGGTGCGCGCAATTGCGTCGCTCAGACGCTGTTCAGCTTCCGCGGCTTGCTGGTCGTTGCCCGCTGCCAGGGCGGTGGTCAGCAGGCGTTGAAACTCCAGGTTGTCCGGGTCTTGTTCAGTGGCCTTGCGTGCCTGGCGGATCGCCTCCTGGTAATCCTGCCGCGCATAGGCCGCGTAGGCTTCGCTGGCTGGCCCAGCGGCGCCGCCGGCATCGGCCGGGAGCAGCTCGCACTGGGTGCCGTAAGGGGTGTCCTGGCAGGACTGGCGTGGCGCTGGGTAGTTGCTCAGGTTCAATGCGGCGCTAGGGCGGCGGTCGTCGTGCAACGTTTGTAAGCGTCGGGCCACCGCTTCGTCGTTGGCATCCAGCGGCGTCAGCAGGGCTTGGGCGCGGGCCGAGTCACCGGCGGCCAGTGCCGCGTCGATGGCGATCAGCCTCACGTTGCGCAGCTGCTCTTCGTCGAGCCAGTCCTGGGCCATGGCAGCGTCGAAGTCGTCGTTGGCCACTTGCGCCTTGCCCTGGAACTGACGCAGGTAAGCGCGCATGACCAGCATCACGGTGCTTTCGTCATCGACTTCAAGGGCGTCGTTGGCTGCCTGTTCGGCAGCGGCCGGCTGGTTGTCGAGCAGCAGCACGGTGACCAGCAACAGGCGGTGGCTGGAGATGTCCGGTGCCAGGCTGACGGCTTCACGCGCCAGCGGTACAGCGTCACCTGGGCGGTTGGCAATCAGGGCCTGGTAGGCCTGCTCGGCCGGGCGCACAGCCATCCGCCGCTTGAGGGTCTGGCGGCGGGCTTCGAGGTCGCTGGTATTGGGTGCGCCCAAGGCGATGGCGGTGCCCGCCGCCTCGGCTGCTTGCGGCCAGCGCTGCTGGGCTTCCAGGCTGTCCAGCCAGAGCAACGCCCAGGGACCTTGGCTTGGATCGGTACGAAAGGCCCGTTCGGCATCGCGCTCGGCGGCAGGCATGTCGCCTGCGTTGTAGGCTGCATAGGCCTTGGTCGCGAGCGGGAAGCCCTTCTGGTAAGCGGCTGAGGTAGCTGGACCGCTGCCGGCACCGGGGTTGCTTTGCAGATTGACCACCGCCGCTTGCAGGCCAGGGTCGCGCACGCCGCGCTTGAGTGCGCGCTGCGCGGCCTGTCGGGCTTCATTGCGCCGCCCTAGCTTCTGCAGGGTATAGACCTTGAGCAGGTTCAGCCGGGCTACGTCTGGGCGCAGCGCCAGCGCTGCATCGACCTGTTGCAAGGCGTCGCGATAGCGCCCGCCCTGATAGCTGCGATAGGCCTGGTCGGCCTGTTCCCAGGCCACTCCTTGCAGCGGCACCTCGGGTGCGGCCGCAGCCGGCGAGATACTGGCGCAGCAGAGCAGGGCGCTGAACAGCGCGAAGGCAGGACGAGCAGAATTCATGACGGTTCGAGGACCTGTTTCTTCGCAGTTGGCGCCGGCGCCGGTGAGTCGTTGACGGGTTCGGGCTCGCCGGTCTCGCGCTGGAACAGGATCGCCTCGTTGAGGGTGTCTTCGTCCAGATAGCCGTGTTCGAGCAGAATCTGCCCCAGCGGCTTGTGTTCATCGGCCTGGGCTTGCAGGGCCTTGGCCAGAATGGTGTCGTCGATGGCGCGCCACGACAGCAACAGCTCGCCCAGACGCAGGCGTTGTTGTTGCAGCTGGTCGGAGGAGGGGAAGTCGTGCATGGTCTTGTCCCACACCAGCGCCTTGCCCAGGAACAGATGCCCCAGGTACAGACGCCAGGCCCGGGCTGCGGCCATGGCGTTGATGAAGTTGCCGATGATCATCCGTGGCCCGGACAGCAGCGCATGTTCCCAGCCGTACAAGCGGCCGACGAAGTAGGCGCGCTGTAGCAAGCGCAGGCTCAGCGCCAGGGTGTTGGCCCACATCAGGTCGAGCAGGCCGCTGTTGGGCGAGAAGGCAGAGGGGAAGAACACGTCCCAATGACCGGTGGCGCTGATCGCCAGGAACACCAAGTGCTGGGCGAGCAGCACGTAGGCCAGGATGGCGATGAACGAGGTGATCAAACCCTTGCGATCACGGAACAACAGGTACTTGGTGGCCAGCGAGCCGGCCCAGCCAACCTGGCTCCAACCCTGCAGGCCGATGCCCAGGGTCCAGCGCGCCTTTTGCCGGTAGGCGGTGCGGAAGGTGTCAGGGAAGTACTCCCGCACGCCCAGTGGCATGTGGATCGCCACCATCTTGTCCTTGCCGTTGCCGAACCAGGTGGTGCGCTTGGCCACATAGTCGACCGGAAACTTGCCGAAGATCTGCTTCATCCCGCGCCGCGCCAGGCGCGCGCCAATGTCGTAGTCCTCGGTCAGGGTGTCGGTGTTGAACGGCTGGTTGTTGGTCTCGGCCGACAGCTCCAGCAGCGCCTTGCGCGAGAAACAGGTGCCGACGCCAGCAGACGGCACCATCCGCGACATGCTCTCGCGCACCACCAAATCCTTGGTGTGCCACTCGGCGAACTCATCCATGTAGGTGCCCGCGACCAATTCGTACCAGTCGCGCTCAAGCGAAGTAACCGGCAGCTGGATGAAGTCGATGCGCGGCAACAGGTAGTTGAAGTAGTGCAGTTCCAGGCGGTGCAGCACGTCTTCGCTGTCATGCAGGATCACCCCGGCAAACGGCTCGGGCATGCGCGCATCCTGGGCGAAGATCGCCTGGATGATCCAGTTCAGGCAGTCGGCTTTGCAGGTCGGGCCGTCGTGCGGCACTTCTACCCGCACCAACTGGCGATAGCGGCGGCGCATGCGCTCGACTTCGTCGATGGTGCGCTGGTCGTTGCAGTAGGTGCCAACGAAAATGTAGTAGTTCTTGTAGTCGAGCGAGCCGACCATGTTCTCCAGCATCGGCGCGATCACGTCGTACTCCAGCCACGCCGGGATCATGATCGCCAGAGGCTGTTCGGGCTTGGCGCGCAGTTGCTCGACAGTTAGCGGCTGATAGCGTTTACGCCGGATCAGCAGCTTGCGATAGAGCTGGCGCACCCAGTACCAGGCGTCGATGAACAGGTCATCGAGGCTGGATAGCAGGATCAGGATCCCGACTGCGGCAGTGACTACTTCCAGCACGTGGTAGTAGTCAGCCAGCAGGTAGGGCCAGTAGAGAGAGGACATGTCTGCGCGCGCCTACCGTTACTTGCCTTTGTTCTTCAGGCGCAAGTGACGTGCCAGTACACCGAGCAGCAACAGCACCAACAGGACCCCAGCCAGGGTCGGCAGCGCCCACACCAGCTGCTTGCGCCACTGATGGAACGGCGTGCCGTTGAGGTTGAGCTCAGGATCGGTGGTGTCCACCCAGGTCAGCGGGCCTTGCTCGCCAACCACCACGGCATTGCCTTGGGTCAGCAGGAACGGCACCTGCGGCACCATCGAACGGTCGCCCAGGCTGCTC
This sequence comes from Pseudomonas sp. Je.1.5.c, assembly GCF_051129895.1. Taxonomy (NCBI): domain Bacteria; kingdom Pseudomonadati; phylum Pseudomonadota; class Gammaproteobacteria; order Pseudomonadales; family Pseudomonadaceae; genus Pseudomonas; species Pseudomonas sp. Je.1.5.c. The sequence continues at coordinate 23,698 of NZ_JBCPSP010000051.1, forward strand.
CACAACACGCCGTGCTGGCCTTTGGAGTCGACCACCGACAGCGTGCCCAGAGGTTGCGGGCCTTGCAGGTCCAGTGCGGGTTGCTCAGCGCCCTGGGCTTGCAGGCGCTTGAGCTCCTCGACGCCCAGCAGCGGCTTGGCCCCAGGCAGTTCGACGTCAACCGCCAGGAACGGTTTGGCTGGCGTTACGGCGCCGCCTTCGGCCAGGACCAGTTCAGCCTGCACCGCCGACAGCGAAGCGGCGCTGGCCAGGCGGATCAGCTTGCCCAGGCTCGCTACCGGCGTTTGCAGGGCGGACTTGTCGGTGATCAGCTGCGACTTGCCAGCCAGCAATGGCAGCAAACCGATGAAGGTGCCATCGGGCTCGGCAGCGGCCGAGGTCAGGTAGCTGGTCGGCAATACGTTGACCGGATAGCCCTGCGGGATCTCGGCGCACTCCGGCGAAACCGGTTGGCGCTGGAAGCGTACTTGGACGGTGTTGGTCACGCCCAAGGCATAGCCTGGAACGCGCGCGGTGAGGCGCTCGGGCTGGCCATCGGCATCCATCTGCATGGCGTTGAGCAAAACGTTGTTCCAGATCACCGAGGCCACTGGCGCGGTGCGCGAGGCGCCCGGTGCGGCGGCCAGGTCGAAGGTCAGCTCGCCAGGCATGCGGCCATCGACCGACACTGCACTGAGCGGGAAGGTTGCCGTCCATTCGCCACGGCTGACCACGTCGAAGTTGCTGTAGTTGCCGCCCAAGGTGCTCAGGCGCAGTTTGCCGCTGTCATTGCGCAGAGGCTCGCCTACCCGGGTGATGTGTGCCGAGGGCGAAACCAGTACGTTGCGCCAGTGCGCGTCGAGCACGCCAGCGGCCTTGGCGCCGGCATCGGCGGCTACCGCAACCAGCGCCTGGCGGCCAAGGCTTGCCAGTTGCAGCTGTTGGCTTGGCACTGCACCGGCCGCGAGGCTGGCGCGTTGCTTACGCCATTGCTGCAGGGCGGCCAGGGCCTCGTTATCGCCTTGCAGCTGTGCGGCCAAGGCATCGAGCGCGGCATTGATTTGATTGACCAGCGCGGAGTCGGCAATGGCGATGTCGGCGTGGGTGGCCTGACCATCAAGCATCAGCAGGGCGCCCAACTCGGCTGGCGAGCCCAGCGTGTGCTGAGGTTTGCCGGCCAGCGCGGCGAACGCCGGGACCTGGCCCAGGCCGGCCGGAATCTGCACACCTTCCAGGCTGACGTGTTCACCCACCTGGGGCAGGGCGCGTACCTTGGCCCGGCGCGCACTGCGCTCCAGGGCTACGCCCATCCGCCAGGCGCTGTCGAAGCTGTTGCGCTCAAGGGCGCCACTGGCGACCAGGATCACCGGCTCAGCGGGCAGGGTGCTCCAGGCATCGGCCAGGCTGTTCAGCGAGGCCATCGAGAAGCGGTAGTTCAGGCGCGTCTCTGGCGACAGGGTAAGAATGTTGGCGGTTGGCCGCGGCGGGGCGCAGAAATCCACCGATACCGGCGAGCTCCAGTCGAGGCTGAAATTAACAAAACCGTTGGCGTGACGACCGCTGTCTACGCGCAGGCTGCGGCTGATCTCGCCAGAGCCGAGGGTGACCCGCTCAGCGACTTGTGGCAGACCGTCTACCGACATGCGCAGGGTGGCAGGTTGCTGCTCGCCGCGAATGAACTCGCCTTTGATTTCCAGCCGCGCATCGCTGATGGCCACGCCCTTGGGTACCGGCAGGAAGAACGCCTGGCGATTGTCAGCCTGATCCAGCACCACTGGATTGGTGATACCCAGGTCTGCCAGCGAAACGCTGCGGCTGACCAGGTCCTGGCCGGCAATCGTTTGCAGGGCATCGCTGACCGGTGTCGCTTGGGCGACCAGCGGCGAGCTCAGTGCGGCAATCCACAGGGTGTTTTTCATGCGGCGAGGAATGTGAATCAACGATCTATCTCTGCAAAAGTCCACAAGAACCTCTGGCGTCGGCCAAAGGGTGTACGCGATGGCGTACGCGCGCGGCGCGGCAAGCCGCCCGGCAGTGCTGGAGGAAGAGATTCAATCGGAGGACAGGAGTGTGTTGCAGGTCCCTGATTCACATCGACGGCGGGCCTTCATGCAGCGGGGCGCAACTCTCTAATATCAATATGCCTATGTCAATATTTTGTTGCGTTTTGTAAGGTAATTCCGACATGGGTCAAGGTCGCGCCAATATATGTCATTTTTATGACGCATAGAGGCGCACTTACTGACGATCAGTGCGGTAGGAACGGCATAAATGGCCGACCTGTCAGTGCATTGACAATCCGTCCGCTCGCTTGGCCATCACCATAGGGGTTCACGCTGCGCGCTACCTGCTGGTAGAGCTGGTCATCGTCGAGGAAGCGCTTGACCGCTGCGGTGATGCGCTCGCTGCGGGTGCCGACCAGGCTCACGGTGCCGGCATCGACCGCCTCCGGCCGTTCAGTGGTGTCACGCATCACCAGTACCGGTTTACCCAGGTGCGGTGCTTCTTCCTGAACGCCCCCCGAGTCGGTCAGGATCAAGTGCGCGCGGCGCATGAACCAGACGAACTCAAGGTAATCCAGCGGCTCGATCAGGTGCACGTTGGGCTTGTCGGCCAAGGTCTGCATGACTACCCCGCGCACCTGCGGGTTGAGGTGCACCGGATAGACGATCTGAATGTCGTCGCGCTCGGCAAGCTCGGCCAAGGCTGCGCAGATCTGGCGGAAGCCTTCGCCAAAACTCTCTCGCCGATGGCCGGTAACCAGCACCAGGCGTCGGCTGGCATCCAGCCATGGATAGCGACTGGCGAAGCCTTCGCCGATGGCCGGCTGGCGTTCCAGCTTTTGCACGGTCAGCTCCAGGGCGTCGATCACCGTGTTGCCGGTGACGAAGATCTCGCCGTGAAGGTTTTCCTTGAGCAGGTTGTCGCGAGAGGTGACCGTCGGCGCGAACAGCCAGCGGCCCATCACATCGACCACCCGGCGGTTCATCTCTTCCGGGAAGGGTTGGCTCATGTTGCCGGTGCGCAGGCCCGCTTCGACGTGGCCGATGGCAATGCCGCGCTGAAATGCCGCCAGGCAGCAAGCGGCAGCGGTAGAGGTATCGCCATGCACCAGCACGCAGTCGGGCTGGACGTCATCGAGCAAACTGTCGATACGCGTCATCAGCCGGGCGAACAGGCCATTGAGGGTCTGCCCAGGCACCATCACATCCAGATCGTGGTCGACAGGTACCTCGAACAGTTGCAGCACCTGATCCAGCATCTGCCGGTGCTGGCCGGTGCTGCAAACGATGCTTTGCACGCCTTCGGTCGCCGCGAGCGTTTGTACCAATGGCGCCATTTTAATGGCTTCTGGCCGGGTTCCGAACAGCGACAACACCTTCATCTGGAGCGCTCCACGTGAGATTTCAAATGGCCAGCACGCTATCAGATGTGCGGCGATTTTTCTGACATTTCCGCTGGACGTACACACGCTGGGCCAGTCATATCTATATTTCTTAAAGGTATTTAAATTATTTTTCTTATGCCTTTATAGTCACTCCCACTGCGTACCTGCCGACCAATCGGCGCGCCGCACGACTTGAACCCACACGGGAGTCCCCCGTGCGTTTCTGATCGATGCGCGCCCTGAATGCCGCGCACTATGTGGGAGTGAGAAATGCCAGCCGCCTCTAACGCCTTGTCGGCCATCGACAGCGCACAGCCGCAATCCTTTGAAATTCGCCCGTTCTCCGGTGCCGTCGGCGCCGAGATCATCGGCCTGGACCTGGCCCAACCGGTCAACGCCGAGGACTTCAGCCGTATTCACCGCGCCCACCTGGATCACCACGTATTGGTGTTCCGTGACCAGCGCATCACCCCCGACCAGCAGATTGCCTTCAGCCGCCGCTTTGGCGAGCTGCAGATCCATGTGCTCAAGCAGTTCCTGTTGCAGGGCCATCCCGAGATTCTGATCGTCTCCAACATCATCGAAGACGGTCGCAACGTCGGCCTGGGCGATGCCGGCAAGTTCTGGCATTCGGACCTGTCCTATAAAGAACTGCCAAGCCTGGGCTCGATGCTGCATGCCCAGGAGCTGCCCAGTGAAGGCGGCGACACCCTGTTCGCCGACATGCACAAAGCCTGGGACGCAGTGCCCGAAGCCCTGCGCAAGGTGGTCGAAGGCCGCAGCGCCGCGCATTCCTACACCGCACGCTACTCAGAAACCAAATTCGAGGGCAACTGGCGCCCGACCCTGACCGCCGAACAGCTCGCGCAGGTCCAGGAAGTGATTCACCCCGTGGTGCGCACCCACCCGGAAAACGGCCGCAAGGCACTGTTCGTCAGCGAAGGCTTCACCACCCGTATCGTCGGCCTGCCGCAAGACGAGAGCCGTGATGTGCTGCAGCAGTTGTATGCGTTGAGCGTGCTCGAGCAGAACATCTACCGCCACCAGTGGCAGCCGCACGACCTGGTGTTCTGGGATAACCGCTCGTTGATCCACCTTGCCACCGGCTGCCCCGCGCATCTTCGGCGCAAGTTGTTCCGTACCACTATCCAGGGCGATGCCCCGTTCTGACGACTGAGGAAATTCATCATGCGTAGATCCATCAGCCGCCTGGCGGCAAGCATCGGCCTGGGCGCCAGCCTGGTCATCGGTACCTTGGCCGCACCCACTGTGGCCCAGGCCGAAGGCAAGATCCGCATTGCCGAGCAGTTCGGCATCGTCTACCTGCTGCTCAACGTGGTCCGCGATCAGAACCTGATCGAGAAACACGGCAAGGCCGAGGGCATCGACATCGAAGTCGACTGGGCGCAGTTGTCCGGTGGCGCGGCGATCAACGACGCACTGCTGTCGGGCTCGGTGGATATCGCCGGTGCTGGTGTCGGCCCACTGCTCACCGTCTGGGATCGCACCAAGGGCCGGCAGAACGTCAAGGCCGTGGCTTCGCTCGGCAACTTCCCGTACTACCTGGTCAGCAGCAACCCTAACGTGAAGACCATTGCCGACCTGTCCGAGAAAGACCGCATCGCCGTGCCGGCGGTGGGCGTGTCGGTGCAGTCGCGCTTCCTCCAGTACGCCGCTGCCAAGCAGTGGGGCGACAAGGAATACAACCGCCTCGACAAATACACCCTGGCCGTCCCCCATCCGGATGCCACCGCCGCACTGCTGGCTGGCGGTACCGAGCTGAACGGGCACTTCTCCAATCCGCCGTTCCAGGATCAGGTGCTGGCCAACAAGAACGTGCACGTGGTGCTCAACAGCTATGACCTGCTCGGCCCCAACTCGCCGACCCTGCTGTTCGCCACCGAGAAATTCCGCAAGGACAACCCCAAGACCTACAAGGCCTTCGTCGATGCCCTGGCCGAGGCGGCTGAGTTCGCCCAGAACGACAAAGCTGCAGCGGCAGACACCTACATCCGCGTGACCAAGGCCAAGATCGACCGCGACGCGCTGATCCGCCTGATCGACAACCCGCAGTACGAGTTCACCGTCACGCCGAAGAACACCTACCCGCTGGCCGAATTCCTCTACCGGGTTGGCGCGATCAAGAACAAGCCTGAATCGTGGAAGGACTACTTCTTCCAGGACCAACGCCCACTGCAGGGGAGCTGATTGCCAATGACCGCCCCATTGCCAGGCCACACGGCCAGCAACCTGAGCCGTGTCGCCACGCCAGCGCTGCTCGCTGTGGATAACTTGAGCCTCGAATACCGCACCGCGCAACGCGTGGTGCGCGCCACTCACCAGGTCAGCTTCGAAGTCGATCGTGCTGACCGTTTCGTCCTGCTTGGCCCGTCCGGTTGCGGCAAGTCGACCTTGCTCAAGGCCGTGGCCGGTTTTATCGAGCCAACCGAAGGGCAGATCCTGCTGCAGGGCCAGCCGGTCAAAGGCCCCGGCCCTGACCGTATCGTGGTGTTCCAAGAGTTCGACCAGCTGCCGCCGTGGAAGACGGTCAAGCAGAACGTCATGTTTCCGCTGCTGGTATCCGGCCAGCTCAAGCGCGCCGAAGCCGAGGAGCGCGCCTTGCATTACCTGGACAAAGTGGGCCTGGCGGCGTTTGCCGATGCCTATCCGCATACCTTGTCCGGTGGCATGAAGGCGCGCGTGGCGATTGCCCGGGCGCTGGCCACCCAGCCGAAGATCCTGTTGATGGACGAGCCGTTCGCCGCACTCGATGCCCTGACCCGGCGCAAGATGCAGGAAGAACTGCTGCTGTTGTGGGAAGAGGTGCGTTTCACCCTGTTGTTCGTCACTCACTCCATCGAAGAGGCGTTGGTGGTCGGCAACCGCATCCTGCTGCTCTCGCCCCACCCTGGGCGGGTGCGCGCCGAGGTGCATAGCCACCAGTACGATCTGGGCAGCCTGGGCGCCAGTGATTTCCAGGCCAGCGCTCGACGTATCCACCGTTTGCTGTTCGATGAAGCCCAAGAGCCTGCACAAACCGCAGACCTGGGTTTCAACGATATCCGCATCGCCTACTGACAGGAGCTCGTGCCATGACCACTACCCCTGCACGTCAGGAATACGAGGTGCAGCTGCAGCCGCTGCTCAGTGTGCCTCTGGAACGCCAACTGCCGCTGGTCCAGCGCTTGTGGCAGCAAGGTTGGCTGCGCAAGACGGTGATCCTGATTGTGTTGGCGCTGCTGTGGGAGATTGCAGCGCGCTACACCGATAACGACCTGCTGCTGCCGAGCTTTCTACAAACCGCTGTTGCCCTGTGGGACGGCATGCTCAGCGGCGAGCTACCGGCCAAGGTCGGCGTTTCGCTGATCGTGCTGCTCAAGGGCTACGTGCTGGGCATCGTGCTGGCCTTCGGCCTCACTAGCCTGGCAGTGTCGACCCAATTTGGCCGGGACTTGCTCGGCACCTTGACCTCGATGTTCAACCCATTGCCGGCGATTGCCTTGCTGCCGCTGGCGCTGCTCTGGTTTGGCCTGGGCGATAACAGCCTGATCTTCGTTCTGGTGCACTCGGTGCTGTGGGCGCTGGCGCTGAATACCTATGCAGGTTTTCTTGGCGTGTCCGAGACGCTGCGCATGGCTGGGCGAAACTATGGCCTGAAGGGTTTGCGCCTGGTGCTGCACATCCTGGTGCCGGCGGCGCTGCCGTCGATCTTGTCGGGTTTGAAAATCGGCTGGGCGTTTGCCTGGCGCACGCTGATCGCTGCCGAACTGGTGTTTGGTGCCAGCAGCGGCAAGGGCGGGCTGGGCTGGTACATTTTCCAGAACCGTAATGAGCTGTACACCGACAAGGTGTTCGCCGGCTTGGCGGTGGTGATCTTGATCGGCCTGTTGGTGGAAGGGCTGGTGTTCAATACCCTGGAGCGGGTGACCGTTCGGCGTTGGGGGATGCAGCGCTAGTCAGGTCTTTAT
>NZ_JBCPSP010000052.1:0-30763 GCF_051129895.1 Pseudomonas sp. Je.1.5.c
CCCCCCCCCCCCCCCCCCCCCCCCCCCCCCCCCCCCCCCCCCCCCCCCCCCCCCCCCCCCCCCCCCCCCCCCCCCCCCCCCCCCCCCCCCCCCCCCCCCCCCCCCCCCCCCCCCCCCCCCCCCCCCCGCCATTTTTAATGATACGGCGACCACCGAGAGAATCCCGCCGGCATAGCCTGCGCCTTCACCCGCGGGGAACAGCCCCTTGAGATTGACGCTCTGATAGCTCGCATCACGGGTGATACGCAGCGGCGAAGAGGTACGGGTTTCAATCCCGGTCAGGACTGCATCGTGCAGGTTATAGCCCTTGATCTGCCGGTCGAAGGCTGGCAGCGCCTCACGAATCGCTTCGATAGCGAAGTCTGGTAGGCTCGGTGCCAGGTCACCCAGGGTCACCCCCGGCTTGTACGACGGCTCGACACTACCGAGCGCGGTCGAAGGACGTCCGGCAACGAAGTCACCAACCAGTTGCGCCGGCGCCTGATAGTTGCTGCCACCCATCACGTAGGCGTGCGCTTCAAGGCGCTCCTGCAGTTCAATGCCAGCCAGTGGACCACCCGGATAATCACGCTCCGGATCGATACCCACGACGATGCCGGAGTTGGCATTGCGCTCGTTACGCGAGTATTGGCTCATGCCGTTGGTCACCACCCGGCCTGGCTCGCTGGTCGCGGCGACCACGGTGCCGCCCGGGCACATGCAGAAGCTGTACACCGAACGACCGTTCTTGGCGTGGTACACCAGCTTGTAGTCGGCGGCGCCCAGCTTCGGGTGACCGGCGTATTTGCCCAGGCGAGCCTTGTCGATCAGGGTCTGGGGGTGCTCGATACGGAAACCGACCGAGAACGGCTTGGCCTCCATGAACACGCCCTTGCCATGCAGCATGCGGAAGGTGTCACGGGCGCTGTGGCCCAGGGCCAGGACCACATGGCGCGAGTGCAGCTGTTCGCCGCTGTCGAGCACCACGCCGGTGAGCTGTTCGCCGTCGATCAGCAGGTCGCTGACCTTTTGCTCGAAGCGCACTTCACCGCCCAGGGCGATGATCTCGGCGCGCATGTTCTCGACCATGCCGGTCAGGCGGAAGGTGCCGATGTGCGGCTTGTTGATGTAGAGGATCTCGTCCGGCGCACCGGCCTTGACGAACTCTTCCAGGACCTTGCGGCCATGGTGCTGCGGGTCTTTGATCTGGCTGTAGAGCTTGCCGTCGGAGAAGGTCCCGGCGCCGCCTTCGCCGAACTGCACGTTGGACTCAGGGTTGAGCACGCTTTTACGCCACAGGCCCCAGGTGTCCTTGGTGCGCTGGCGAACTTCCTTGCCGCGCTCGAGTACGATCGGCTTGAAGCCCATCTGTGCCAGCAATAGCCCGGCGAAGATGCCGCAGGGGCCAAAGCCCACCACCAGCGGACGCTGGTCAAGGTTGGCCGGCGCTTGGCCGACGTACTTGTAGCTGACATCTGGCGCCACGCTGATGTTGCGATCGTCAGCGAACTTGGCCAGCAGCTCGGCTTCGTTGGCCGCCTGCAGGTCGATGGTATAGATGAACAGCAGTTCGCTGTTTTTCTTGCGGGCGTCGTAGCTGCGCTTGAACAGGGTGAAGCTGAGCAGTTGGTCATCGCGAATGCCCAGGCGCTGGACGATGGCCTCGCGCAGGGCTTCGTCGGGATGGTCCAGGGGCAGCTTCAGTTCGGTGATTCGTAGCATGGCAGGGTCCAGTATCCCGGCCATGGGCGGCCGGCGGCTTTACTCAAACCGCCAAGTATAAGCTGTTCGCCGCCCTGACTGGCAGGATAAAAGTGCCCGACGATCAGTTGTCGCGAGCGCCGCCATAGTAACCGCAGCCTTGCAGGGTCTGGCCGTCGATCTTCAGCTGCGCGCGCAGGTGGCGGATGGCACCGGTGGCGCTGTCGACGCAGCGCTGCGGGGAGACCCACAGCTCGACCTGTTTACCATTGGCTTCGCTGCTCAGGGTCAGGCCGCCGCCAGGGACTTGTTCTTCCAGAAAGGGCAGTGGCAGTGGCTCTTGGCCGACCCGGTTGAGCACCATGCCCTTGCCGCTGGCCTTGATGTCCCACTCCGGCTCATGGCCGCCGGCGCGCAGGGTCAGCTGTTTGAAGTTGGGGTCTTCGCAGGCGTTGGTCGAAGGCTCGAGGCGATACAGGCGACGGACGTCGAGTTGGCCATCGGTATTGGCCTGCTTGCTGCCGGTCAGGCGGGCACGGACATCGGCGAACAGCTTGTCGCCGGCATCATCGGCCAGGTTTGCCGCTTCTTGCAGAATGCCGGTGGTGCCGGCGTCATTGACCACGAACAAGCGGCTTTCACTGCACGGCTTGAACAGCAGTTTGCCACCGCTGGCGCTCAGTTCGCCCTGCATGCGCGTGGTGCCGAGGTCTGGATCGCTCGGTTTGTCCGCCAGTATCTGGCAGCCGGCGAACAGAGGCAGCAGGGCGGCGAGCAACAGGGGAGGGGTGAGGCGCATGGATGAGGCTCCGGGGTCACAGCGGATGAAGTGGGCACGTTACCCAGCATGGTCGCGGGGCACAAGGGCATTTGCGTTGTGGCGGTGCTGGCCCTATCGCGGGGCAAGCCCGCTCCCACGCTCACCCTGGTGTGGGAGAGTGGGCTGCTACAGCAGGTTCGGGCGCCCATGAAAAAAGGGCCCGAAGGCCCTTTCTGTGTGCAATGTCGATCAACCACCCAGATACGCGTCACGTACCTTTGGATCACTCAACAACGCTTCACCAGTGCCCTGCATCACCACCCGGCCGTTTTCCAACACATAGGCACGGTCAGCGATCTTCAACGCCTGGTTGGCGTTCTGCTCGACCAGGAACACCGTCACGCCATCACGACGCAGCTGTTCGATGATGTCGAAGATCTGCTGGATGATGATCGGCGCCAAGCCCAGCGACGGTTCATCGAGCAGCAGCAGCTTGGGCTTGCTCATCAACGCGCGACCGATGGCGAGCATCTGCTGTTCACCGCCGGACATGGTGCCACCGCGCTGGATGTAGCGCTCCTTCAGGCGCGGGAACAACTCCAGGACCTTGTCCAATTGTTCCTGGTAGTCGCCCTTGTTGGTGAAGAAGCCGCCCATGGCCAGGTTTTCCTCGACCGTCAGGCGAGCGAACACCCGGCGGCCTTCGGGGACCACCGCGATGCTCTTGCGCATGATGTGTGAGGAAGGCTGGCCAACCAGCTCTTCGCCCAGGTACTTGATGCTGCCGCTATGCGCCTGGGGCGAGCCGCACAGGGTCATCAGCAAGGTCGACTTGCCGGCACCGTTGGCGCCGATCAGGGTGACGATTTCGCCCTGGTTGATCTCGACGTTGACGCTGTGCAGTGCCTGGATCTTGCCGTAGAAGGTGGAAACGTTTTCGAACTTGAGCATTTACGCTTCCCCCAGGTAGGCCTTGATCACTTCAGGATTGTCGCGGATCTGCTCCGGCGTGCCGTCGGCCAGGGGCGTACCCTGGTTGATCACCACGATATGGTCGGAGATGCTCATCACCAGCTTCATGTCGTGCTCGATCAGCAGCACGGTCACGTTGTGGGATTCGCGCAGATAGCCGATCAGTGCCTTGAGGTCTTCGGTTTCCTTGGGGTTCAAGCCAGCGGCTGGCTCGTCGAGCATGATGATCCGCGGTTGGGTCATCATGCAGCGGGCGATCTCCAGGCGTCGCTGCTGGCCGTACGCCAGGGTGCCGGCGGTACGGTTGGCGAACTCGGTCAGGTTGACCTTCTCCAGCCAGTACTGCGCGCGCTCCATGGCCTCACGCTCGCTGCGGCGGAAGCTTGGAGTCTTGAACAGGCCTGCGAAGAAGTTGGTGTTCAAGTGCCGGTGCTGGGCAATCAGCAGGTTTTCCAGCGCGGTCATTTCCTTGAACAAACGCACGTTCTGGAACGTACGCACCACGCCCTTGCGGGCGATCTGGTGGCCGGCCAGGCCCTGGATCGGCTGGCCGTCGAGCAGGATGGTGCCGCCGCTTGGCTTGTAGAAGCCGGTCAGGCAGTTGAACACCGTGGTCTTGCCGGCGCCGTTCGGGCCGATCAGCGCCACCACCTGTTTTTCCTTGACGGTCAGGGCCACGCCGTTGACCGCCAACAAGCCGCCGAAGCGCATGCTCAGGCCGCTGACTTGCAGAATTTCGCGGCTCATCGACGCAGCTCCAAATGTGGACGTTGCATAGGCAGCAAGCCTTGCGGACGCCAGATCATCATCAACACCATCAGCGCACCGAACATCAGCATCCGGTACTCGCTGAACTCACGCATCAGCTCTGGCAGCAGGATCATCACGATGGCCGCGAGGATCACGCCCAACTGAGAGCCCATGCCGCCGAGCACGACGATGGCGAGGATGATCGCCGACTCGATGAAGGTGAACGACTCCGGCGTCACCAACCCTTGCCGTGCGGCGAAGAAGCTACCGGCGAAACCGGCGAAGCAGGCGCCCAGGGTGAACGCCGAGAGCTTGATCACGGTGGGGTTCAGGCCCAATGCGCGGCAGGCGATTTCGTCTTCACGCAAGGCTTCCCAGGCGCGGCCAATCGGCATGCGCAGCAGGCGGTTGATGACGAACAGCGCCAACAGGGCCAACAGCAGCGCTACCAGGTAGAGGAAGATGACCTTGTTGATCGAGTTGTAAGGCAGGCCGAAGAACTCGTGGAAGGTTTGCATCCCCTCGGCCGCACGCCGCTCGAAGGTCAAGCCGAAGAACGTCGGCTTCTCGATGTTGCTGATGCCGTTGGGGCCGCCGGTCAGATCGGTGAGGTTACGCAGGAACAGGCGGATGATCTCACCGAAACCGAGGGTCACGATCGCCAGGTAGTCACCGCGCAGACGCAATACCGGGAAGCCCAGCAGGAAGCCGAAGGTGGCTGCCATCAGGCCGGCGATCGGCAGGCAGATCCAGAAGCTCAACCCGTAGTAGTGCGACAGCATCGCGTAGCTGTAGGCGCCGACGGCATAGAAACCGACGTAACCCAGATCGAGCAGGCCAGCCAGTCCGACCACGATGTTCAGGCCCAGGCCCAACATCACGTAGATCAGGATCAGCGTGGCAATGTCGACCGCGCCGCGTGAACCGAAGAACGGCCACACCAGCGCCACTACGATCAGGCCGAGGATGATCCAGCGCTGGGTCTTGGGCAGGGTGAGGAAGTTGCTCACTGCCGGCGAGATCAGCTTGCGGTCCGAGCCTCTGGAGGTGACGGCGCTCCACTGCTTGTCGAACAGCACCCGCAAGAACATCAGCACCGAGCACACGGCGATCACCGTGAGGGTGAACGGCCCCTGGCTGTGCACGATCAGGTTGATGCCGTCGATGCTCAGCTTCAGGCCTAGCACCGGGAAGGCCACGGCCCACACCAGCAAGGCGCTGAAAAACGCCTGTTTGAGATTTTTGTTCATACTTTTTCAACCTCCGGACGGCCCAGGATGCCGGTCGGCCGGAACAACAGCACCAGAACCAAGAGACCGAACGCCACCACATCCTTGTATTGGTCGCCGAAGATGTCGGCGCCGAAGGCTTCGGCCACGCCCAGCACCAGCCCGCCGAGCATGGCGCCCGGAATGCTGCCGATGCCGCCCAATACCGCCGCGGTGAAGGCCTTCAGGCCTACCAGGAAACCGGCGTTGGGGTTGATCACGCCGTATTGCATGCTCAGCAATACAGCCGCCACCGCCGCCAACGCGGCACCGATGACGAAGGTCAGGGCAATGATGTTGTTGGTGTTGATGCCTAGCAGGTTGGCCATCTTGATGTCCTCGGCACAGGCGCGGCAGGCGCGGCCCAGGCGAGAACGGGAGATGAACAGGGTCAGCAGGGTCATGGCCACCAGGGTGACGATGAACACCAGGATCTGCATGTAGGAAATCAGGACTTCCTCCGCGCCACCTGGGCCGAAGGAGATGCTCCCCGGAATCAGGTTCGGGATGGACTTGTCCTTGGAGTCCTGCGATAGCAGCACGGTGTTCTGCAGGAAAATCGACATGCCGATAGCGGAAATCAGCGGGATCAGACGGTTGCTGTTACGCAGAGGGCGATAGGCAACCCGTTCGATGCTGTAGCCATAGGCACTGGTAACGAAGATCGTCGCGACGAACGCCACGGTCATCAGGATCGGCAGCGAGTCGATGCCCATCATGGCCAGCCCGGCAAGGGCGATGAAGGCCACATAGGAACCGATCATGTACACCTCGCCGTGGGCGAAGTTGATCATGCCAATGATGCCGTACACCATCGTGTAACCGATGGCGATCAAGGCGTAGGTGCTGCCGATGGTCAATCCATTAACCAGTTGTTGGAAGAAATGGTAGATCTCAGGCATTACAGCGCTCCTAAAAACCTGATTTGCATTTCACTGGCGGGGGTAGGCCAGGAAACCGCGAGTGACGGTTTTAAGATTTTCAGGTGAACCGGCCCCCGGATCGCGGGAATCAGGTCCATGAACCTCGTAAAACAAAGCCCACTGCTCGCACAGTGGGCTCGTTAGCTCAGCTATTTAGTCACGCAGTTACTGAGGGGAGACTTCGGTCTTCGGTTTGCCGAAGTGCCATTCGTAGACCACGAACTTGAAGTCTTTCAGGTCGCCATTCTTGTCGTACGACAGGTCGCCAGTCGGGGTCTTGAAGGTACCGGCGTGGATGGCCTCGGCTACTTTGTCGGTGTCTTCGGACTTGGCTGCCTTGATGCCTTCGGCGATCAGCTCGACAGCCGAGTAGGCTGGGAACACGAATGGACCGCTTGGGTCTTTGCCGTCAGCCTTGATCGCATCGGCGATGGCCTTGTTGGCAGGATCCTGGTCGAAGGACTTAGGCAGGGTGACCAGCAGGCCTTCGGAAGCGCCTTGGGCAATCTGCGAGATGGAGTCGTTGCCGACGCCTTCTGGGCCCATGAACTTGGCTTTCAGACCTTTTTCCTGGGCTTGGCGCAGGATCAGGCCCAGCTCTGGGTGGTAGCCGCCGTAGTAGACGAAGTCGACGTTGGCTTGCTTGAGCTTCTGGATGATCGAGGAGAAGTCCTTGTCGCCAGCGTTCAGGCCTTCGAACACGGCAACCTTGGTGCCTTTACCTTCCAGGGTGGTCTTGACCGCAGTGGCGATGCCTTCGCCGTATTGCTGTTTGTCGTGCAGAACAGCAACGACCTTCGGCTTGACGTGGTCGGCGATGTAGTTGCCGGCAGCTGGGCCTTGAGCGCTGTCCAGGCCGATGGTGCGGAAGATCAGCTTGTAACCACGGGAAGTGATTTCCGGGCTGGTGGCGGCGGGGGTGATCATGATCACGCCTTCATCTTCATAGATGTCGGACGCAGGCTGGGTGGAGCTGGAGCACAGGTGGCCGATCACGAACTTGACGCCATCGTTGACCACTTTGTTGGCGACTGCCACGGCCTGTTTCGGGTCGCACGCGTCGTCGTATTCCTTGGCTTCAAGCATTTTGCCATCGACGCCGCCCTTGGCGTTGATGTCCTTGATGGCCTGTTTGGCGCCGATGAACTGCATGTCGCCGTACTGGGTCACAGGACCCGTCTTGGGACCGGCGATACCGATCTTGATGGTGTCGGCGGCAAACGAATGGCTGGCTACCCCGGCCAGAACCATTGCGGCGAACAGCTTGGAAATCTTGATCATAGTGCTCCACTCATTCTGTTGTAATTCTTATAGTCCTGGCGGCCAGGGCTACAGACCGGGCGGGATTTGCGGCATGGCCATGCCAGACGCAAGCCCACCTTCCCCCGGAACATGTCCCGGAACTGTACCGGTACAGTGTAGAGCGCTGTCCAAGCGCTTGAAAAGCGGCTGAAAAGCGCCAAATTGCCGAGGTGTCGCTTGATCGACACAAAGATACAGAAAAGCGCCATCACTTTGCCTGCATCGCCAGCCCCACCCCACAAGTTCGGGACCAATCGACCAATTTACGTATTTGAAACCGGGTTTTTCTGCAAAAATGCCGACCTTTTTCATTGGCCGATTTTTGCCGGTAGGAACCCATGACTGATCAAACAAGCACCCTCTATGCCAAATTGCTCGGCGAGACTGCAATCATCGAGTGGAACGCGTTGGAACGATTTTGGGCCAAGGGTGACCTGATTTGGGTCGCGCCTGAGTTGGACCTGATCGCCGTTGCCGAGGCGATGGCCGAGAATCGCAGCGAGATCTTCGCCAAGTGGCGTAGTGATGGCACTGTTGGGGCATTGTCGGCAGAGCAGGCGCTTGACCTGCAAAGCCGCGATCCAGAGATCTGGGCGGTGGTGGTTTCGCCGTTCGTGGTGATGCAAGAGAAGAAAACGCAGTGATGTCGCGCTTTTTTGGTGCGTGAAAATGTGCAGGCGCATCAAATAAGTGCGTGTTGACGCGCACGTAAGGTGGAAGTTGGTAACAGTGCCGGGTTGATTCGGCGCAGCGGTAACAGTTTACGGAATGCGTAATGGGGCCGCAGAGCGGCCCTTCGCGGGCAAGCCGGCTTCCACAGTCTCGCGTCGCGCTCACCTGCAGCGCTGTACCTGGGGGAGCTGGCGACAGCCTGCGATGGGCCGCGCGGCGGCCCCAGTGCCTCAGTAGTCGACGCGCCCGGTATGACTATTGAGCGAGATGACCCGGGTCTTACCGATCCGGTGGCGGAAGATCTCGCGCAGGTATTTCACCGCCTTCTTCACGCACTCGCGCGACAAGCGAATGTCATTGATCGAGACAAACCGGCTCTTGTCGTTGATCAGTTCGCGGTACTTCTTCTCGTACATCGGCTTGATCGCATACCAGTTGGTATCGAGGATCTTCGCCGGGTTCTCGAACTCATTGAGCAACTCGTCAATGCGCTCTTCCTCGAAGTGCTCGCTGGTGATGAACTCCAGGATGGCGTTGTCCAGGGTATCGTCGAAGCGGTACGGGTTACGCGCGAAGCAGCGCTTGATGAACGCTACGATCAAGGTCAGGAAGTCGTCCGACAAACACGGGCTCTTGGCGATCAAGGTGGTCAGCGACAGGTTGGCCGAGGCGCCGATCACCAGCGCGTAACGCTTGAGGGTGGTGTTGGGGAACAGGCTGTTGAGGTGGGTCTTGAGCCGGTTCAGGTCCATGTACGACAGCTTGTAGTCCTTGGGCAGCGAGACGATCGATACCACCGACGAGCAGTTCTTGAAGAAGTGCAGGTCATGCAATGCCGCCGGGTCGAAGCCTGAGGCCTGGTACTGCTCCAGCGCCGCGCGATAACGGCGCGACTCGATCGGCAGCAGGCTGATGCCTTCGATGGCCTGGGTCTGCTTGTTGAAGTGCGGCAGGTCGATGGAGCGGAAGAACAGATCATCGATGTCCAGGCGCGGTGCTTCGCGCTCGAATACCTTGAACTTGTCCGACCCCTGCGCCGGGATCTCCGGCACCACCGATTCGGCATAGGCAATCGCCACTGGGCCGGCCAGGCTCATGAACAGGTCATTGGCGTCCAGGCGAATGGTTTCGCCAATGTCGATGCCGGCGCGGCGGAAGTAGTTCTGATCGTAATCGGTGGTCACCGCCTGGGCGGTGAGGATGTTGAAGATTTGTTGGGAGATGTACTGGTTGGCGTGCTTCTCCATCGCGTTGACGTCGATGTTCTGAATGGTGCCGTCATCGCTTTCTTCGGCGTAGCGCATGATGTCGTTGGAAATCAGCATCATCGCGTTCCACGGGCGGATGCGGCCCATGACGCTGGCTTCGCTGCTGTCTTCGTTGTCGAAGTTATAGGAAAAGTCCCATTCCTCGGACAGGTATTTGCACAGCAGACGACCGGCGTTGATGTGCAGCGCTTCGGACATTTCGCTGCGATGATCCGAGGCATTGGGCAGCACGCAGATGCCGCTGGTGAAGATCGGTTCGAAGACGAACGAATGCCCGCTCTTGCCGTCGTTCTCGTCGGCAGGCTTGGTGTCGAAGGTTTTGTTCATGTACGAGTACTGCTGGGCCAGGCCGAATTCCGACGCCATGCCCGAGCCGGTACCGCCACCGGCGCTGAAGATATAGAAGTACAGCCGCGACTGGTTGGCCTTGATCCCGCAGGAGTCGATCAGGTACGAGTGAATCAGTTTCCAGTCGGCGCTGGAGAAACGCTGGGTGTCTTTGTTGAGGATGATCTTGGCCAGGTACTGACCGAGGATCGGTGCGTTACCGGCACCACCGGCATGGACCTCGGACAGGTCCATGATCTTCATTTTGCTGTAGTCCCGCAGGAAGCCGCCGCGCTCACCCTTGCGCGAGAAGCGGATGCGCCCGGCGATGTCCTTGTCCAGGTCACCGAGCATCACCAATGGC
Organism: Pseudomonas sp. Je.1.5.c; assembly: GCF_051129895.1. NCBI lineage: Bacteria > Pseudomonadati > Pseudomonadota > Gammaproteobacteria > Pseudomonadales > Pseudomonadaceae > Pseudomonas > Pseudomonas sp. Je.1.5.c. The sequence continues at coordinate 10,287 of NZ_JBCPSP010000052.1, forward strand.
TCGACCAGAAACACCGGTTTTGCACCTTTGTTCTGCACCAGGCGCAGGTTCTGGCGAATCCAGCGTGCCGGGCTGTAGCCCGATTCACCTTTGTGGCGATCCTCGTTGTTGAACTCGTTGAGGAAGAAGGTGCGAGCGTTGTAGACCAGCTCCGCCACGTCCAGGGCAATGTTCGAGCCGCAGCGGCCAAGGCCGATCAGGCACACCGAAGGAAATTGCTGCTCCAGGCGCAGTTGGCTTTCGTCCTCGATGTGGCCGTTCTGGGGGAACACCAGGTCGCGCAGGCCATCGAGGTTGTCGAGGATGCGCTGGATATCCTGCTCGGTGTAATACAGGTACTGCTGCGCCGGCACGCTGCGAGTGGGCAGCGGTTCACGCGCTGCTGTCATCAGCGCGGTGGAGGGGATCGCCGACTCGGGCACCGCATTGGCAGAATTATTGGTAGAGGTCATAGTGCGCCATTTGCCTGGAGTGGTTGGCCCGAAGAGGTGAGTATCATCTGGCCATCACGGAGAAGTTCGCGACTGTATCAGTGCGCCATTTACGGGTGCGATAGGGGTTTGCCTTACAGCTTCTAAGGGTTTTTCTTTCGCGATGGCATTACATCGCCCGTTTGTCACCCTTCTTTAATCTGGAGTCGTTCATGAGTACTGCACTGCCTGCGTTAGGATTCGCCGGAATCGGTCTGATGGGCCTGCCGATGTGCCGGCGGTTGTTGGCCGCGGGCTATCGGCTGACGGTATGGAATCGCAGCCCGGACAAATGCGCCGAGCTGGTCGAGGCGGGCGCCCGTCTGGCTGCCAGCCCCGCAGAGCTATGCCGCGATACCGACATGGTGCTGCTGTGCCTGGCGGATACCGCCGTGGTGCGCGAGGTGGTATTCGGCGAGCAGGGTGTGGCCCGGGGCGGGCGCAGCGGGCAGCTGCTGGTGGACTTCTCCAGCCTGGAGCCGACCGCGACCCGCGAAATGGCCGCGGAGCTGGCGGCGCTGTGTGGCATGGCCTGGTTGGATGCACCGGTGTCGGGCGGCACTCCGGGGGCGGAGGCGGGGACGCTGGCGATCATGGTTGGCGGTGCGGCCGAGGATTTGGCCAGGGCACGCCCGGTGCTGCTCAACCTCGGCCAGCGGGTGACGCACATGGGCGGCGTTGGCGCAGGGCAGGTGACCAAGGCCTGCAACCAGATGATCGTCGCCTGCAATGCGCTGGTGATCGCCGAGGTGGTTGCACTGGCCGAGCAGTCGGGGGTCGAGGCCGGCCTGATCGCCGAGGCGCTGGCGGGCGGCTTCGCTGACTCCAAGCCTTTGCAGATCCTTGCCCCGCAAATGGCCGAGAGCCGCTTCGAACCGATCAAGTGGCATGTGCGCACCTTGCTCAAGGACCTGGATACCGCCGTGAAATTTTCTCGCGAGCAGGGCACGGCAACCCCGCTCAGTGGCCTCGCCGCGCAATTGATGCGTTTGCATGGTAGCCAGGGGTATCTGCAAAAAGATCCGGCGACCCTGGTAGAACTGTATCGACACAAGGACTGAAGTCGCTGTCCTGGCGGTCGAGGCGTTCTAGCACCGGGCGCAGTTCGCCCAGCGGTACCGGGCGGCTGAGCAGGTAGCCTTGCAGGTAGTCGCAGCTGTGGGCGGCGAGGAATTCGTGTTGTTCAACGGTTTCCACGCCCTCGGTGACCACCTGTAGGTGCAGGGTGTGGGCCATCATGATGATCGCCTGGACGATCTCGCGGTCTTTCTGGCTGGCCGGGACGTCCTGGATGAACGAACGGTCGATCTTCAGCACGTCCAGCGGCAGGCGCTTGAGGTAGGCCAGTGACGAATAGCCGGTGCCGAAGTCGTCGATCGACAGCGCCACGCCCTGGGCGCGGATGCGCTTGAGCAGGTTGATGGTGCGATTGATGTCGCCCATCAGGGCATTTTCGGTCACCTCCAGCTCCAATTGCCGTGGCGACAGGCCTGCTTGGAACAGCGCCAGTTCCACCTCGGTGGCCAGCTCTTCGCGGCCCAGGGTCAATGCCGAGCAATTGACCGTCACCTTGAGGCTGGTATAGCCGTGGCGATTGAGCTGGGCCAGGTCTTCACAGGCGCGGCGCAGCACCCACAGGTCAAGGTCGGCGATCAGGCCGTTGGCTTCGGCAATCCCGATGAAGCGATCCGGCCCAAGCAGGCCGTGCTGGGGGTGCTGCCAGCGGACCAAGGCTTCGAGCTTGGCTACCTGGCCGTTGTGCAAATCGAAGATCGGCTGGTAGTGCACGCACAGGCCGCGCTCTTCGAGCAGGGCCACGCGCAGTTCCTCTTCCAATTGCAGCTCCAGGGTGGCGCGGGTACGCAGGCCGCTATTGAAGAAATTCAGGTTATTGCGCCCACAGCCCTTGGATTGATACAGGGCCAGATCGGCGTTTTTCAGCAGCTCCTCGGCGTTGCGGCCATCGTCGGGGAAGATACTGATGCCAATGCTGGTGGTCATCACCATGCGCCGGCCGCCCAGATCGATCGGGTCTTTCATCCGGTGCATGATGCGCAGCGCCAGCTGGCGTGCTTCATCGCGGTTATTCAGGCTGGTGACGATGCAGAACTCGTCGCCGCCAAAGCGCGCCACCAGGTCCTGGCTGCGGGTGGCGGCCTTGATGTGGCTGGCGATGACCTTGAGCAGGTCGTCGCCGGCGGCATGGCCGAGGCTGTCGTTGATGCGTTTGAAGTGATCGATGTCGAGAAACATCACCGCCAGCATGCCGTCGTTGGCGGCTTGTTCGGCCAGGCGCTCGGCAAACACTTGGTTGAAGCCGCGGCGATTGACCAGGTTGGTCAGGGCGTCGTAGTGGGCGGCTTGCTGCAGCGAAACACGGGCTTGGTCCAATTGGCTGAGCAGCACGCTGACCCGACGCAGGTCGTGTTCTTTGCTTTGCAGTTTTTTGTCGGCGAGTGCGGCGCTGATGCTGCTGCCGCTGATCAGCAGGGTGATGAAAGCGATGGTCAAGCCCATTTGCAAGCTGTTGTCGGTCGATGGCAGGCTGAGGGCGGCGTCCGTTGGGATCACCAGGGTCATGGCAGCCATGCCAGTGAAGTGGGTGACCACGATACCGGCCGCCATCAGCACGCTGGCGCCATATTTCATGGCCAGGTGCAAGGTGCCACTGCCGTTGCGCAAGTGGCGCGCCATCAACAAGGCTACCAGGCTGGCGGCGATGGCAATGCCCAACGAGGCCAGCAGCAGGTGGGTCTGGTAGTACTGTTGAGCGCTGGTTTGCAGGGCGGCCATGCCCACGTAGTGCATCAAGGTGATGCCCAGGCCGATGAAGACGGCGGCCTGAAGATAGTGACGCGGGCGCATTTCACTGCGGTCCAGGCTGTTCATCGCCAGCCAAGAGGCGAGCAGGGCGATCAACAGGGACAGCCCGGTCATGGGCACGTCGTAGTGGATTTCCAGCGGTGCGCGGAATGCCAGCATGCTGATGAAGTGCATGGCCCATACCCCACCGGCCAGGCAACAGGCACCCAGGATGCGCCATTGCCGGCGCGCACCGAGGTTTTCGCTGTTGCTTTGCCGTTCGGCCATGTCCAGGGTGGCGAAGCACGCCGCACAGACCACCAGATAGGCGAGCGCTACCAGGAACGGTTCGTGACGGCAGTCGAGAACGATCTGTCCCGTAGCCGGCAAATCGGCGAACAATTGCAGTCCCAGCCAGTCCATTGCTTGCCTCTTCGTCGACCCTGCACGCGTCTCCAGGGAATCTGGATGGAGACTGTTCAGCAAGCAGTATAGGAAGAGGTGCTTAAGCCTTCCTGATTAATGGCATTTTGCTCTCTACCATTTGGTTATTGGTTTAATAGCGGTGGGCTCTAAGCAATTGGGGCCGCTTTGCGGCCCATCGCAGGCAAGCCAGCGATGGGCTGCGAAGCAGCCCCAATAGTTACAACCTTAAATTTAGCCTGCAACCAACACGCGAATCGCTTCCAACCGCAGCGCCGCCTTCTCCAGCATGGCCAAGCCATCAACCCGCTGTTTGCGCAGCGCATCGATCTCACTGTCGCGCACGCTCGGGTTAACCGCTTTGAGCGCGGTCAAACGCGCCAGCTCTTCGTCGGCCTCAGCCGCCAGGCGCCGTTGCGCCTCGGCCACGCGCTCGACATGGACCGGCAAGATCTTCGCGTCGGCGCCAGCAATCCGCTGCGCAAGCGCATCGCGCTGCGCCTGGATGAATTTGTTGGCGCTGGCGCGTGGCACGCTTTCGAGCTGGTCGTTGAGCGTTTCGAACGCCACCCGTGCGGCCAGGTCGTTGCCATTGGCATCGAGTAGGCAGCGCAGCGCCGCCGACGGCAGGTATCGGCCCAGCTGCAAGTTGCGTGGTGCTACCACTTCGCTGACATACAGCAGCTCGAGCAACACGGTACCCGGCTTGAGCGCTTTGTTCTTGATCAGCGCCACGGCGGTGTTGCCCATAGAGCCGGACAACACCAAATCCATGCCGCCCTGGACCATTGGGTGTTCCCAGGTCAGGAACTGCATGTCTTCGCGCGACAGTGCCTGGGCGCGGTCGTAGGTGATGGTCACGCCTTCGTCGTCGCCCAGCGGGAAGCTGGCGTCGAGCATCTTCTCGCTCGGCTTGAGGATCAGGGCGTTTTCCGAATGGTCTTCGCTGTCGATACCGAAGGCATCGAACAAGGTTTCCATGTAGATCGGCAGGGCGAACTGGTCGTCCTGTTCGAGAATCGCTTCAACCAACGCCTGGCCTTCGCCAGCACCACCCGAATTGAGCTCGAGCAGGCGGTCACGACCGCTGTGCAGTTCAGCTTCAAGGTTCTCGCGCTCGGTTTTCGCCTCGGCGACCAACTTGTCCCAGGTGCCGGTTTCACCGCTTTCGAGCAGCGGCAACAGGCGTGGGCCGAAGCGATGCTGCAGGGCGCTGCCAGTCGGGCAGGTGGCGAGGAAAGCGTTCAGCGCCAGGTGGTACCACTGGAACAGGCGCTCTTGCGGGCTGTCCTGCAAGTAGGGGATGTGCAGTTGGATAGTGTGCTTCTGGCCAATCCGGTCAAGACGACCAATACGCTGCTCGAGCAGGTCGGGGTGGGCCGGCAGGTCGAACATCACCAGGTGGTGGGCGAACTGGAAGTTACGCCCCTCACTGCCGATTTCCGAGCAGATCAGCACCTGGGCGCCGAACTCTTCGTCAGCGAAGTAGGCTGCGGCGCGGTCCCGTTCAAGAATGCTCATGCCTTCGTGGAACACGGTTGCCGGGATGCCGGAGCGCACGCGCAGGGCGTCTTCCAGGTCCATCGCGGTCTCGGCGTGGGCACAGATCACCAGCACTTTGGTGCGCTTGAGCATCTTCAGGGTATCGATCAGCCAGTCGACCCGTGGGTCGAAGCGCCACCAGCGTTCTTCCTCGTCGCCCGGGCCCTGGGCCTGGAAGGCCACCTCCGGGTACAGCTCGGCGCGCTCGCCGTTGGGCAGCTCGGCGTATTGCTCGGGATTGGGCAGCGGGTAGGGGTGCAGTTGACGCTCAGGGAAGCCCTGGACTGCAGCACGGGTGTTACGGAACAGCACCCGGCCGGTGCCGTGGCGGTCGAGCAGCTCACGGATCAGGCGCGCGCTGGCCTCGCTGTCGCCATCGCTGACCGCAGCCAGCAGCGCTTCGCCTTCAGCACCGAGGAAGCCGTGGATAGTGGCGTGGGCCTTGGGCGACAGGCGGCCTTGTTCGAGCAGCTCCTGCACCGCTTCGGCTACCGGGCGATAGTTCTCGCTCTCGGCGCGGAAGGCGGCCAGGTCGTGGAAACGGTTCGGGTCGAGCAGGCGCAGACGGGCGAAGTGACTGTCCTGGCCAAGTTGCTCGGGCGTGGCGGTGAGCAGCAGCACGCCGGGGATGACCTCGGCCAGTTGCTCGACCAGGCCGTATTCAGGGCTGACCTGTTCTTCATGCCAGACCAGGTGGTGCGCTTCGTCGACTACCAGCAAGTCCCAACCGGCGGCGAACAGCGCGTCCTGGGCTTTCTCGTCGTCGACCAGCCATTCCAGCGCGACCAACGCCAACTGAGCGTCTTCGAACGGGTTGCTGGCATCGCTTTCGATGAAGCGCTCGGCATCGAACAGTGCCACCTGCAGGTTGAAACGCCGACGCATTTCCACCAGCCATTGGTGCTGCAGGTTCTCTGGCACCAGGATCAGCACGCGGCTGGCGCGGCCAGTCAGTAGCTGGCGATGGATCACCAGGCCGGCTTCGATGGTCTTGCCCAGGCCGACTTCGTCGGCCAGCAGTACCCGCGGGGCGATCCGGTCGGCCACTTCGCGGGCAATGTGCAACTGGTGGGCGATGGGTTGGGCGCGGCAGCCGCCCAGGCCCCACAGCGACGAGAGCATCTGTTTGCTGTTGTGCTGCAAGGTGTTGTAACGCAGCGAGAACCACGCCAGTGGGTCGATCTGCCCGGCGAACAGTCGGTCGCTGGCCAGGCGGAACTGGATGAAGTTGGACAGCTGGGTCTCAGGCAGGGTACGCGGCTGGTTTTGCCCGTCGAGCCCGTGGTAGACCATCAGGCCGTCGATATCTTCAACTTCGCGAACGGTCAGCTTCCAGCCCTCGAAGTGAGTGATCTGGTCGCCTGGCGAGAAGCGCACGCGGGTCAGCGGCGCATTGCGCAGGGAATACTGACGGGTGTCGCCAGTGGCCGGATAAAGCACGGTCAACAGGCGGCCATCCTGCGCCAGGATGGTACCCAGGCCGAGCTCTGCTTCGCTGTCGCTGATCCAGCGTTGCCCCGGTTGATACTGCTGCGCCATACTGCCTGAACTCCCGCCGATGAAAAGCCGGCTATGTTAACGGATAGACCGGGCAGACCAAAGAATAAAGAGTCTAGCTGTTTCATCGACGAACACCTCAACACCTCGAGGGCTCCAAGTCGAATGCTTGCCAAGCAGCGCTGGTTGAACGCCTCCCTGGGCCTGGGCAGCTTGCTGCTACTGGCCGCCTGTGACCAAAACACTTTTCAAACCCTGCCACCGATCCCGGTCGAGCAGCTCGAAGTGCTCGGCGTGCAGACGCCGATCAAGAGCGTGCACTTTCGTGACCGTGAGGGTGAAGGGCTACTGGTGCTGAGCCGGGTCGATGGCCAGGCCACCGATGCCGAGAGCGAGCAGGAAGTCGACAAGGTGGTGCTCAAGGCCACCCTGTATGCGCGCAGCTCGGACAGCGATGCATTCAAGCCGCGTTGGCAGATCGAGCAGGAGACCACGTGTCCGGGGTTGGATCTGGACGTGGACTTCTATAGCGACGTCAGTGATGTCAGCGACCTTAATAAAGATGGCATCGCCGAGCTGACCGTGGCCAGCCATGCGTTTTGTGGTGGCGGTATCGAACCCCATGACATCGCCATCGAAATGCGCGAAGGCCAGGCCATTTACAGCATCACCGGACAATCGCAGATTACCCCGGCCGGTGAGGAGCCCATTGGCGGAGAGCGCGAAGACAGCGCCTCGCTCAAGAGCGCCCCGCAAGGGGTGCGCGAGCACCTCGATAGCGTCTGGCAGCAGGTCTACAAGCGCCCCTGGAGCGAAACCAGCCCGTCGCCTGAGGATGAGCCGGACGAGGAGCCAGCCCAGTAAGCCCATCTATACTTGCTGGTGCGCCGCTGTGATGCGCCGCACAATCGCCTGGCTACAGGCTCAAGACAGTTGAAGGCTGGCCGACACAGTAGCGACAGGAGAACTTCCCCATGCTGCCGCCGATCATCCCGCTCAGTGCCGCCCCCGTGACCTCGCAACAGGATCCGGTCAAGCCGACCCCCGATATTCGTCCGGTGGTCCCCGCGCAGCCTGCTTCCGGCGAAAGCGCCATCGACCTCAAGCACAAGCGCGACCCTGACGAGCAAGCCCTGCTGCTGCGTGATGAGCAGCGCCGCCAGCAACAGCGGCGGCAGAATAACCAGGATGAGCGTTACGAAGCCCTTGCCGGTGAAGAGCTCAACGCCGATAACACTGTTCCGGTGGCGCCACTCGGCGAGCGTCCGAGGCAGGGTTTGCTGGTCGATATCGAAGTCTGACTGGTCAACGCCTGCGCCTGGCTTCATCATGCATGTCTCTGCTGACTGTCGGGCCCGCCCATGAGTGAAGACAACCTGATCGACTTCGGTGCCGAGCGCGCCAAACGTATCCATGACCTCAAGGACAAGCGCCTCAATGAAGTGCGCCAGGCCTTCGAGCAGGCCATGCCGTTGAGCCAGGCCAAAAAGAACAAGCCCAAGGGCAAGCCCAAGAAACGCTGAAACTTGACCCAGGTCAACCCTGCGCCCGCCTCGCGTGCCCGGCCTCGGGCACCATTGACCCCGGTCAATTTCTTCCTCCCTCGTATTGGTTACCTTGCACCCATCGGACAACGGCAAACGAATACGGGAGCGCCGACATGTTCTTCGACAATGTGGTTATCGCGGGTGTGGTAACGGTCGGGTTGATGGTGGTGTTCTTCGCCGGTCTGGGCATTTTCATCTGGAAGGATTCGAACAAACGCAAACCGCGTTGATCCTTCCCGATTCACGAGCACGCAAGGCATTTAGGGCGACTTCGGTCGCCCATTTTTTTGTCTGCGGTTTTTGTCGATGACGCGCTCGTAGCGGGGCACAGCGCAAATAACATACAAAGATGATTAGCTAGCTAATTATTGGTTTCCGCTTTATCCTTGCCAGCGTTGTCTATCGTTCTACTCATCACCCCCGCAAGGTCCGATTCGTGCCCATCACCCTCCAGGCCCTGTTCGCACCCAGCAACCTCGCCATCAAGTTCGCCATCAAGACCCTGTTGGGCGGCGGCCTGGCGTTGTGGCTGGCCATGCGCTGGGGGTTGGAGCAGCCGTCCTGGGCCTTGATGACCGCCTTTATCGTCGCCCAGCCTTTGTCAGGCATGGTGGTGCAGAAGGGCCTGGCGCGCTTGGCCGGGACCCTGGTCGGCACCTTTATGTCGGTGGTGTTCATCGGCTTGTTCGCACAGACGCCGTGGCTGTTCCTGCTTACCCTGGCGCTGTGGTTGGCGCTGTGCACCGCCGCTTCCACGCAATTGCGCAGTGCTTGGTCGTATGCCTTCGTGCTGGCTGGCTACACCGTGGCGATCATTGCCTTGCCGGCCATCGATCATCCGCTGCAGGTGTTCGATCAGGCGGTAGCGCGCTGCACCGAGATTTGCTTGGGCATCGTCTGTGCAACCGCTACCAGCGCCTTGCTCTGGCCTATGCGGGTCGAGCAGCAGCTTGGCGGGCAGGCGCGCCAGGCCTGGCAAAACGGCATGCAAGCGTCGACTGCCATGCTCGGCGGTGAGGAGGGCGCGCGCCAAGGCTTGTTGGACATCCTGGGGCGGATCGTCGCCATCGATTCGCAGCGCGAGCACGCCTGGTTTGAAGGCAGCAGTGGCCGGCAGCGGGCCAGGGCCATTCGCGGCTTGAGTCAGAAACTGATGGTGCTGCTGCGCATTTCGCGCTCGGTACGCCGGCAGTGGCGCCAGCTCGATGACCAGGAGGCCCAGCGCCTTTCGCCGTGGCTGGATGAGGTTCGCGCCCAGTTGGCGCAGCCCGAACTGCCGAGCCTGTTGCTGTTGCGCCAACGTATCTGGGACGCCGCCCACGACGAGCAGATCAGTTCTGCCGAACATTACTGCCTGGCGCGCATGGCCTTGTTGCTGGACTACGCCATGGCGGCGACCCAGGCTTTGCAGGATGTCGAGGAGGGCAGGACGCCCAAGGATATGTCGCAAGGTCTGGCCGTGCATCGTGACCTGCCGCTGGCTCTGCTGTTCGGCTCGCGCAGCGCCTTGGCGTTTTTGGTCATGAGCAGTTTCTGGTTAGCCACCGCCTGGCCGTCGGCACCTGGCGGGCTGGTGCTGACTTGCGTGGTCTGTAGCCTGTTCGCCAGCCGTGAGAACGGCGCACAGATCGGCTTGAGTTTCTTGCGCGGGATTTTCCTGGCGATCCCGGTGGCGTTTGTGGTGGGGCAGATTCTCCTGCCGCAGTGGAGCAGCTTCGCCATGCTCTGTTTAGCCATGGGCGTGCCGCTGTTCTTCGGCGCCCTGGGCATGGCCCATCCGCGCACCGGCGCTACCGCCACCTCGTATTGCCTGCATTTCATTGTGTTGGTGTCGCCGCTCAACGCCATGCACTTTGACGTGGCGAGCATGCTCAACAGCGCCCAGGCGATGCTGATGGGCGTTGGCGCTGCGGTATTGGCTTTCCGCCTGGTGGTGATCCGCCATCCAACGTGGTTGGGCCGGCGGCTGCGCGCGGCGACGCAGAGTGACCTGGTTCGCCTGACCCGCCGCGACCTGCGTGGCGCCGACAGTTGGTTCGGCGGGCGCATGGCCGACCGCCTGATGCAGCTGGCGCGCCATGCCAGCGAGCTGCCCGAAGCTCAGCGCAAACGCTGGGACGATGGCCTGCACGGCCTGGACATCGGCGATGAATTGGTGCACCTGCGCATGTGCTTGGCTGTGGCCCAGGCACCGCTCGATGCGGCGCAAAGGCAATACTTGCAGCAAGTCGAAGCGGTGCTTTCCAGAGGCCCGGCGCCGGGGCGCGGCCAGCGCCTGGATGCGGCCAGTGAGCAATTCATCGCGGCCCTGCGCCGCCAGCCGCCGAGCGACCCGCTGCGGCTGGCCGAGGGCGCCGTGCTGCAGTTACAGAAGAGCTGGGGCAAGTGGTGCCGTTGGCAGGAGGAAATGCATGGGCTTGCGTGAATGGGCGGTGGGCGGTGTGCTGCTCAGCCCGTTTCTGATCTACGTGCTGATTGCGCTGCTGGTGACTGGTGCGCTGCGCCTGCTGGTGCAGGCCACGCCGCTTGGACGCTGGATCTGGCATGAAGCGTTGTTCGATGCGGCATTGTTCGTTTGTATCTTGTTCCTGGTGGTACGTCTGCTAGGGCCTTTGTAAGGAGTCAGTCCATGCGTACAGCGGTACGTACCTTGGTCACCCTGTGTGTGGTGATCATCGCCGTGTTTGCCGGCTATCACCTTTGGCAGTACTACATGCTGACGCCGTGGACCCGCGACGCCCGGGTTCGCGCCGACGTGGTGGTGATTGCCCCGGATGTTTCGGGTTGGGTGCGAGAGCTCAAGGTCCAGGATAACCAGCAGGTGAAAGCGGGCGATGTGCTCATGAGCATCGACCGCGAGCGCTTTCAGGCCGCGTTCGACCAGGCCAAGGCGGTCGCCGAGACCCGCGCCCAGCAGTTGCACCTGCGTGAACGCGAAGCGGCGCGGCGCACCGCGCTTGGCCCCGATGCGATCAGTGCCGAGCTGCGCGAGAATGCCCAGATCAACGCGGCGGTGGCGCGCGGTGAACTGCACGAGGCCCAAGCGCAGTTACAAGTGGCCAAGATCAACCTTGAGCGCAGCGAAGTGCGCGCGCCGCGTAGTGGACACATCACCAACTTGCGCCTGGCGCAGGGTAACTACGTCAACACTGGACAGTCGGTGATGGCCCTGGTGGATGATTCGACGTTCTATATCCAGGCCTATTTCGAAGAAACCAAGTTGCCGCGCATTCGCGTCGGTGATTCGGTCAAGGTCTGGCTGATGGGGGCCGGCGATTCGATGCAGGGGCATGTACAGAGCATCAGCCGCGGGATCACCGACGCCAACAGCAACCCTGACAGCCAGCTGTTGCCTGAGGTTGAGCCGACGTTCAACTGGGTGAGGCTGGCGCAGCGGATTCCGGTGCGGATTCGCTTGGATCAGGTGCCGCAGGGGGTGACCCTGAGCGCGGGGATGACAGCCAGTGTGCAGGTACATGAGGATCAGGCCGAACCTTGAAGTGCTTGCCGGTTGTACTGCCGCTATCGCGGGGCAAGCCCGCTCCCACGCAGCTCGGGCAGAGTCCATTGCGTGGGAGCGGGCTTGCCCCGCGATAGCCTTGCAACAGACGACAGCGTTACAGGAACATCCCCCCGGAAACCTCCAGCCGCTGCCCAGTGATCCAGCCATTGCCCTGTTCAAGCAACAGCGCCACCGCCGCACCGATATCATCAGGCAAGCCGACCCGTCCCAACGCGGTATTGCCGGCGATGAAGTCATTGACCTGGGCATTGTCGCGCACCACACCGCCGCCAAAGTCAGTCTCGATCGCCCCTGGCGCGAGAATGTTCACCCGGATCCCCCGAACGCCTAGCTCCTTGGCCTGGTAACGGGTCAGCACTTCCATGGCGCCTTTCATGGCGGCATAGGCGGCATAGCCGGGCAGGGCGAAGCGGGTCAAGCCCGTGGAAATGTTGACGATGCGCCCGCCGTCGGCCAGCAGCGGCAACATCTGCTGGGTAAGGAAGAACGGCCCTTTGAGTTGGATATTCAGCAACTGGTCGAACTGCGCCTCACTGGTTTCACTGAACGGCACGTTCAAGCCGATCCCGGCATTGTTCACCAGGTAGTCGAACTGACGACGGCCAAAGTGCTGCTCCAGGGTGTCGCTAAGACGTGCTGCAAAACCTGCGAAGCTGCTGCTGTCGGCGACATCTAATTGCAGCATGGCGGCGCGCCCACCCGCTTGTTGCAGTTGTTCGGCTAGCGCTAAGGCTTGATCGGCTTTGCTGTGGTAAGTGCCGATAACATCGATGCCGCGCGCCGCCAGGTGCTGGGCGGTGTTTTTACCAAGGCCGCGGCTGGCGCCGGTGATCAATGCAATCTTGCGAGTCATGGCGAACTCCTCATGGGTGGTTGTGAGGAACAGGTTATTGATCGCCTCCAGGCTGTTAAATCCTGTGAATTTGGAAATACTGTTCGCTAGATCCGGATAATCGAGTGCCTGAGGATGAACAAGCTTGAGCTGCTGAAGACCTTTGTCAGGGTCAATGAACTGTGCAGTTTCACCCTGGCCGGGGAGAGCCTGGGCCTGCCGCGCTCTACCGTCTCCGAGCAGGTCAAGGCGCTGGAGCGATTGCTCGGTAGTCGGCTGTTCAACCGCACCACCCGCCGAGTCCAGGCGACTCAGGACGGGCTGCTGCTGTACGAGCGCAGTAAGGACTTGCTCTCGGGCATGGATGAGATCGAAAGCTTGTTTCGTGCCGACGATGCGCAATTGTCCGGCCGCCTGCGGATCGATCTACCGACCATGATGGCGCGACGGGTGATCATCCCGGCGTTGCCGCAGTTCCTCCAGCGTCATCCTCATCTTGAGGTGGAAATCAGCTGCACCGATCGTCAGGTCGACCTGTTGCGTGAAGGCTTTGATTGTGTGATGCGCATTGGTGCGCTCAGTGACCTGGACGTAGTGGCGCGGCCGATCGGCCAGTTGAGCATGCGCAACTGCGCCAGCCCCGCTTACCTGGCCACATTCGGCATGCCGCACAGTCTTGCCGACCTGGCCGGGCATCGACTGGTCCACTACGTGCGCAATCTTGGCGCGCGCAGCGCAGGATTCGAGTATGAGCGGGAAGGGCAAGTGTACTTGCAGCCCATGGGTGGCGTGGTCACGGTCAACAATGCCGAAGCTTATTCTGCCGCTTGTCTGGCAGGCCTGGGATTGATCCAGGTGCCTGCAGTTGGCGTGGCCGAGCACCTGCGCAGTGGCGCGTTGGTCTCGGTGCTCGAACCCTGGCAGGCCCAGGCCATGCCGGTGTCTTTGTTGTATGCACGTCAGCGCCATGTGCCACGCCGGGTCCAGGCGTTCATGAGCTGGTTGGCGGTGGTGCTCGAGGGGCAGGTCGATCCAGCGGCGAGCGCCAGTTGAAGCGAGCGGATGGCTTCACGGCTGCGAAAACCTTGGCCGTCCCCTGCCGACTTGCGCTAGGCTGGCCCTTGCGCGTTGCCCGGCAGAGGCAGCCGCTTACCCTGCGTGCGTGACTCCCATCTTTTTGCGAGGTACGCCATGGCCATTACATCCCAGGACATCTGCAGCGCCGCTGACCAGCTCAATGGTTTCGTCGGCTTTCACGGCAAGCGCGGTACGCATATCGTGCGCTTTTCAGAAGACGCGTTCGGCATGGACGTGGCGGATGACAGCATTACTCCCTGTAGCGAATTTGTCTGGCGAGCCGAAGCCGGGACGCGCATGGCGTTATGCCGTGAGCGGCTAGCCTTGTTGCTTGGGCAACATGTGGATGATCGACTGAATATTGGCCAGCCTTTACGCATTTATTTGCAGCGCACGGACCTGCCGGAAATCGTCGCCGAGCGCAATTTGCGCTGATTGATCGGTTGTTCTATCGGCGGGGCTGCGGTAGATGTGGTGTCAGAAGCGGCCTCTTCGCGGGCAAGTCCGCTCCTACAGGGGCCGCGCCGAACTGGAAATTGGCGCTAATCCTGTGGGTGCGGGCTTGCCCGCGAAGAGGCCAGATCTGACATAACCCCCAAGGCTCAACCCGCCCCATGCTGCTGATCATCCGGTTGACGCAACAAGGCCTCGAAACTGTCCTTGTCCACCGGCCGGCTCAAGTAATAGCCCTGCACTTCATGGCAGCGCTCCTTGCCCAGCGCCTTGAGCTGTTGCTCGGTCTCCACCCCTTCCGCGGTGACCGTCAAACCCATCGCCTTGCCCAGGTTGATGATCGCCTGCACTACCGCGCGGTCATTGCCGTTTTGGCTGTTCAGCCCGGCAATGAACCGCTTGTCGATCTTGATGCTGTCGAACGGATAGGTGCGCAGATAACCCAGCGATGAATAGCCGGTGCCAAAATCATCCATGTTCAGCCGCACGCCCAACTCCTTGAGCGCGAGCATCGTGCCTAGCGCCCCTTCGATGTCGTTGAGCATGACATTCTCGGTAATCTCCAGCTCCAGACGTTGCGCCGGGAAGCCGGTCTCCAACAGGATATCGCGCACATCGGCGACCACGTCACTGCGCGAGAACTGCGCCGGAGACAGATTGACCGAAACCAGCAGCGCCTGCGTCCAGTCGCGAGCGGTGCTGCAGGCTTCGCGCAGGACCCAGCGGCCGAGTGCGGCAATCAGGTCGCTTTGTTCGGCCAGCGGGATGAAGATGTCCGGGCCAAGCAAGCCTTCCTGCGGGTGCTGCCAACGCACCAAGGCTTCCACGGAAACGATGCGCAGATCGTCCAGGCGGTAGCGCGGCTGATAATGCAGGACGAACTCATTGTGCTTGAGCGCTCGGCGCAGGTCGTTTTCCAGCTGCCGGCGGTACTGGATCTGCTGGCTCATTTCCGGCGAGAAGTAGCGCCAGCTGTTCTTGCCGTCGGCTTTGGCCTGATACAGGGCAATGTCGGCGCAGCGGATCAGTTCGCCGGCATCGAACCCCTGCGATCGGGTCTGGGCTACCCCCAGGCTGGCGCCGATGTGCAGTTGTTGTTCTTCATAAGCGATGGGCCGTTGCAGCAGCTCGATCAGGCGCGCGCAGAGGCGGTCGATCTCGCTGCGATTGTCCATGCCGCTGAGGACCAGGACGAATTCATCACCGCCAAGCCGCGCCACCAGATCACCGTCGCGGGTGGTGTCGCGCAGGCGAGCAGCCACTTCCTGCAATACCGCATCGCCTGCCGGATGGCCGAGCGAGTCGTTGATTGGCTTGAAGTTGTCCAGGTCCAGCAACAGTAAGGTCAGCGGCGGCGAGTCGCTGCCGCGCAGCAGGGCTTGCTCCAGATGACGCGACAGTTTGTTGCGGTTGGCCAAGCCCGTCAGGGCGTCATGCATGGACAGGTGCTGGATCCTGGCGTGGGCATCGACCTCGTCGGTGATGTCGCTGGCGGTCCCGCGAAAACCTGCCAGCTTGCCGGCATACACAATCGCACGTGCCGAGATCCGGCAGTAGCGGTTCTGCCCGGTGTGGTCGCGGTAGGCGCAGCGCAGGTTGGCCAACTGCTGTGGATCGGTGTCGGTCTGGGCGTCCAGCCAGGGTGACAGGGGCGTGGTGTCGCACGCCAGCAACTGGTTGAGCGGCTGGCCCAGCCAGTCCTCCACGCGATACCCGGTGACGCTGGCGAAGCGCTGCGAGAGATAGGTCAGGCGCTGGTGGCGATCGGTTTCCCAGATCCAGTCAGACGCCGCCTCGGCAACTGCGCGAAAGCGCTGCTCGCTGGCTTCCAGGGCCTGATTGCTCTGTTGCAGGCGTTGCAGGCTCAGGTCGATGGCCTGTGAGCTGCGCAACGCATGGCGAAACAGATAAAGCATCACCAGGCCCAGCACTACTAAAGCGCCGAGCAAGGGCGGCAGCACCGCCCAGAGCAACTGGCGGCCGGGTTGTGGGCTACTCCAGGCCAGGCGATAGCCGGTGTTGCCCAGGGTTATGCGCGGTTGGCCGTGGGCATCGCTGTTGACTGGCTCGACGCGCATGTCGCTCAAACCTGCACCCTGGCCGAGCTTGGTCAGCTTGGCTTCGGTCAGTTGGTCGACGAAGAGCATGATCGGCGCCTGGGCCACGTCGGCTTCTGAAACCTCTATGTCAGGGCGAATGGCGGCGGCAGTGAGTACTGCCGGCCAGCCGTTGAGCAAGACGAAATGAGTGATCTGCTCGCGTGCGGGGGCGGCTTTTCGCGCTTGGGCTATGATCGGCGCCAGGGCAGAGTCTATGTAGGCGCTGGCCGGCGATCGGCTTGGGCTGCCTTTAAATAGGGCATAGGTTGTGCGCTGGTCATCAATCACGAACACGCCTTCATAGCCGCTGGCGCTGAACAGCGATTCGCCGACGTTCTTCTCTTCGTACGCCCATTGCCAGTCGACCTCACCGCTCAGGTGCTGGTAGGCGGCGTCCCACACCGCGTAGCTGGAGAGAAACTGACGCGAGGCGAGCAGGCGCTGCTCCAGTGCTTGGGTGGCGTGGAAGGTGCTTTGATCCTGCTCTTGCTGATCCAGGGTGGCGGCGATATTGAACAGCGCCCCGAGCGTGACCAGCGCGGCCAGCAGAAACAGCGCAGAAAAGCCAAAGATCAAACGACGTACTTGCAGACGTGGAGCGGGGCTTGCGGGCGATAGGGCGACGGTCCTGTCCATGCGCGAGGCTACTCCTTGTAGAACTGCATCCCTCCCGCCGATGGCTTGAGGGAAGGTTCATTCAGGATAGGCCAGCCTGAGCGGTGCGCCGCCGGCACGATTGAAATTCACCTGGTCGCGGCCTTGGTGCTTGGCTGCGTACAACGCTTTGTCGGCCTCTTCCAGCCAGTGTTCGGCAGACTTGAGTTCGGCATTGAACGCCGCCAGGCCGATGCTCAGGCTGATACGCAGCGCAGGCAGCTGCGGGTTGCGGTAGGCATTGACCCGTTCACGCAGGCGCTCCATGGCCTGGCCGGCACGCGCTTCGTCGATATTCGGGAAGATCACGCAAAACTCGTCGCCGCCGTAGCGCCCGCCCAGGTCATCCTCGCGCAGGTTACGCCGCAGTTCCTGGCTCAGATGGCGCAGCACGCAGTCGCCGACCACATGACCGAAGGTATCGTTGATGGTCTTGAAGTGATCGATATCGATCAGGGCGATAACCGCGGGTAGCTGCTGCTGGCGACAGATCTGGAATTTGAGTAGCAGCAGGTCCTTCCACGAGCCATGGTTGAGCAGGCCGGTGAGGCTGTCGGTGCGGCTCAGGGCGCTGAGCTGTCGCTTGTGATCGGCCAGCTTGATTGCCAGCCGGTAGCACACCCAGCCCAATGCCAATGGGTAGAGGGTGAGCATCGGCAGGCAGGCGAAAACCTGCAAGGGGGTGGCTTGCAGCTGCAAGCCGGTACCGATTACCAGGCTGGCCAGCAGCATACCGACCAGTTGCGCCAGTAAACCGCGGATAACCATACGTTTACCGCCGGCGGCGACATTGTTCATGGCCATCATCGACAGGATGGTGACACTGGGCAGTGGATTGAAGTGGAAGGCAGCAGTCCAGAACCCGCCCATCAGCGAATCGAGCAACAAGTTGCGCTGTTCGGCCCGGTAGGGCGCTGCCGAGCGCATCGCCCACTGATAGGCCAGGTGTGGCCAAGCCACAGCGTTGACCAGCATCAACACCCAGACCCAGGTCGGCGGCTGCAAGGGGGCCATCGCAGCCATCACGCAGAACAGGCCGATGCCCATGCCGAGGATCCGCGGCAGGTAGATGCGCCTGACGAATGAGAGTCCCTTGCCGCTGTTATTATCGATCATGGTCGTGGTTCTTCCGTGGGACGCCGTTTATCGCATAAATCGCGTGAATATTGTTCAACAGTGTTCGCTCGGCGAAAAATGACCTTACAAGCCAATTCACGGTTGATCCGATCACTGTGGGGTAACATGAACGCCTTGTTCCTGCTCGGAGTGCTTCTGTTCATGCTGCCCACGGCCTCTAACGCCGCTGACCCGGCGCACTACAGGGATGGACGATTCCACAATCAGGCAACGCTGCCCCAGGATGGGGCGATGAAGAAACTGCGCATTGGCCTTAAGTACTTGTTGTTGCGCAAGCCGCCCGAGACCCGACCCGCTGCGCCCATCAGCCTGCTGCCGATGACCCGTCAGCAGGTGCTCGATGCGCCAGACCACAGCCTCTGGCGACTGGGGCATTCAACGGTACTGCTCAAGCTGCGTGGGCGCTTCTTTATTACCGACCCAGTTTTCGCCGAACGCGCCTCGCCGGTGCAATGGGCAGGGCCGCTGCGTTTCCATGCACCGCCCCTGGCGCTGAACGAAGTGCCAGCACTGGCCGCGGTGATTCTTTCGCACGATCATTTCGATCACCTCGATGAACAGGCCATTCGCCAACTGGCAGGGCGCACCGACAAGTTCCTTGCCCCGTTGGGCGTGGGCGACCGGCTGATCGACTGGGGTGTACCGAGTGAGAAAGTGCGTCAACTCGATTGGTGGCAAGAAACCGAGATAGGCGGCGTGCGTTTGGTGGCCACCCCGGCGCAGCATTTTTCTGGTCGCGGGCTGTTCGACAGCAATCGAACCCTGTGGGCCTCGTGGGTGATCATCGATGATGACCTGCGGCTGTTCTTCAGTGGTGATACCGGCTACTTCGACGGCTTTCGGCAGATCGGCGAACGCTATGGGCCGTTCAACCTGACCCTGATCGAGACCGGTGCCTATAACCTGGCCTGGCCGAATGTTCATATGCAGCCAGAGCAGAGCTTGCAGGCACACCTGGATTTGCGCGGGCAGTGGTTGTTGCCGATCCACAACGGCACCTTTGATCTCTCCATCCATGGTTGGCAGGAACCGTTCGAGCGCATTCTGGCGTTGGCCGCGCAGGCGCAGGTAAAACTGAGTACGCCGCAGATGGGCGAGCGCATCAGCCTCGACTCACCGCATGCCGGGCAGAACTGGTGGCAGCCACGTCCGATACGCCAGCAGGGCAGGGCGGCGCAGCGCTCGGTGGCTTCACGCTGAAGATCAGATCTTCGGCTCCTGGCGGCGGCTTGTGGGCTTATTGCCTTCTTTAAGTAGCTGCGAAGGAGGCTTGCCGCTGTCGCTGCGGACTTGGGCGTGGCTTATGAGGGCGAAGATAAAGCTGCCGCCTATGATGTTACCGACCAGGGTGGGCAAGGCGAACTCCAGCCAGAAGGCCTGCCAGGTTTCATCTCCGGCCCATACCAGGTAGGACACTTCCACGGAGCCTACGACGATATGGGTGAAATCGCCCAACGCCATCAAGTAGGTAATCATCAGGATGATCCAGATCTTGGCGTTCTCCATGGCGGGGATCATCCAGACCATGGTGGCGATCATCCATCCGGAGACGATGCCCTTGGCGAACATCTGGCTGATGTCGTTCTTCATCACCTTGCGGCCCACTTCCAGAAACGCCACATCGGCCTTGCTGTCGAAGATCGGCAATTCGAGCATCACCCACGCTACTAATATAGTGCCGGCCAGATTACCCAGGAGAACCACGCTCCAGAGTCGCAGCAGCCGACCCAGGTTGGCCAGGGTGGGAGTGGTCATCAGCGGCAGCACGGCAGTCAGGGTGTTTTCGGTAAACAGTTGCTGGCGAGCCAGAATCACGGCCATGAACCCCGCGCTGTAGCCGATGCTGGCAATCACCTGGGCGCTATCGCCTTCGGGTAGACGGGCATAGAACAAGCCCATGGCCATGAGCGATAGGCCCATGCTCAGGCCTGCGGCCAAGGCTGACCACCATAGTGCGGCGAGGGTGCGCTCAAGCTCTTGGTCGCCCTGGGCACGAATGATCTCGTGCAGGACCGCTGCTCGGGGCGGTTGGTTGTGGCTGATTTCCTGCTCTTCATCCGCCGACAGGCCTGGGGTCTTGTCGCTCTGCGCATCGCTCATGGCCGCTGTGCTCCGCTGGGTGGTTCTCTACAGATCCGTTGAGCTTCTATTTAGTTGCTCACAACCTTGATAACAGTCAGAAAGTTTTTTTAGATCAAGGTGTTGACTCAGATTTCAAACCGCGTATTATTCGCCTCCTCGCAGCGATGCACGCAGCGAGATGCAGCAAACGCTTGAGATCCACAGCGGTGAAGAAGGTAGTTGACAGCAGCTTGTAACGCTGTAGAATTCGCCTCCCGCTACGAGAGATCGCAAGCGAGTCAAGTGTTTGAAGTTGAACGAGTTTCTCGCAAAATACTTCGAAATAAACGCTTGACAGAC
>NZ_JBCPSP010000053.1:0-29542 GCF_051129895.1 Pseudomonas sp. Je.1.5.c
GGCTTGCCCCGCGATAGCGTCAATGGCGACAACACCGCTGCGCCTGCCGACGCTATCGCGGGGCAAGCCCGCTCCCACGCAGTTCACTTTCACATATGTGTTACTTCTTGCTTTCTGCGCTCGGGTCGTAGACCCGGGTCAGGTTGCCGCCGAGGCGGAAACTGTCGAACGGCTGCATGCCCCGTTTGCGCTGCAAGGTGTCGCCGTTGCAGGCGTAGAGGCTGCAATAGGGTTCGAGCCAGGAATACTTGCTGTCGACCTTGAGGTCTTTCATGTCCTGCTTCTCACCATTGCGGCGCTTGAACGCACTCGGATCCTTCGCCCCGGCCAAGACTTTCTGGCCCAGGCGCTGCAAGGCGTTGTTGTTCTCACCGCGCAGGTCGACACCATTGACCTGGGCGAAACTGGCGATCATCGCCAGTGGCGGCAGGGCGTAGTTGTGATAGGCCAGCGCGCGCTGCTTGCGCTTGAGCTCGTTGGGCAAGAAGCCCTGCTCATCGATCTGGTTGGCGCCGACCTTGTATTCCTTCACCGCCCAGTCGAACAGGTCGCGGCGGTCAGTGGCCACGGCGGTGGCCATGACCGACCAGGCCGCCCAGTAGCTGTGGTTGTTGATCTTCTCCAGCGGCAGGTCGCTCCAGTCGCGCACGGTCTGTTCGGCGAGGCGGGCGAACCACTTCTCGATCAGTTCGGCCTCGGCCTGGTGCGCGGCCAGTGGCTGGGAGTTGGAGAACTTAAGACGCAACCACGAACCACTCATGCTGCCCAGCGCCCATTTGCGCATGGACTTGCCGGTGTGGTTGTAGTCGGTCGACATCAAGGCATCGGCGCGCGCCCACGTGCCGAGCCAGCTCAGTGCACAATCGAGCTGGGCCGGGCGGCCGTCACGCATGTACTGACCGACCATCTTGCTGATGCCGCGCTCCAGCGTGGTGATGTCCTGGGTGGAACTGCGGAAGGCTTTTTCCGACGCCAGGTTGAGCGTCGCCCGGGCCTTGTCCGAGCCTTCGTACTTGCTGCGAAATTGCAGCGCACCGGTGTAGGGCTTGGGCGCCGCTTCACACTGGAACTTGCCGTCGGTGGTCTTGATCTGCTCGATCCCGGCGTAGTAACCCTGGGGCGGCACCAACGCGGCATGCGCGGCACTGCCAAACAGCGCCAGGGCGAGCAGGGCGGGGGCGGTGATGGTGCGAGTGTTGGTCATGGTTCGCCTCACTGGCCAGCTTGCGCGGTGTGCGCGGGGCTGGCGAAGTTGTTGCGTTTGCACAGCTTGGCCTCGACCTTCTGGGTGCCTTGTTCTGGCCCCTGGACTTCCAGCGCCAGCAGGTTCTGGCTGGCCCAGTCTTCGTCTTCACGCAGTTGGAAGACGAAACGCCCGTCGGTGTCGGAGGTTTCCGGTTTCTCGATCTTGATGTCTTCATGACGGCCGTTGAGGTACCACAAGGTGGCCTGCAGAACCTTGACCGAGGTGTCCTCGAACTTGATGTCCATCTGCAGGTTGCGGTTGACCAGATCCTTGATCACGCCGCCCTTGCCGTTGACCATCAGCTCGTTCTTGCCGGGCTTGAGGGTGGCGCTGGCGCTCATCTGCGCCGGGCGATCGTCGCAGCCATCGTCGAGCAGGCCGAGGATCTGCCGCCAGATGGTTTCCTGGTCCAGGCGATACAGCGGCGAGAACTCCCAGATGAGGATCTTCGGTGGGTTTTTCTGGAACTCTTCGCTGCCCAGGTACTGGATCATCGCCCCTTCCAGGCCGCCACCAGGGAAGGCGACGTTGAGCACGTCGGCGCCGATGTACTGCTGCAGGAAGCCCGAGAAGTTGTAGTTCTTGCCGCTGTGGCTGGTGCCGACCAGGGTGATCTCGGCGTTGCCGCTGTCACCGAACAGGTCGTCGCCGCCGCTCGAACCCTTCGGCTCAGTGGCGAACTGGTCCATGTACTGCACCGCATAGCTGGTGCCACAGAGCTGGCCGGCGACGTTGTGCAGGGTGCCGGTCTTGCCCATGCGCCCGGATTTGTGAGTTTCGAATTCCTTGCGCGGGATGCCCTCGAAGGCGGGCATCTTGTGCACCGTATCGGCGACGATCTTCGCTGCGCGCTCGGCGCCATACGGGGTCCAGTGCTGGTCGCCGCGGAAGTAGAAGTCCTTGCCCTGGTCGGCGGCGGCCAGTTGCTCGTTGGTCAGCGGCGACAGGTCCGGCACGCTGTAGCCCATCTTGGCGAAGCGCTGCAGCATGGCCTGGTAGTTACCCAGCGCCTTCTGGTAGTCGAAGGCGGCTTTCTCTTGCGGGTTGAGCATGTTGCGGTTCACCAGGCCACGGGTTGGCTGGTACACCACCACCAGTTCAACGCCGCGTTTCTTGAACGCGTCGTGTACCTGCTGCAAGCGCTTGTAGCCGGCGGCAGTGGTGGTGAACTCGGTGCGCAGGTCTTCGCGGGTTCGGAACAGCCAGTCGCCTTGCGCCTGCACCAGGGTGGTGAAGTTCTGCTGGTAGCGAGTGGTGTAGCGGCTGGCGTCATGTGCTTCTGGGCACAGCTGGCAGCAGGGCTCGGCGCTGAAGCTTGGCGCTTGCACGTCTTCGGCGCGCACGCCTTGGCTGATCGCCAGCAGGGCGGCGGACAGACCGAGCAGTTTCATCAGATGTGGGGTCGTCATGGTCTTGGCTTTCCTTAATCGATCATTTCGGTCTGGCGTTCGACCGGGTCGATCAGCACGGCCTTCTGCTGGCGTACCAGCAGGTCGAGGATTTCGTCCTGGCGCTCGCCAAGCACGCCATTGAGGCTGATGCCGCTGGCTTTGCGCGGGGCGAGCATGGACACCTTGTACAGCTCGACCGACAGCGGCGAGTCGATCGACAAAGGCCCGGAACCATTGGCCGCCAGCTCACCGCCGACGACGATCAACGAGACCTTGGTATCGAACGGGTCAAGGGCGATGTCGCGGTCAGTGTCGGACAGGTCCTTGATGTGCCCGTAGACCCCGACCAGGCCGTTGGCCATGGCGACGTTTTCATACAGGCGGATGTTGACGCTGTTACGCACGCGAATGCCGTGGCGACGGTTGTTGATCAGCTTGTTGCCCCAGATCAGGTTGTCGCCGCTTTCGTACAAGGTGATGCCGTCGGTATGGTTGCGGTAGATCTCGTTGTAGGCGATCAGGTTGTTGACGCTGTTACGGTCGATCACTACCCCGGAGAGCTTGTTGTCGTAGCTCTTGTTGTTGATGATCCAGCTGTCGTTGACCTCACGCGAAACGATGATGCCGTGCTTCTTCTTGGTGCCGTACACGGTGTTGCCAGCGATGATCAGCCGGTGCGAGCGGTCGTGTGGGTCGATGCCGTAGACGATGTTGTCGCGGTAGGTGCTGTCCTTGACCACGAAGTCGCTGGTCTCGTAGCAATAGAAGCCGTACCACATGTCGCTGAACTCGGAGCCGATGATCCAGCCGGTCGGTTCCGGGCGGCCCATGCGCTTGGCCATGTTCGGCGTGTACTGCGAGATGCTCACGCCATACGACTTGGACTTGGCGTAGCCGAAGCTGGCCATCTTGCTGTTGACGATGTAGGTCTCGGTGCCACCCCACGACAGCAAGAAGGGGCGAAATTCCTTGGGCGAGCGGAAGGTCGATGGGCCGTTGTCCTTCTCGCGCCAGCCGGTGACCTGGGTGTCGCTGACGAACAGCTTGCCGTCGTTGACCAGGAACGAGCCGCCCTCTTGCGACAGGCGCAGCTCCTTGACCTTGCCGTCGATCTCAAGGATGCCCTTCTGTCCGACCACGATCGGCAGGCGGGCAAGGAACACCCCAGGCGAGACTTCGCGCAGATACTGGTCAGGCACCTGCTTGCTCAGCTGCGCCATGTCGACATGCCCGTCATCGACGAAGATCGCCTGGGGAATGCCGTGCTGGCGCTGGACCCATTCGGCGGCCTTGTTGTCGCCGCCGATGAACTCCTTGAGCGACTCTTCCTGGAGCATGCGGCGCACGCTGACCTTGCCCTTGCGGCTGCGATCGATCTTCTTTTGCACCGCTTGCGCGGTATAGCCGGAAAGATCGGGCAGCTTGGGCGGATCCATGTGCAGCGGCTCGACCGGCGCACTGGATACCGTGTAGGTCTTGGCCTGCTGCAGACCTTTGGCCATTTCCGGCTCGGCGGCCTGGACCATGCCTGCGGCCAGCAGCAAGGCGCTGGCGAGCAGACTGTGGCGAAGATGCGGGTGCAGGTTCATAGCTTTCCTCTCCCGGCTCAGAAGCGCCAGATCACGTCGACAAAGGCGCGGTGCATGTACGAATCGGCTTCTTTGCCATAGGCGTCACCCGGCTTGAAGACACCCGCGCGCAGGCGTACCAGGGCCGACGGTTCGTCGATCGACTGGCTCAGCGAAGCCGGCAGCAAGCCTTGCTTGAAGTACTTGGTGACGACCACGTCCATCTCTTGGCCCAGGTCCTTCTCGCCGCTGATCAGCGGGCGGTTGACGCCGTTGTCCTCGACCACCGCATTGATGCCGCTGGAGCCGATGTTCTGTTGGTCATCGACGCGCCAGAACTTGTGGTAGATGAAGCTTGCGTCGTAGTCCTCGCGCAGCTGCCAGGAGGCGAACAGGGTGGCTGCCTGCAAGTTGCCCAGCTCGCCACGGAAGGCCTCGCCGAAGCGGTGGACGCGCGAACGGGTGCCGGTGAAGTTGGAGCGATTGCTCTCAAGGCCGGTCTGTTCGAAGTTGTTCGAGCCGTCGCTGCCACCCCCGCCGCTGCCGCGGGCATAGGCGGCGCCGACCTGCCAGTTGGGGTCCAGGCGCAGGCGGATACCCAGGTCGGTGGCCCAGGCGTTGACGTCACCGCTCTGCTTGCCGGTAACCACTTGCTCGCCATTGCGCGTCTCGCTGCTGAGCTTGTCGCGATCGCCGGTCAGCCAGGTCAGGCTGCCCCAGTAGTTGACGGTGTGGTCGTTGCGCCAGTTGTAGGCATCGCTGTTGGCCTCAAGGCCAAGCCAGGTGAGATCGCCAGTGCGGGTCTTGTCGAGGGTGTCGATGGTCTCGCCGGGTTTGTTCAGGCTGCCGCTGTCATGGGTGTGATGGGCGCGCAGGCCAACCCAGTGACCTGGCGTCCACTGCGCGGCGACGTTGCCGTAGACGTGCGTGCGGTCTTCGTCTTCGGCGGCCAGCTCAGTCAGGTCGGTGCGGTATTCGCTGAAGCGCTGGGCAACGCCGACATCGGCCTTGAGCAGGGTGGTGTCGAAGGTCCAGTTCAGCGCCTCGATATTGGTGTCGCGCCACATGCCGTCGTCGTTGCGCAGGCGTTGCCGGCCAAAGCGCAGGTATTCGCCGGGGTAGGGCGTGAAGCCGTTGTAGCCGACCCAGAACTCGCGCAGGGCCAGGTAGCTTTTGTCGGGCTGGCGGCTGTCGTCGCCGGTATCGATGGCGCTGCCATCGTCCGAGGCGCGCAGGGTGTCGGTCTCGATGATGTCGGTGGCGGTCACCGCCTGGCCCATGGCGTAGGCGTTCCAGTTACCGCGCTCGCCATATACCCAGGGGCGCAGGTCCAGGCCCAGGCCGTTGACGTCACCGCCGGAGCGGGTGCCCAGGTCGCGGTCGTCTTCGGATTGAGCAGTGACTTTCACTTCCAGGCCGAAGTTCTTCTGCGCAGTCATGTCAGCCAGGGTCGGGCACGACCACAGCAGGGCGAAGCTCAGGCCGATACCGGCTTTCACGAAAGGGTTGAGCGTCATAGGGAGGCGTCCTCGGCGTCTTCATCGTCTTGCAGGGCTTCGATGGCCATGACGCTGTTGGCGCCCTGGGCCATGCTGCCGCGCGCCTGCTTCTCCTGCGCCAGCAGGCGCTCGGCCTGGCTGCGCTGGTCAGGCGTCAGTTGCTGATCGAGTTGTTGCAGCATGGCGCTGGACTGTTCGGTGGGGTTGGCCTGGGCCAACTGGGCGAACACCCAGGCATTGCCCGGATTCTGGCGAATGCCGTGGCCTTCGCTGTACAGCTGGGCCAAGGCGTAGTCGGCGCTGAGCTGACCGCCGCGAGCGGCGCTGAGCAGGTGGTCGACGGCCTTCTGTGGCTCGACCTGGCCCAGATAGCCCCGGCGATAGAGCTGGCCGAGGTAGTAGTGGGCGCTGATCTCGCCGGCATCGGCTGCGGCCTGCAAGTGGGTTTGGGCTTTCTCGGCATCGGCCGGCAGGGTCTTGCCTTCGTAGTAGAGGCGGCCCAGCAGCAGTTCGGCGCGTGGCTGTTCGGCGGCGCGGCCCTTTTCGATGTAGGCCAGCAACTGTTCGGTGTCACCCAGTTCGGGGAAGTCGTACAGCAGCTGGGCGAGGCTGACCCAGGAGGCTGGGTTGACCGGGGCCACGTGTTCGAGCAGCTCCTTGGCGGTCTTCTCATCGGTTTGGCCGAGGTTGCGATCAGCCAGCACGCGGGCGACGCTGTCGACCCGGGTAGCCGGCACAGTGCCGCGGGCATAGCCGGCCTTGAGCTGCTCGAGCAGGGCGTTGCGCTGGTCGGCCTGGTTGCGTTTCTGGTAGACGGTGGCCAGCTCGACGTAGCAGATGTCGGTGCTGTTGATTGCGGCCTTGCAGATGTTCTCGACGTCATCCAGGTGCTGGTCGTAGGTGCCCTGGGTGCGGTAGAGCAGGATCTGCGCCAGGCCCGCTTCCGGCTGGCCGGCGGCGCGCCATTGCTCGATCTGCTGTTGCGCGTTGACGTTGGGGAAGCTCTGCGGGTATTGCAGGTAGAGCATCGCCAGCGGGATCAGGGTGTTGCCTTCGCCTTGCTTGGCGGCGAGCTTGAGCAGGGTCTCGGCTTCTTCGCGTTCAGCCTGGGTGCTGTCGGGCTTGGCCACCAGCAGGCGGCCAAGGCGCGCCTGGGCACGCGGCGAAGTGGCAGCGGCGTCGCGGTAGGTGGCCTCGGCCTCCTTGAGCTGGGCGGGGTCGCGGGAGGCGACCTTGATGTCGGCTAGGCCCACTTGGGCGTCGCTGTAGCCGAGGTCGGCCAGGGCCTTGTAGTTGCGCTCGGCGGTGGCGGTGTCGCCACGCTTCATCGCTTCGTTGGCCAGGCGCTGGTCGGGCAGGCCCGCGCAGCCGGCCAAAGTGATGGCGATGGCGAGCAACGTCGCAGTGCGTGGGAGTGGGCTTGCCCCGCGATGACGGTCGCCTGCTCGGGCGCTGTCGCGAGGCAAGCTCGCTCCCACGAAGTTCGTATGCTGGAGGGTCATGGTCAGATCCTCTTAAAGCCCACGGGCGACGGCTTTGTCGATCAGCCAGTTCAGCGACGGACCGCGGTCGCTGTTGACCGACGCTGGGCGACCGGCCAGTTCAGCAGGCAGCGCGCCGTCTGGCTTGATCTGCACGCGGATGTCGGAGGCCAGGTCTGCGCTGTTGAGGCTGGCGCTGCTGACGATCTGGCCCGTGCGTACTTCGTCTTCGCCGGCGATCTGGAAGTTGACCCGGGTGCCTGGCTTGACCTCGTCGAACTGGCGATAGCTGAAGCGCGCCTCGATCATCGGGTTGGTGGTGCGGGGGATCAGCTGGAAGATCGGCTGGCCTTTGCTGGCGTACTGGTCGTCGTCCACCAGTTGCTGGGCAACCACGCAGTCGCAGGGGCTGGTGAGGGTGCCAGCGAGCTGCTTGCCGAACAGTTCCTCGACTTTGGCCGGCTCCAATTGCGCGTCGTCCAGATGGCCCTTGAGCATGTCCAGCATGCTGGTGCTGAAGCTTGCCAGCGGCGCGCCCTTGACCACTTGGCCGCCGCTCTCCACCAGGCTTTTGACGGTGCCATCGCGCGGCATGGTGACGGTGGTGGTCGGCACTGCGACCACACCGGCTTCGGCATGGCTGACGAAGTACATGCCATACAGCGACTTGGCGACGAAGCCGAAGGCGGCGATACCCACCACGAACACGCCGAGGGTCACGGTCACGGCGCGCAGGCGGCCGAAGGCGCTCAGGCCCGAGCCGCCGTCTTTCTGCTTGCGCGCCTTGGTGAAGTTGTCGCGCTGCAAGGTACTGAGCACGTCACCGGCGGTGATCAGTTCACCGGACAGGTGCGAGGTGATGATGTGGCGCAGGGTGGCGATGTCACGCGGTTCCAGGTTCTGGAACTCGGCGCCGGTACGGCCGGTGGCGGGGTCGCTGGCACGCACGAGGAATTCGATATCCATCGACAGGCCGAGGTTGTCGACCACGAACTGCAGGCGACCGCGCAGCACATCGCCGATCGGCAGCGGGCGCTTGGCATGGAAGGACAGGCCCCCAGCGGAGAGATCGTCGACCTTGACCTCTTGTGGCTCGCGATTGCCATCCAGGTAGCGCAGCTTGGCGGGGATGCGGACCCGGGCGTGCTGGCGCTGGGCTTCGGACTCATGCACGACATTGACGTTCACGGCGGTATTCATGGCGATTTCGTTCCTGTTGTATCCGATCCGGGGTGGCTCACACGACCATGAACAGCACGGCGACGAAGATGCTCGCGGCCGAGAAGGTCATGGTGCGGGAGGACCAGGTGTTGAACCATTGTTGAAAGCTGGCAAGGTCACGCTTGAGGGCAGTGGGCTGGCGGGTCCAGGACTGCTTGTCGAGGCGGAAGAACACGTAGATCTTCATCAACGCGCCGACGATCTGGTTGTAATAGAGAATCACTGGATAGGCCGGACCCACGCTGTGACCCGAGCACAGCAGCATGATGGTCAGGATCAGCCGGGTGATGCCGATCCACAGCAGGTACACCAGCAGGAAGGCCATGCCGAACTTGAGGCTGGCGATCACCGCGACGGTCAGGCCGAGCAGGCTGGTCCACATCGACACGCGCTGGTCGAACAGCACCACGCTGGTGAACAGCCCCAGGCGCTTGAGGCCCAGGCCCAAGGCGCGCGAGTTCTGCCGCAGGTTGTTGCCGTACCAGCGGTACATGAGTTTGCGGCTGGCCTTGAGGAAGCTTTTTTCCGGCGGGTGCTCGACCGTGTTGATCGCCGCATCCGGCACATAGAAGGTGTCGTAGCCCAGGCGCATCAGGCTGAACCAGCTCGACTTGTCGTCGCCGGTGAGGAACTTGAAGCGGCCCAGGCGCCAGTGCATCAGCGAGTCGCTCTCGACGTCGGCGATGAACTCGGGGTTGGTCACCACGCTGGCGCGGAACATCGACATCCGCCCGGTCATGGTCAGCACGCGCTTGGACAGGGCCATCGAGCACATGTTGATGTGGCGCTGGGCGAAGCGCAGCTTGTGCCACTCGCTCATGATGTAGCCGCCGCGCACTTCGCAGAATTCGTTGGTGGTCAGGCCACCGACATTGGGGAACAGCTTGAACCAGGGCACGGTCTTGCGCACCACGCCCTCGCCGAGCACGGTGTCGCCATCGATCACCGCCACCACCGCGTGCTGGTCGGGCATCATTCGCGAGATGGCGCGGAAGCCAAAGGCCAGGCCATCGCGCTTGCCGGTACCGGCGATGCGCACGAAATCGAGGGTGACGTGTTCAGGCGGGTTGTATTTGGCCCACAGGCTTTTCACCAGCAGTTCGTCGCACTTCTCCACCAGCGAGCAGACCACAGTGGTCGGGTAGCCGCAGTTGATCGCTTCGCGGATCACCGAGCTGTAGACCTGGGCGGTGGTCAGCGCATCGATGCGAAAACTGGTGACCATCAGGTACACGTGGGACGGGTCCGCGGCCTTACCCAGCTTGCGCACTTTGTTGCGCAGGTACGGGTAGACGCCGTACAGGAAGATCATGCCGCGGATGAAATGGGTGGCGCCCATCGAGTAGCGCCAGATGCCGACAGCGCCGACCAGGAAGATGAAGTGCTTCGACTGCGAGTCGAAGATGTCGCTGGGCAGGGCCAGGGCGATCAACATGAGCAGGCTCATGTAGAGCAGCCACCCGGCGCACTGCAACAGCACTGTCTGGAACCTTTGCATGTTCGGCATCCGTCGCGAAATTCAGTGAAGAGCGGGGCCTTGCGGCCCCGCGTCAGGCTGGCTTACCAGCAGATGCCTTCGGTGCGGCTGGTGGAGCAGGTCGACTTGTTCATGAAACCGACCAGGTCGATCACTTGCTTGCCTTCCGGGGCACGGTCAGCCAAGGCGCGGAACTGCTCGTCGCGGTTGCCCAGGATGATGATCTCGGCGTCGTTGACCACTTGCTCGAAGTTGGCGTTGAGCAGCGAGGACACGTGCGGGATCTTCGACTCGATGTAGTCTTTGTTGGCGCCGTGGACACGGGCGTACTCGACGTTCTGGTCGTAGATGTTGAGCTCGTAGCCCTTGCCGATCAGGCGCTCGGCCAGCTCGACCAGGGGGCTCTCGCGCAGGTCGTCGGTGCCGGCCTTGAAGCTCAGGCCAAGCAGGGCGATCTTGCGTTTGTCGTGGCTTTCGATGATGTCGAAGGCGTTCTGCACCTGCGATTCGTTACTGCGCATCAGCGAGTCGAGCAGCGGCGCTTTCACATCCAGGCTGGAGGCGCGGTAGGTGAGGGCGCGCACGTCCTTGGGCAGGCACGAGCCGCCGAAGGCGAAGCCTGGGCGCATGTAGTACTGCGACAGGTTGAGGACTTTGTCCTGGCAGACCACATCCATCACTTCACGACCATCGACGCCGACCGCCTTGGCGATGTTGCCGATCTCGTTGGCGAAGGTGACCTTGGTCGCGTGCCAGACGTTGCAGGTGTACTTGATCATCTCGGCCACGGCGATGTCCTTGCGGATCACCGGGGCGTCGAGCTCTTCGTACAGCGCTTGCAGAACGTCGCCGCTGGCCTTGTCCAGTTCGCCGATGACGGTCATTGGTGGGTGGTCGTAGTCCTTGATCGCGGTGCTTTCACGCAGGAACTCAGGGTTGACCGCCACACCGAAGTCGACCCCGGCTTTCTTGCCCGAGCAGTCTTCCAGGATTGGGATTACCACGTTCTTGACGGTGCCTGGCAACACGGTGCTGCGCACCACGATGGTGTGGCGGCGGGTGGTGTCACGCAGCACGTAGCCGATCTCGCGGCACACCGACTCGATGTACTCAAGGCCCAGGTCGCCGTTTTTCTTGCTCGGCGTGCCGACGCAGATCATCGACACGTCGCTGGCACGGATGGCCTCGGCGAAGTCGGTGGTGCCACGCAGGCGGCCATTGGCCAGGCCTTGCTGCAGCAGTTCTTCCAGACCCGGTTCGACGATGGGCGACTTGCCCTTGTTGATCAGGTCGATCTTGGTGGCGGACACGTCCACACCAATCACTTCATGGCCCCGTGCCGACAGGCAACCTGCACAGACTGCACCCACATAACCCAAACCAAAGATGCTGATACGCATCGCATTCACCTCGTGTGTTTATCACGCCAGCCCTTCAGCGGAAGAGCCGACCGGGTTGATTAACCAGCAGTATTCGGGCGCACGGATCCATGGCGAAAAGACACTTCACCGAACGCAGGCATGAATAAATCCGGAGTGCAAAAAGTTGTGCACTCTTAAATGGCAGTCAAAGGCCGATAATTAAAAGGCGTGCCCTGAAATGCAGCCGTCTTAAATGCAGAACGCTACTTGGCGAACTGCTGTGCTTGTTTTTTCAAGTGAATAAATCCTTTGAAATCAACCACTAGGACGATTAAAGGGGGCGCGTCTATCCTCCGTGTGACAGGGCTTAGTGGCGCGTGCCATTGCCGCTGTCGAACTTTCCTGGGCGGGTGTAGATACCTGCCGTTGTCATCTGTAAGTCATCTCTCACGTTCAACGCTCGTGAATCGTTACGGGTGCTATGAGCGACCGCGGCTAGCAGAAGTTCCTGAGGGGGTTCGTGCAGAATGAATGATTTCTAAATATTTTTTCAGGCGTAAATACTTTCATACTGATGGCACTGGCGAGTGCCATCCCTATATATAAAGGGCGAAAACGGGGTGAGATAGTTTTGTGCCAGTATCCGAAAAATTTTTTCAAAATTCGTCAAAAAAGTACGAACGGTCTTATGGCGTTTGGCGATAACAGTATAGGAGGTGGGTTTTTGGCGCCAGGATCTTGGCGTGATAGCTATATGAATTAGGAGTGACGTGAGGGGGCGGTGCCGCCCTTCGCGTCGGACCGCCGCTGGGGCCGCAAAGCGGCCCAGCGTTTTTCAGGCCTCAGGATTATCCCGCAAGAACACCAAATGATCCGTCTTCGACTGCTCGGCACTGTAGTAGTACCCCTGCACATCGAACTGCTTGAGCTGCTCAGGATCGTTGATCTGCTCCTGGATCACGAACCGGCTCATCATCCCCCGGGCCTTCTTGGCATAGAAGCTGATGATCTTGTACTGGCCGTTTTTCCAGTCCTTGAAGTCGACGTTGATGACCCGCGCATTCAAGGCGTTGCGCTTGACCGCGCTGAAGTACTCGTTGCTGGCCAGGTTGAGCAGCACGTCATCGCCTTGCTCGGCCAGGGCCTGGTTCAGCCATTCGCTGATCCGCGTGCCCCAGAATGCATAGAGGTCTTTGCCGCGGGCGTTGGCCAGCTTGGTGCCCATCTCCAGGCGGTAGGGTTGCATCAAGTCGAGCGGGCGCAGCAGGCCATACAGGCCGGAGAGCATACGCAGGTGCTGCTGGGCATAGCTGAAGTCGTCTTCGCTGAGGCTTTCGGCGTCGAGCCCGGTGTACACGTCACCCTTGAACGCCAGCAGCGCCTGCTTGGCGTTGGCTGGGGTGAAGTCTGGGGTCCAGCTGCCGAAGCGTGCGGCGTTGAGGCCGGAGAGTTTGTCCGACAGGTGCATCAACTCGCTGATTTGCGCAGGGCTCAGCTCACGCAGCTGGGTGATCAGTTCCTGCGAGTCGTCCAGGTACTGCGGCAGGGTGAAGCGCTGGGTCACCGCAGGGGTGTCGTAATCGAGGGTCTTGGCGGGGGAAATCACCGTCAGCATCAGGTCGGCTCCTTGAATCGTAGAGGCGGATTCTACGGGCTGGCCGGGGTAAGTCCAAACTATGCCGACGATAGTCACAGAACATCGGCGAGCCTCGCGTTATAGTGCGGCTCATGATTGAACGGGATTTGCGGAGAGTCCGACCGTGCGCATTGCCTTAGCCTTGCTGGCTGGCTGGTTCAGCCTGGCCGTGCAGGCCGCCCCACCGATTCAAGCCAGCCTGGACCGCAGCCTGTGGCCCGAGCAACTGGACAGCCCGGCGCTGTTCGATGTCGCTTCGCGCGCGGAAATTTTGTCGTTTGCTCAGGTGTTGCAAGAGAGCGAGTTGCTCGATGAGCCGGCGCTGGCTGCGCGGCTCAAGCTCAGGCAGGTCAACTTGACAGTGATTCGTGCGGTAAGGGCGCGGATGTGGCAGCGGCTGTGGCAGAACTATCAGCAGGCCCAGCGCAGTTGCGAGCAGGATGCCTCGTTCTGCTACCCGGTCGAGTCGATGGCCGAACTTCGCACACAAGCCGCCACGTTCAACGCTGATGTCGGCGAGTTCTATACCGGTTGGATCGAACCGAGCCGGCAGTTTCATGTGCGCTATCTGGATGAGCAATTGCGCAAGGCAGCGTTGTTCCCGCAAACCAGCAGCGAGATCGAGCGCCTCTCCAGCCGCGAGCGCAATGGCGATGAGCTCAATGACCGGATGTTCTTGCTGACCTTCGTCGGTGGCCCTGGCGCCGAAGGCAGCAGCACCGACAGCCTGACCGACTATTTGCGCCGGCAGAAGTTGGGCGGCACCTTCTTTGTCTTGGGTAATCGCCTGCAACAACGTCGCGACGCCGCCGCCAGTTCGCTCGGCGAGCTGTATGCCGGGCAATGCGTAGGCATTCAGGGGTGGGAGTACCGCTCGCATGCGCAGTGGCATGACTGGCAAGACTCGCTGCGCCGCAGTCAGGCGCGGGTCCAGGCGGATTTGCCCGAGCAGTACGTGCCGTTGTTCCGTCCGCCCTATGGCCAGCGCCGCGCCGATGGCGAGGCGTTCATGGCCAGCCAGGGGCTGCAGGTGTCGCTGTGGGATATCGATGCACTGGATGACACAGCCTTGACCGCCGAGCAATCCGCCCAGCGCGTGGTAACCCTGATGCTGTTGTGGCGCAAGGGGGTGATTCAACTGCACGACAATCAGCCCAAGGCCCAGCAGGCGGTGCAGTGGCTGCTGCACAACACCGGACAAAGTGGCATCGGCTGGGAAGATTGCCAGGCGTACGTGCACCAGGATGGCCCACCTGCATCACACTAGGCGGCAACCTACCCCCGCGAAAAGCATAGGGCTTGATCTTTGACTTTAGTTCCCCGATGGCAGCCAGCCAAGGCGCGTTAGCCATTCGGAAAAATAAACTTCATCGGGACGTAAAAAAGCTTTTTTTGTTCATGGTTTTTGCGGTATGAAAGAACCAGACAGCCGATTCCTGCAGCACAGGTGGCGTCATCCAGACCCTCCTTTGCCAGGTGCGCTTCCCGCCCGTAACAACGCGGATACGGGGAGAACGGCGTCACTCTGCGGCGCAGCGGTTACGCGCCGCGTGGTTCTGACACAAGGTGCCCGAGTATGGATGACCATGGACGCAACCCTTCCTCCACCCAGCCGATCCTCTATGTGCTCGATACCAACGTCCTGATTCACGATCCCAACGCATTGCTCAACTTCGAGGAGCACCACGTCGCCATTCCGATGACGGTGCTGGAGGAACTCGACAAGCTCAAGACCGGTAAACACACCATCGCCGCCGAATGCCGCCAGGCGATCCGGCTGATCGATCAAACCCTCGGTGACGCCTCGCCCAGTGATGTCGAACAGGGCGTGCCGATCCAGCGTGGCAAGAGCGGACCGAAAGGTTTTTTGTCCATCCTGATGAGCCCGCGTAGCGAGCCCAACCGCCTGCTGCCAGAGAACCTGGCCGACAACATCATCATCAACCAGCTCCTGGAACTGCGCGCCAAACGCTCCGATCTGGACGTGGTGCTGGTGACCAAGGACATCAACATGCGCCTGAAGGCGCGCGCTTGTGGGATTGCCGCCGAGGACTACAGCACCGACCAGTTGGTCGACGACGTGTCCTTGTTGTCCAAGGGCTATCACTCGGTCAGCGGATCGTTCTGGGACCGGGTCAGCAAGGTCGAGACCCGCCAGGAGCGCGGCCGGACCTGGCATCGGGTGCAGCTGACCGACAACCTGCCGGCGGTGCACGTCAACGAGTTCATCATCGATGAGCAAGGCTTCGTGGGTTGGATCAAGGGCATCCGTAACGATGAGCTGCTATTGCTCGACCTGCACCAGGAGCCGCTGCTGCACCAGGAGGCCTGGGGGCTGAAACCGCGTGACATCCATCAGAGCCTGGCACTGTTCGCCTTGCTCGATCCGGATATTCACCTGGTCAACCTGACTGGCGCTGCCGGTTCCGGCAAGACCATCCTGGCGTTGGCTGCGGCTATCGAACAGACCATGGTCAGCAAGCGCTACCGGCGCATCATCGCCACCCGCAGCGTGCAGGGGCTGGACCAGGAGATTGGCTTCCTGCCAGGCACCGAGGCGGAGAAGATGGAGCCTTGGCTGGGGGCGATCACCGACAACCTTGAAGCCTTGCACATGGATGATGAGAGCACCCATGGCAGCGTCGAGTACATCCTTGAGCGGGTACCGCTGCAGTTCAAGTCGCTGAACTACATTCGCGGTCGTAGCTTCCAGCAGAGCCTGATCCTGATCGATGAATGCCAGAACCTTACCCCGCACCAGATGAAGACCATCATCACCCGCGCGGGGGCAGGGTCCAAGGTGGTGTGCCTGGGCAACCTGGCGCAGATCGATACGCCTTACCTGTCGGCGACCAGTTCTGGGTTGACCTACTTGACTGAGCGCTTCAAGGACTTCCCGCATGGCGTGCACATCACCCTGCAGGGTGTGCCTCGTTCGGTACTGGCCGAGTACGCTGAGTCGCACCTGTAGATAGATAGGTGGCTGTAGCGGCCTCATCGCGGGGCAAGCCCGCTCCTACCGGGCTGCACCGCTCCTGTGGGAGCGGGCTTGCCCCGCGATGAGGCCGGTACAATCACCACCCGCCCAGCTTTTTTCGCTGCGTAAACCTGACCGGCAGGTTTACACTGATCGCTCCCTTCCCAGGAGCAGAGCAGTGCTGACTCATCTCGATTCCCAGGGGCGCGCCAACATGGTCGACGTCACTGAAAAAGCCGTGACAGAACGCGAAGCGGTGGCCGAAGCGCGCGTGCGCATGTTGCCGCAGACCCTGCAAATGATCGTCGACGGCGAGCACCCCAAGGGCGATGTGTTCGCCGTGGCGCGGATTGCCGGTATCCAGGCGGCGAAAAAGACCAGCGACCTGATCCCGCTTTGCCATCCCCTGATGCTCACCAGCGTCAAGGTCGAGCTCAGCGCCGAAGGTACCGATGCAGTGCGTATCGTCGCCCGCTGCAAGCTGGCCGGGCAGACCGGAGTGGAGATGGAAGCACTGACTGCTGCCAGCGTTGCCGCGCTGACCATTTACGACATGTGCAAGGCAGTGGATAAGGGCATGGTCATCGAGCAGGTGCGCCTCTTGGAAAAAATCGGCGGCAAGAGCGGCCACTATCAGGTGCAGGCGTGATGAAAGTCCAAGTGGTGTATTTCGCTCGCTACCGTGAGCAACTGGGGCGTGATGGCGAGCCGCTGGAAGGCGATTTCGCGGCGATTGCCGATGTGCGCAATGCCTTGTTGGCGAAGGGCGATGATTACCAGGTGTTGGCCGAGCAGAACCTGATGTGCGCGCGTAACCAGGACCTGTGCCGGCTTGACGAGCCGCTGGCGGAGGGCGACGAAGTGGCGTTTTTCCCACCGGTGACCGGAGGCTGAGCATGACGGTTCGAGTGCAGGAGCAGGCGTTCGATCCGGGCGCCGAGGTCAACGCCATGCATGCCGCCAATGTCGGGGTCGGGGCGGTGGTCGGCTTTGTCGGTTATGTGCGCGATTTCAACGATGGCCGGGATGTGGCCGGGATGTTCCTGGAGCATTATCCGGGCATGACCGAGAAGGCTTTGGCCAAGATCGTCGTCGAGGCCGAGCAGCGTTGGCCGTTATTGAAGGTCGAAGTGCTGCATCGTATTGGCGGGCTGGAGCCGGGCGAGCCGATCGTGTTCGTCGGTGTGGCCAGTGCGCATCGGCAGGCAGCATTCGATGCCTGCAACTTCATCATGGATTACCTGAAGACCCGGGCGCCGTTCTGGAAGAAGGAAAACACCCAGGACGGGCCGCGCTGGGTCGAGGGCAGGCAGTCGGATCAGGATGCTGCCGAGCGCTGGCAATAACCCATCGATAATGGGTCTGCGTGGGAGTCCTAGCGTGGGAGCGGGCTTGCCCCGCGATCGCTTCAGGCCAGGCAACGAAGCCGCCTGGGCCTACCCTATCGCGGGGCAAGCCCGCTCCCACGCGATGACTCTTACGCTATGCCTTCCACACTACGCCTGTCAGTGATGCTTGCGCGGTACTGCCTGCAGCAACTCGTCAGGTGGCATCTCGCACTTGATCTTGCGCCCCAGCAGCTCTTCGATCGCTGGCAACTGATACGAATCATCTTCACCGGCAAAGCTGATCGACACACCCGCAGCCCCGGCGCGGCCGGTACGGCCAATGCGGTGCACGTAGTCATCCGGATCTTCCGGCAGGGTGAAGTTGATCACGTGGCTGATGCCATCGATGTGAATCCCGCGCCCGGCCACGTCGGTGGCGACCAGCACGGTGATGCGCCCCTCTCGGAAGTTTTCCAGGGTACGAATGCGCTTGTGCTGCGGCACGTCACCGGACAACTGGGCGGCGTTGATGCCGTCGCGCACCAGGCGCTCTTCGATGCGCCGCACTTCATCCTTGCGGTTGGCAAAGACCATCACCCGTTCCCACTTCTGCTGGGTCACCAGGTTGTACAGCAGCTTGTACTTGTCGCTGCCGGCCACGGCATAGACGTGCTGCTCGACGGTCTCGCTGGCGACGTTCTCCGGTTCGATCTCGACGATCGCAGGGTTGGTCGTCCATTGCTTGGCCAGGTTCATCACATCGTCGGTGAAGGTCGCCGAGAACAGCAGGGTCTGGCGCTCGCTCTTGGGTGGGGTCTGGCGGATGATCTGCCGCACCTGGGGGATGAAGCCCATGTCGAGCATGCGGTCGGCTTCGTCGAGCACCATCACCTCGACCATGTCCAGGTGCACTTCGCCGCGCTGGTGGAAGTCCAGCAGGCGCCCTGGAGTGGCTACCAGGATGTCGCAGTGACGCGCTTCGAGGGCCTTGAGCTGCTTGTCGAAGTCCATGCCGCCGACGAAGGTCATCACGTTCAGGCCGCTGTACTTGGTCAGCGCCGCGGCGTCCTTGGCGATCTGTACCACCAGCTCACGGGTTGGGGCGATGATCAGCGCGCGCGGCTCGCCCATGTAGCGCTCTTTCGGCGCCGGGGTCTGCTGCAACTGGGAAATGATCGAGATCAGGAACGCGGCGGTCTTGCCGGTGCCGGTCTGCGCCCGACCTATGGCGTCCTGGCCGCGCAGGGTGTAACCCAGCACTTGGGCCTGGATGGGGGTGCAGTAGGGGAAGCCCAGGTCCTGGATGGCATGCATCAGCTCGTTGGAGAGCTTGAAGTCATGGAAGCGGGTCTTGCCTTCTTGTGGCTCGACGACGAAGTCTTCTGGTTTCCACAGGCTGGCTTGTGGCTTGGGTTTGCGCTCGCGGCGCGGCTTGTCCTGTACGGGCTTGTCGACGCGAGGGCTGGCAGGCGCTGGAGCTGGCGCTTTGGCGCTGGGCTGGGCCTGGGGTGCCGGCGGTTGGACCGCA
The DNA here is from genome assembly GCF_051129895.1 of Pseudomonas sp. Je.1.5.c. Lineage (NCBI taxonomy): Bacteria > Pseudomonadati > Pseudomonadota > Gammaproteobacteria > Pseudomonadales > Pseudomonadaceae > Pseudomonas > Pseudomonas sp. Je.1.5.c. The sequence continues at coordinate 18,714 of NZ_JBCPSP010000053.1, forward strand.
GGCGCGGGCGTAATCACGCGGGCATCGGGTTCGACGGCCTGAGGCGCGGCGTCTCCCTTGCCGAATATTTTTTTAAGTGCCTTGAGCACGGTCGTCTCATCAATTGGTTAAGGAATGTACGCCCGGCAGTGTAATGCAAGAACCGGGCGCGGCGTAGCGCAATGCACAGCCAACTACATACGGCCTGACTCAGCGCAGGCGTTCACTCAGCCAGTCGTGGATGTCGGACAGCTCTGCCACGGCCACCTCGTGCTCCATCGGGTATTCATGCCAGCGCGCGGCGACGCCCCAGCTGTTGAGGTATTCGAAGGCCGTGCGGCCCATGGACGGGATCACCACCGGGTCATGCACGCCATGCAGGCACAGGGCCGGCGTGCGCTGCTGGCAGGCGCTGAGCTGATGGCCTTCGCTGAAGGTCGGGGCATAGGTGGACAGGGCAATCACGCCGCCCAGTGCTTCTTGCCACTTTATATAGGCAGTGTGCAGTACCACCGCGCCACCCTGGGAGAAACCAGCAAGGATGATCCGCGCCAGGTTGATGCCCTTGGCTTGCTCGGCCTTGATCAGTTCGATCACCTGCTCGGCCGATTCATCCAGTTGCGCCTCGTCAATGGCGCGGGCTGGGGTCATGGCCTTGATGTCGTACCAGCTGGGCATCTGATAGCCGCCGTTGATGGTCACCGGGCGGGTCGGGGCCTGGGGCATGACGAAGCGGGTACTGAGCAGGCGCTCCTGAAGAAATTCGGCCACCGGTAGGAAGTCGTAACGGTCGGCCCCCAGTCCGTGCAACCAGATCACACAGGCGTCGGCGGTATTTTGCGGTTCGAGAATCAGCGGTTGGGTCATGACTGCTCCGAAAGTGTGCGCGCTGGCTTAAGTGGTGCGTAAAAAGAAGGCATCTGTAGTGAATGCCAGAAATAGATGTCGCAACTCTACAACTTTTCCTACTTGACTACCGCTTAAACGCTTAAGCCTTCGACTGTGGTACGCGCTTTGCTATGAATCGAGTGATGCGAAGGGATGGCCCCATGCCGGTAACACCCCTCGTACGGATACAAAGGCTGTCATAGAACAGCTCATTGCGCCAATTGACCCAAAAATAAGCCAACAAGGGTCGGATGCGCCTCATAAGGGTGCGGTGCAATTCCGGCTCGATACAACAAGAGCGATTTGGAGGTTGTGAATGAAGATGTTGAAAACCACCCTGGCAGTCCTGACCGCTGCCGCCGCGCTGGGCGCCACCAGTTTCGCCCAAGCCGGCGCTACCCTCGATGCGGTAAAGAAGAAGGGCTTCGTCCAGTGTGGCGTGAGCGATGGCCTTCCGGGTTTCTCGGTACCTGATGCCAAAGGCAACATCGTCGGTATCGACGCCGATGTCTGCCGCGCCGTGGCCGCCGCCGTGTTCGGCGACGCCACCAAGGTCAAGTTCAGCCAGCTCAACGCCAAGGAGCGCTTCACCGCGCTGCAGTCCGGCGAAGTCGACGTACTCTCGCGCAACACCACCTGGACCAGCTCGCGCGATGCCGGCATGGGCCTGGTATTTGCCGGTGTTACCTACTACGACGGCATCGGCTTCCTGGTCAACAAGAAGCTCGGCGTCTCCAGTGCCAAGGAGCTCGACGGCGCTACCGTGTGCATCCAGGCCGGTACCACCACCGAGCTGAACGTCTCCGACTACTTCCGTGCCAATGGCCTGAAGTACACCCCGATCACCTTCGACACCTCCGACGAGAGCGCCAAGTCGCTCGAATCCGGCCGTTGCGACGTGCTTACTTCGGACAAGTCGCAGCTCTATGCACAGCGCTCCAAGCTGGCTGCACCGACCGAGTACGTGGTACTGCCGGAAACCATCTCCAAGGAACCTCTGGGCCCCGTGGTACGCAAAGGCGATGAAGAGTGGTTCAGCATCGTCAAGTGGACCTTGTTCGCCATGCTCAACGCGGAAGAGGCGGGCATCACCTCGAAGAACGTTGAGGCCGAAGCCAAGTCGGGCAAGAACCCGGACAACGCTCGTCTGCTCGGCGCTGACGGCGAATACGGCAAGGACCTCAAGCTGCCCAAGGACTGGGTCGTACAGATCGTCAAGCAAGTGGGTAACTACGGCGAAGTGTTCGAGAAGAACCTGGGCAAAAGCACCCCCCTGCAAATCGATCGTGGCTTGAACGCCCTGTGGAACAACGGCGGCATCCAGTACGCGCCACCTGTGCGCTGATGGCTGCACCCTGCGGCGGCATTCCGCCGCCGCAGGCTGTTCTGATCCCTTTTTTCCGGGGCACTTCATGCAAAATCAAATCGGCGCACAAAAGGGTTTTTCCCTGAGCGATCCACGTGTGCGTGCGTGGCTGTTCCAGATCGTCACGGTGGCATTCGTGGTCGGTCTGGGTTGGTACCTGTTCCACAATACCCAGACCAACCTGCAGCACCGTGGCATCACCTCGGGCTTTGACTTCCTCGAACGCAGTGCCGGCTTCGGCATCGCCCAGCACCTGATTCCCTACGTGGAGTCGGACAGCTATGCGCGGGTGTTCGTCATTGGCCTGCTCAACACCCTGCTGGTGACCTTCATCGGCATCATCCTGGCGACTTTGCTGGGCTTTATCGTCGGCGTGGCGCGGTTATCGCCGAACTGGATGATCAACAAGCTGGCGACCGTGTATGTGGAGACCTTCCGCAACATTCCGCCGCTGTTGCAGATCCTGTTCTGGTACTTCGCGGTGTTTCTGACCCTGCCCGGACCCCGTGGCAGCATCAACATCGACGACATGTTCTTTATCAGCAACCGCGGCCTGAACATGCCCGGCGCGTCCATGGCGGACGGGTTCTGGCCGTTCGTTGCCGCGGTGCTGCTGGCCATCGTCGCGGTGGTGCTGATGGTCCGACATGCCAACAAACGGTTCGATGAGACTGGCGAGCCGTTTCACAAGTTCTGGGTGGGTTTGCTGCTGTTGCTTGGCATTCCTGGCGTGTGCGCGCTGCTGTTCGGTAGCCCGGTGCACTGGGAAGTGCCGCAGCTCAAGGGTTTCAACTTCGTCGGCGGCTGGGTGCTGATCCCGGAGTTGCTGGCATTGACCCTGGCGCTGACCATCTATACCGCAGCCTTCATTGCCGAGATCGTGCGCTCAGGGATCCGTTCGGTCAGCCATGGCCAGACCGAAGCTGCGCGTTCGCTTGGCCTGCGCGAGGGCCCGACCCTGCGCAAGGTGATCATCCCCCAGGCCCTGCGGGTGATCATTCCGCCACTGACCAGCCAGTACCTGAACCTGGCGAAGAACTCGTCCCTGGCCGCCGGTATCGGCTATCCGGAGATGGTCTCGCTGTTCGCCGGTACCGTGCTCAACCAGACCGGCCAGGCCATCGAGGTGATTGCCATCACCATGAGTGTCTATCTCGCCATCAGCATCAGCATTTCGCTGCTGATGAACTGGTACAACAAGCGCATAGCGCTGATCGAGCGGTGAGGATACGCCCGTGAATGCCCATGTTTTCAAACCCGATATGCCGCCACCGGTGAAAACCGTCGGCGTGCTCGCATGGATGCGTGCCAATCTGTTCTCCAGCTGGCTTAACACCCTGCTGACCCTGTTCGCCCTTTACCTGGTGTGGTTGATCGTGCCGCCGCTGTTGCAGTGGTCGCTGATCGATGCCAACTGGGTCGGTACCACCCGTGCCGACTGCACCAAGGAAGGCGCTTGCTGGGTGTTCATCCAGCAGCGCTTCGGCCAGTTCATGTATGGCTACTACCCCAGCGAACTGCGCTGGCGCGTCGACCTGACGGTGTGGCTGGCGGTGATCGGTGCGGCGCCACTGTTCATCAGTCGCTTCCCGCGCAAGGCGATCTACGGCCTGGGCTTCCTGGTCCTGTACCCCATCGTCGCCTACGTGCTGCTGCATGGCGGCAGCTTGGGCCTGGTCACGGTGCCGACCAGCCAATGGGGTGGCTTGATGCTGACCCTGGTGATCGCCACTGTCGGTATTGTCGGCGCGTTGCCGTTGGGCATCTTGCTGGCATTGGGTCGACGCTCGCACATGCCGGCGGTGAAGGTGGTCTGTGTGACCTTCATCGAGTTCTGGCGCGGCGTGCCGCTGATTACCGTGCTGTTCATGTCGTCGGTGATGCTGCCGCTGTTCCTGCCCGAGGGCATGAGCTTCGACAAGCTGCTGCGGGCGATGATCGGGGTGATCCTGTTCCAGTCGGCGTACATCGCCGAGGTGGTGCGCGGTGGCTTGCAGGCGATTCCCAAGGGCCAGTACGAGGCCGCTGCGGCGATGGGCCTGGGTTACTGGCGGGCGATGGGCCTGGTGATCCTGCCGCAGGCGCTCAAGCTGGTCATCCCCGGCATCGTCAACACCTTCATTGCCCTGTTCAAGGACACCAGCCTTGTGATCATCATCGGCCTCTTCGACCTGCTCAACAGCGTCAAGCAGGCGGCGGCAGACCCGGCCTGGCTGGGTATGGCGACCGAGGGCTACGTGTTCGCGGCCCTGGTGTTCTGGATTTTCTGTTTCGGTATGTCCCGCTACTCCATGCATCTGGAGCACAAGCTGGACACTGGCCACAAGCGTTAGGAGTTTGCATATGAGTGAAGCGATCAAGCAGCCTGCTGGCCCCGAAGGCATCATCCAGATGCAGGGCGTGAACAAATGGTACGGCCAGTTCCATGTACTCAAGGACATCAACCTGAATGTGCGCCAGGGCGAGCGTATCGTCCTGTGCGGCCCGTCGGGCTCGGGCAAGTCGACCACCATCCGTTGCCTCAACCGCCTGGAAGAGCATCAGCAAGGGCGTATCGTCGTCGATGGCGTCGAGCTGACCAACGACCTCAAGCAGATCGAAGCGATCCGCCGCGAGGTGGGCATGGTGTTCCAGCACTTCAACCTGTTCCCGCACCTGACCATTCTGCAGAACTGCACCCTGGCACCGATGTGGGTGCGCAAGATGCCCAAGCGCAAGGCCGAGGAAATCGCCATGCACTACCTTGAGCGGGTGCGTATTCCCGAGCAGGCGCACAAGTTTCCGGGGCAGTTGTCTGGTGGCCAGCAGCAGCGGGTGGCGATTGCCCGGGCGCTGTGCATGAAGCCGAAGATCATGCTGTTCGATGAGCCGACGTCGGCGCTCGATCCGGAGATGGTCAAGGAAGTGCTCGATACCATGGTCGGCTTGGCCGAGGACGGCATGACCATGCTCTGCGTGACCCACGAGATGGGCTTTGCCCGGACCGTGGCGAACCGGGTGATCTTCATGGACAAGGGTGAGATCGTCGAACAGGCGGCGCCGGATGATTTCTTCGACCGGCCGCGCAGTGATCGGACCAAGCTGTTCTTGAGCCAGATCCTGCACTGATAAAACGCACTCGTGGGAGCGGGCTTGACCCGCGATAGCGTCCGATCAAACTAACGCTATCGCGGGGCAAGCCCGCTCCCACAAGGTTCGCTGGCTAGGCTGAAACTCTACCTAGACTGAACCTCACTTCTCCTCGGTTTTGGCCACCGGCGCCGGTGGCGGCCGCAGCCCCACCTCGGCAATCAGCTTGAGCTGCTGCCCATTGCGAATCACCTCGATGGCCACCTTGTCGGTCGGCTTGATCCGCGCCACCTGGTTCATCGACTTGCGGCCATCGCCGGCCGGTTCGCCATTGATGCTCAGAATCACGTCACCCAGCTGCAAGCCTGCGCGCTGCGCCGGGCCATCGCGGAAAATCCCCGCCACGACGATCCCTGGCCGCCCCTCAAGGCCAAACGACTCGGCCAGCTCCTGGCTCAGCGGTTGTACTTCGATACCCAGCCAGCCACGGATCACCTGCCCGTGCTCGATGATCGACTTCATCACCTCCAGCGCCAGCTTGACCGGAATGGCGAAACCAATGCCCTGCGAGCCGCCGGATTTGGAGAAGATCGCCGTGTTGATACCGACCAGGTTGCCGTTGGCATCGACCAGCGCACCACCGGAGTTGCCCGGGTTGATGGCGGCGTCGGTCTGGATGAAGTCTTCGTAGTTGTTCAGCCCCAGCTGGTTACGGCCGGTGGCGCTGATGATGCCCATGGTCACGGTCTGGCCGACGCCGAACGGGTTACCGATGGCCAGCGAGACGTCGCCGATGTGAATGTTGTCGGAGCGGCCAATGGTAATCGCCGGCAGGCTCTTGAGGTCGATCTTCAGCACCGCGAGGTCGGTTTCCGGGTCGCTGCCGATCACCCGCGCCAGGGTTTCGCGGCCGTCCTTGAGGGCCACGACGATCTGGTCGGCGCCGCTGGTGACGTGGTTGTTGGTCAGCAGGTAGCCCTCGGGGCTCATGATTACCGCCGAACCCAGGCTCGACTCCCAGCGGCGCTGCTTGGGCAGGTTGTCGCCGAAGAAACGGCGGAACTGCGGGTCTTCGAACAGCGGGTGGGCGCTCTTGTTCACCACCTTGGTGGTGTACAGGTTGACCACCGCCGGGGCGGCCAGCGTCACCGCGTCGGCATACGACACTGGGCCCTGCATGATCCGCGTGGTTTGCGGTGCTTGTTGCAGGTTGACGTCCTGGCTGGGCAGGCCGACCCATTCGGGGAAGCGCTGGATCACCAGCAGGGCAATCAATATGCCGGTAAGCAGTGGCCAGCCAAAGTAACGCAGAACCTTGAGCATCGAATGAATCCTGGGAGTGGGGCAGGGGCCGTTGCAGAGCGGGCCGGGATGCAAGCGCGCGCGATCATACACGTCAAAAGTATGCTCGGCGACGGCTACGATCGCGGGGCAAGCCCGCTCCTACGCAGGCCGCGCTGATCCGTGGGGGCGGGCTTGCCCCACGATTGCCATATGCCCCTGGCGACTATCGCCGGTTTCCCCGAGTCCGGCGACGGCCCATAATGGCGGCCATTATACGGGCGTTGCGCCCGCCGAATGTGCAGATTTCGAGGAGATTTTCCATGGCCGTCGCCCTCAGCACCCTGGTCGAGGAAGCCGAGCGCTACCTGTCCAGCGCCAAGATCCAGGATTACTGCCCCAATGGCCTGCAGGTCGAGGGGCGGCCGCAGGTCAGCCGGATCGTCACGGGCGTCACTGCCAGCCAGGCGTTGCTCGATGCTGCTGTCGAGGCGCAAGCGGATCTGGTCCTGGTCCACCACGGTTATTTCTGGAAAGGCGAGAACCCGTGCATCACCGGCATCAAGCAGCGCCGGTTGAAGACCTTGCTCAAGCATGACATCAGCCTGCTGGCGTTCCACCTGCCGCTGGATGTGCATCCGGAGGTGGGCAACAACGTGCAGTTGGCGCACCAGTTGGGGATTACCGTCGAAGGGCCGCTGGATCCGAACAACCCGAAAGTGGTCGGCATGGTCGGCTCGCTGAGTGAGGCGATGTCGGCGCGCGACTTTGCCCGGCGTGTGCAGGAAGCGCTGGGCCGTGAGCCGCTGTTGATCGAGGGTGATCAACTGGTGCGGCGCATTGGTTGGTGCACAGGCGGCGGCCAGGGCTACATCGACACGGCGATTGCCGAGGGTGTCGATCTGTTTCTGAGCGGCGAAGCTTCCGAGCAGACCTTCCACAGCGCTCGCGAGAATGGCATCAGCTTCATCGCTGCCGGGCACCATGCTACCGAGCGGTATGGCGTGCAGGCACTGGGCGATTACCTGGCGCGGCGGTTTGCTGTGGAGCACCTGTTCATCGATTGCCCTAATCCGATCTGATCGAGCGTTGGGCCGCTTTGCGGCTCATCGATCCTGTGGGAGCCGGCCTGCCTGCGATGGCCTGCACAGCAGGCCCCATGCGCCCCAAACCCCCAGTCATATGGTTAGATTGTTTCGATCTAGCCAGCCTCCTAAATAGAATCAGGTGCTGTGATAAAGTGGCTCGCTCGAACACGGCCCGCTTGGCCGTCCATAAGATCGTATCGTTTTACGTGAGTAGCCATGGTCGACAAACTGACGCACTTGAAACAGCTGGAGGCGGAAAGCATCCACATCATCCGCGAGGTGGCCGCCGAGTTCGACAACCCGGTGATGCTGTACTCGATCGGCAAAGACTCCGCCGTGATGCTGCACCTGGCGCGCAAGGCCTTCTTCCCGGGCAAGCTGCCGTTTCCGGTGATGCACGTCGACACCCAGTGGAAATTCCAGGAGATGTACAGCTTCCGCGACAAGATGGTCGAGGAAATGGGCCTGGAGCTGATCACCCACGTCAACCCTGAGGGTGTGGCGCAGGGCATCAACCCGTTCACCCATGGCAGCTCCAAGCACACCGACATCATGAAAACCCAGGGCCTCAAGCAGGCGCTGGACAAGTACGGCTTCGACGCCGCCTTCGGTGGTGCGCGCCGTGACGAAGAGAAATCGCGGGCCAAGGAGCGGGTTTATTCGTTCCGTGACAGCAAGCATCGCTGGGATCCGAAAAACCAGCGTCCGGAGCTGTGGAACGTCTACAACGGCAAGGTCAACAAGGGCGAGTCGATCCGCGTCTTCCCCCTGTCGAACTGGACCGAACTGGACATCTGGCAGTATATCTACCTCGAAGGCATCCCAATCGTGCCGCTGTACTTCGCCGCCGAGCGTGACGTCATCGAGAAGAACGGCACCCTGATCATGATCGACGACGAGCGCATCCTCGAGCACCTCTCCGAGGAAGAGAAAGCGCGCATCGTCAAGAAGAAGGTGCGTTTCCGTACCCTCGGCTGCTACCCGTTGACGGGTGCTGTCGAGTCGGAAGCCGAGAGCCTGACCGACATCATTCAGGAAATGCTCCTGACGCGCACTTCCGAGCGCCAGGGCCGGGTCATCGACCACGATGGCGCAGGCTCCATGGAAGACAAAAAACGTCAGGGCTACTTCTAATTTTCAGGGTTACTCCATGTCGCACCAATCCGATTTGATCAGCGAAGACATCGTCGCTTATCTGGCTCAGCACGAGCGTAAAGAACTGCTGCGTTTCCTCACCTGCGGCAACGTCGATGATGGCAAGAGCACCCTGATCGGGCGCCTGCTGCACGACTCCAAGATGATCTACGAGGACCACCTCGAGGCCATCACCCGTGACTCGAAGAAGTCCGGCACCACTGGCGAAGAAGTCGACCTGGCGCTGCTGGTCGATGGCCTGCAGGCCGAGCGTGAGCAGGGCATCACCATCGATGTCGCCTACCGCTATTTCTCCACCGCCAAACGCAAGTTCATCATCGCCGACACCCCGGGCCACGAGCAGTACACCCGTAACATGGCCACTGGTGCCTCGACTTGCGATCTGGCGATCATCCTGGTCGACGCCCGTTACGGCGTGCAGACCCAGACCCGCCGACACAGCTACATTGCCTCGTTGCTGGGCATCAAGCACATCGTCGTTGCGGTCAACAAGATGGACCTCAAGGGCTTCGATGAAGGCGTGTTCGAGTCGATCAAGGCCGACTACCTGAAGTTTGCCGAGGCCATCAACCTGACGCCGAGCAGCCTGCACTTCGTGCCGATGTCGGCGCTCAAGGGCGACAACGTGGTCAACCGCAGCGAGCGTTCGCCGTGGTACACGGGCCCTGCGTTGATGGAAATCCTCGAGACCGTTGAAGTTGCCGCCGACCGCAACTTCACCGACCTGCGCTTCCCGGTGCAGTACGTCAACCGGCCGAACCTGAACTTCCGCGGCTTTGCCGGCACCCTGGCCAGCGGTGTGGTGCACAAGGGCGATGAAATCGTCGTGCTGCCGTCGGGCAAGAGCAGCCGGGTCAAGTCAATCGTCACCTACGAAGGTGAGTTGGAAAACGCAGGTCCAGGCCAGGCCGTGACCCTGACCATGGAAGACGAGATCGACATCTCCCGTGGCGACCTGCTGGTGCATGCCGACAACGTCCCACCGGTGACCGATCAGTTCGACGCCATGTTGGTGTGGATGGCTGAAGAGCCGATGCTCCCAGGCAAGAAATACGACATCAAGCGCGCCACTAGCTACGTGCCCGGCTCGATTGCCAGCATCAGCCACAAGATCGATGTGAACACCCTTGAGAAGGGCGCCGCTAGCGCGCTGCAGCTCAACGAGATCGGCCAGGTCAAGGTCAGCCTCGACGCCGCTATCGCGCTGGACGGTTACGACAGCAACCGCACCACCGGTGCATTCATCGTCATCGACCGCCTGACCAACGGCACCGTTGGCGCCGGCATGATCATCGCCCCGCCAGTGCTGCCGCATGGCAGCACCGGCCAGCATGGCAAGTTGGCCCACGTTGCCACCGAAGAGCGCGCCCTGCGCTTCGGCCAGCAGCCGGCTACCGTGCTGTTCAGCGGCCTCTCTGGCGCTGGCAAGAGCACCCTGGCCTATGCCGTTGAGCGCAAGCTGTTCGACATGGGCCGTGCGGTGTACGTGCTCGATGGCCAGAACCTGCGTCACGACCTGAACAAAGGCCTGCCACAGGACCGCGCCGGTCGCACCGAGAACTGGCGCCGTGCTGCCCACGTCGCGCGCCAGTTCAACGAAGCCGGCCTGCTGACCCTGGCCGCCTTCGTCGCCCCGGATGCCGAAGGCCGCGAACAGGCCAAGGCACTGATCGGCAAAGAACGCCTGGTGACCGTGTACGTACAGGCATCGCCGATTGCCTGCCGCGAGCGCGACCCGCAAGGCCTGTACGCTGCCGGTGGCGACAACATCCCGGGTGAAAGCTTCCCGTTCGATGTACCGCTGGATGCCGACCTGGTGATCGATACCCAGAACAGCAGTGTTGAAGAAGGCGTCAAGCAAGTGCTGGACGTGTTGCGCCAGCGCGGCGCGATCTGATCGCTAGCGCTACAGCTGTTGGGGCTGCTTTGCAGCCCTTCGCGGGCGAGCCCGCTCCCACAGGGATAGCGCCGATCCTAGGAGCAGCGCTATCCCTGTGGGAGCG
>NZ_JBCPSP010000054.1:0-29405 GCF_051129895.1 Pseudomonas sp. Je.1.5.c
GCTCCTCTAGTGGGCTCCGTGACCTGAGCGCGGGGCACGCGTGGGAGCGGGCTTGCCCCGCGATAAGGTCGCTGCTGAAATCAGAGCGACTCGATGACACCCTGCGCACGCAAACACTCCAACGCCGCCTCCATCGTCTGCATCCCCGCCGCCCCACCCGCCTGCATCACTGAATACAGCTGCGCCATCCGCCCCTCGCGAATCAGGTTACGCACCGCAGCAGTGGCCACTAGCACCTCCCTGGCCGCCACCCGCCCGCCACCAACGCGCTTGACCAGCACCTGCGCCACCACCATGCGCAGCGACTCGGCGAGCATGGCCCGTACCAGCGGCTTTTCCTCGGCAGCGAACACCTCAACCAGCCGGTCGATGCTGTTGACCGCAGAACGCGTATGCACGGTGGCCAGCACCAAATGACCCGTTTCCGCAGCGCGCAACGCCAGGCGGATGGACTCAAGATCACGCAGCTCGCCGATCATGATCACATCAGGGTCCTGGCGCAGGGCACTGCGCAGGGCCTGGGCAAAGTCGCGACTATCGCGGCCAATCTCACGCTGGGTGAGCAAGCTGTGCTGGCCGCTGTGGATAACTTCGACGGGATCTTCAAGGGTGATGATGTGCAGCGAGCGCTCGCGATTGAGCCAATCGATCAGCGCGGCGAGGGTGCTCGACTTGCCACTGCCAGTTGGGCCACCCACCAGCACCAGCCCGTCCGTGCAGTGCGCAATAGGTTGAAACACATCAGCCAAGCCCAGTTCATCCAGCGTCGGCACGCCACTGGGGATCAGCCGGAAACTGGCTGCCAAGCCATTGCGCTGGCGAAACAGATTCACGCGCAGGCGACCCAGTTGGGGCAGGCTCAACGCCAGGTCGAGCTCATCGCCCGCCAGCCATTGGCGCCGCTGCTCCTGCTCCAGCCAAGGGGCCAGGCCCTCCTCCAGCTGGCAGGCCTGCAACGGCGGTAGCTGCATACGCTGCAATTGCCCATCCAGGCGCAGCATCGGTTTCTCGCCCACGGCCAGGTGCAAGTCGGATGCCCTTGCAGCTGAGGCGTGGGCCAACAGGTCAGTCACGTCCATGAGACTCCCCAAAGGCCTTCAAGCAGGTAGAATGCCGCAGACCCCTGAGCCGTCGGCATTGATCCATGTCCACCATAGCAGACAACCTTTGCGCGCTCGCCGCACGCATCAGCCAGGCAGCGCACGCCTGCGGGCGCGATCCAGCCAGCATCCAGTTGCTGGCCGTGAGCAAGACCAAACCCGCCGCCGCCGTACGCGAGGCCTACGCTGCCGGCGTGCGCGACGTCGGCGAAAACTACCTGCAAGAAGCCCTGGCCAAGCAGGAAGAATTAACCGACCTGCCCTTGACCTGGCACTTCATCGGCCCCATCCAGTCGAACAAGACCCGTGCAATTGCCGAACATTTCGACTGGGTACATTCCGTGGATCGCCTGAAGATTGCCCAACGCCTGTCAGAGCAACGCCCTGCCGAGCTGCCAGCGCTGAACATCTGCCTGCAAGTCAACGTCAGCGGCGAGGACAGCAAGTCTGGCTGCGCACCGGCCGACTTGCCGGCGCTGGCCGCTGCCGTTGCGGCCCTGCCCGGCCTGCGTCTGCGCGGACTGATGGCGATCCCCGAACCGACTGATGACCGCGCCGCCCAAGAAGCTGCCTTCGCTCGCCTGCGTGAGTTGCAAGAGCAACTCACGCTCGGCCTGGACACCCTTTCGATGGGCATGAGCCACGACCTGGAAGCGGCGATCGCCCAGGGTGCGACCTGGGTACGCATCGGCACCGCCCTGTTTGGCGTGCGTGATTACGGGCGCGCCTGAAACCATGCTTTACTCACTCTTTCCCTCAAGGACCTGACATGAGCAACACACGTATTGCCTTTATCGGCGCCGGCAACATGGCCGCCAGCCTGATCGGTGGCCTGCGTGCGCAGGGCCTGGATGCCACGCAGATCCGCGCCAGCGACCCGGGCGCAGAGACCCGCAGCCGCGTCCACGCCGAGCACGGCATCGAGGTATTCGAAGACAACGCCCAGGCTGTCGCTGGCGCGGACGTGATCGTCCTGGCGGTCAAGCCACAGGTCATGAAGAGCGTCTGCCAGGCCCTGCAGCCGAGCCTGCACGAAGGCCAGCTGATCGTTTCCATTGCCGCCGGCATTACCTGCGCCAGCCTGCAAGATTGGCTGGGCGCCCGCCCGGTGGTGCGCTGCATGCCTAATACGCCGGCGCTGCTGCGCCAGGGCGTCAGCGGCCTGTACGCGACCGCCCAGGTGTCGCCTACGCAACGCCAGCAGGCCCAGGAGCTACTCTCGGCCGTGGGCACTGCCTTGTGGCTGGACCAGGAGCAGCAACTGGACGCCGTCACGGCTGTTTCCGGCAGTGGCCCGGCCTATTTCTTCCTGCTGATCGAGGCCATGACCGCTGCTGGCGAGAAACTCGGCCTGCCACGTGAGACGGCCTCCCAGCTGACCCTGCAAACCGCGTTGGGCGCCGCACACATGGCCGTGGCCAGTGATGTCGACGCTGCCGAACTGCGCCGCCGGGTGACCTCGCCAGCTGGCACCACCGAGGCGGCAATCAAGTCCTTCCAAGGCAACGCTTTCGAGGCCATCGTGGAACAGGCGCTGCAGGCTGCGGCTACCCGTTCCGCCGAGTTGGCCGAACAATTGGGCAAATAAGGAGCTGTTGATGAATGCACTGTCCGGCGCCGCGATCTTCGTGGTGCAAACCCTGGTCAGCCTGTACCTGGTGATCGTCCTGCTGCGCTTCGTCCTGCAGCTGGTCAAGGCCGACTTCTACAACCCGCTGAGCCAGTTCGCGGTGCGCGCCACCCAGCCACTGCTCAAGCCGATCCGCCGGATCATCCCGAGCATTGCCGGCCTGGACACCTCGTCGCTGTTGCTGGCGATCCTGATCCAGGCGTTGCTGATGGCCTTCGTGCTGATGGTCAGCTACGGCACTTTCGGCGATGTCCTGCACCTGCTGCTGTGGGCGATCATTGGCATCACCTCGCTGTTCCTGAAGATCTTCTGGGTGGCGATGATCGTCATGGTGATCGTTTCCTGGGTCGCGCCTAACAGCCACAACCCTGCTGCCGAGCTTGCCTACCAGATCAGCGAGCCGGTGCTGGCGCCGTTCCGCCGCCTGGTGCCGAACTTGGGCGGCATGGACATTTCGCCGATCTTCGCCTTCCTGGCGATCCAGGTGATCCAGTCGTTCGTCATGCCGCCGCTGGCTGCCTATGCCGGCATGCCGCAAGAGCTGTGGCGGATGATTTGACCCACATCCCCCTAGCGGCAAGCCTTTGCTTGCCGCTAGGGGGAGTGCTCTTTAGACTTACGCCTCCGTCAAGCGTGAGCAGGGTCGATGTCCACTGTCCTTCCCGAAGATTCCGTCGGTCTGGTAACACCGCAGATCGCCCGGTTCGATGAACCGCTGGCCCTGGCCTGTGGCCGATCGCTGGCCAGCTACGAGCTGGTCTATGAAACCTATGGCACGCTCAACAGCACGGCCAGCAACGCTGTGCTGATCTGCCATGCGCTGTCCGGCCATCACCATGCCGCGGGCTACCATGCCGACACCGACCGCAAGCCCGGCTGGTGGGACAGCTGCATTGGCCCCGGCAAGCCGATCGATACCAATCGCTTCTTCGTGGTCAGCCTGAACAACCTCGGCGGCTGCAATGGCAGCACCGGTCCGAGCAGCGTCAACCCGGCCACCGGCAAGCCCTATGGCGCCGACTTCCCGGTGCTGACCGTGGAAGACTGGGTGCACAGCCAGGTGCGCCTGGCCGACCGCCTGGGCATCGGCCAGTGGGCTGCGGTGGTCGGCGGCAGCCTGGGTGGCATGCAGGCGCTGCAATGGACCATCACCTACCCGGATCGAGTGCGTCACTGCGTCGACATCGCCTCGGCGCCGAAACTGTCGGCACAGAACATCGCCTTCAACGAGGTGGCGCGCCAGGCGATCCTCACCGACCCGGAGTTTCACGGCGGCTCGTTCCAGGACCAGGGTGTGATCCCCAAGCGCGGCCTGATGCTGGCGCGCATGGTTGGCCACATCACCTACCTGTCGGACGACTCGATGGGTGAGAAATTCGGTCGTGAGCTCAAGAGCGACAAACTCAACTACGACTTCCACAGCGTGGAATTCCAGGTCGAGAGCTACCTGCGCTATCAAGGTGAGGAGTTCTCCGGGCGCTTCGACGCCAACACCTACCTGCTGATGACCAAGGCCCTGGACTACTTCGACCCGGCCGCAGCGCACGCTGGCGATCTTGCCGCGACCCTGGCCCACGTTAGCGCCGACTACTGCATCATGTCGTTCACCACCGACTGGCGGTTCTCGCCGGCTCGCTCGCGGGAAATCGTCGATGCCCTGATGGCGGCGCGCAAGAACGTCTGTTACCTGGAAATCGACTCCCCCTACGGGCACGATGCCTTCCTGATCCCCACGCCTCGCTACATGCAGGGATTCTCGAACTACATGAACCGCATCGCCATCTGAGGACAGCATGAGAGCCGACCTGGAAATCATCCACGACTGGATCCCCGCCGGCAGCCGGGTACTTGACCTTGGCTGCGGCAACGGCGAGCTGCTGGCTTCGTTGCGCGACCGTAAAGGCGTTACCGGCTACGGCCTGGAAATCGACGCCGACAACATCGCCGCCTGCGTGGCCAAGGGCGTCAACGTCATCGAGCAGGACCTGGACAAAGGCCTGGGCAACTTCGCCAGCAACAGCTTCGACGTAGTGGTCATGACCCAAGCGCTGCAGGCCGTCGAGTATCCCGACCGGATTCTCTCGGAGATGCTGCGAGTGGGCCGCGAGTGCATCATCACCTTCCCCAACTTCGGCCACTGGCGCTGCCGTTGGTACCTGGCGACCAAAGGCCGCATGCCGGTCTCGGACTTCATGCCGTATACCTGGTACAACACGCCGAACATTCACTTCTGTACCTTCGCCGACTTCGAGAACCTGTGCCACGAGCACCGCGCCAAGGTCCTCGACCGTTTGGCGGTCGACCGTTTGCACCGTAATGGGTTGGGCGGGCGGGTATGGCCTAATCTTCTAGGTGAGATCGGCATCTATCGCCTCAGCAGCCCGGGCCTGACGGAACATCAGGTCGCGGTCTGATCTGCCCACCCCGGAGGAATGGCACCATGCGTCGTCTAGCTCTTTTCCTGATCAGCCTGTGCCTGGCCCTGCCAGTGCTGGCTGCCGATGCTGCCAAGCCTGAGCGCAAGCAGGACTTCGGCGACGTCACGGTGCACTACAGCGCCTTTACCTCGAGCATGCTGCAGCCAGAGATCGCCGCCGCCACCGGCCTGACCCGCAGCAAGAATCAGGGCGTACTGAACATTGCCGTGCTCAAGGCCGGCAAGCCGGGCATCGCGGTGGTCAGCGGCACCGTCAAAGACCTGACCGGACGCAGCAGCCCTCTGTCGTTCAAGCAGATCGCCGACCAGGGCGCGGTGTACTACATCGCGCAGTTCAAGATCGACCAGGCAGAAACCCTGACCTTCGACTTGAACATCGAGACTGGCGGCGTCAGTCACAAACTCAGCTTCAACCAGGAAGTGTTCCCAGGCGAATGATGAATTTCCAGCAACTCGTATTGGCCAGCCATAACGCTGGCAAGCTCAAGGAGCTCCAGGCCATGCTCGGCGCGTCCGTGCAGCTGCGCTCGATCGGTGAATTCAGCCAGGTCGAGCCGGAAGAGACCGGCCTGTCGTTCGTCGAGAACGCCATCCTCAAGGCCCGTAACGCTGCGCGTATTTCCGGCTTGCCGGCGCTGGCCGATGACTCGGGGCTGGCGGTGGACTACCTTGGCGGCGCACCCGGGATCTACTCGGCTCGCTACGCTGACGGCAAGGGCGACGCGGCGAATAACGCCAAGCTGCTCGACGCCCTCAAGGATGTCCCGGACGATCAGCGCGGCGCGCAGTTCGTCTGCGTCCTGGCCTTGGTTAGGCATGCCGACGACCCGCTGCCTATCCTCTGCGAAGGCCTGTGGCACGGCAGCATCCTGCATGCCGCCAGCGGCGAACACGGCTTTGGCTATGACCCGCTGTTCTGGGTTCCGGAGCGCGAGTGCTCCAGCGCCGAGTTGAGCCCTGTCGAAAAGAACCAGCTCAGCCATCGCGCCCGCGCCATGGTCCTGCTGCGTCAGCGTTTGGGACTGGCATGACCGAAAAGCCGTCCATCCAGCTGCTCCACCCCGGAGCGGCTGGGGCCAGTCTGCACGTGCCACGCCTGGCGCTGCCGGAACTGCCGCCGTTGTCGCTGTACATCCATATCCCCTGGTGCGTGCGCAAGTGCCCCTACTGCGACTTCAACTCGCACCAGGCCGGCCCACAGCTGCCAGAGGCTGAATACGTCGACGCGCTGCTGGCCGATCTCGATCAAGAGCTGGCTGCCGTTCAGGGCCGAGCGATCAGTTCGATCTTCTTTGGTGGCGGCACGCCGAGCCTGTTCAGCGCCGATGCGCTGGGGCGCCTGCTGCGCGGAGTGGAGCAACGTATCCCGTTCGCTGCGGATATCGAGATCACCCTGGAAGCCAACCCCGGGACCTTCGAGCAGGACAAGTTCAAGGCCTACCGGCAGACCGGTATCAATCGGCTGTCGATTGGCGTGCAGAGCTTCCAGCCAGCCAAGCTTCAGAAGCTGGGCCGCATCCATAATGGCGACGAAGCAATTCGAGCAGCCGACATGGCCCGTGCAGCGGGCTTCGACAACTTCAACATGGACCTCATGCACGGCCTGCCTGAGCAGTCGCTGGACGACGCCCTGGGCGACCTGCAACAGGCCATCGACCTCGGCCCCACGCACTTGTCCTGGTACCAGCTGACCGTGGAGCCGAACACGGTGTTCTGGAACCAGCCACCGGAGCTGCCCGAAGACGATATCCTCTGGGATATCCAGGAAGCCGGCCAGGCGCTGCTCGCCCAGCACGGCTTCGCTCAATACGAAGTCTCCGCCTACGCCCAGCCAGACCGGGCAGCGCGGCACAACCTCAATTACTGGCGCTTTGGCGACTTCATCGGCATTGGCGCGGGTGCCCACGGCAAGCTGTCGTTCGCCGATGGGCGCATCCTGCGCACCTGGAAGACCCGCCTGCCCAAGGACTACCTGAACCCGGCCAAGCCGTACAAGGCTGGCGAGAAGCTGCTGCCAGTCGATGAGCTGCCGTTCGAGTTCCTGATGAACGCCCTGCGCCTGACCCACGGAGTGGAAGCCGAGCTGTTCAGCCGCCGTACCGGCCTGCCGTTGGAGCAGCTTGCCCAAGCCCGTCGTGAGGCCGAACAAAAGGGCCTTTTGCAGGTCGAACCGGATCGACTGGCCGCGACCCCACGCGGCCAGCTGTTCCTCAATGACCTGCTGCAGTATTTCTTGACCTAAGGATGACCCATGGACCTGGTACTTGACCTGCTTGCGACCGTATCGCGCTGGAGCCGCAGCAATTTGTCGGAGATTTCCCTGGCACTGGTAGGCTGCCTGCTAGTGCTGTTCGGCACTGATATCAAGGCATGGGTAGAACAGCGTCTGGGCGGCCTGGCTGGTGCGCTGCGCGTGCCGTTCATGGCACTGCTGGTAATGATCGGCAGCGGCGCGGCGCTGATCTATGCGACGCCGTGGGTGGTGAAGGGGCTGAGCCAGTTCAACAACTATGCGCTGGCGCCGGTGCTCTTGGTGGTGCTGGTGTTGATTGGCGTGGTGGCTGATCGGCGGGGATGAAGCCAGCGCGCGGGATAGGCCAACGCCAACCCCTGTAGGAGCGGGCTTGCCCGCGAAGAGGCCGGTACATACCCATTGATGTAAGGCGAGGGCTTTGCCCTCGTTCGCGGGCAAGCCCGCTCCCACAAGAGCCAACTCAATCAGTTAGCTGGCATTGATTCTGCTGAGGCCGGATCAAAAAAAACCGCCCCTCGCAGGGCGGTTTTTTACTTGCACTACAGCAGGTTCTGCCATCCAAAGACCGGCTTGCAGCCCAGCGATCAGCTCAGCTTCTCGAACTTCAAGTCCCACACCCCATGCCCAAGTCGCTCGCCGCGGCGTTCGAACTTGGTGATCGGGCGTTCTTGCGGGCGCGGCACATAAGCACCATCTGCCGCCTGGTTGCGGTAGCCCGGCGCGGCGCTCATCACTTCCAGCATGTACTCGGCATACGGCTCCCAGTCGGTAGCCATATGGAATACACCGCCCGGCTTGAGCTTGCGTCGCACCAGCTCAGCGAACTCCAGCTGGACGATCCGGCGCTTGTGGTGGCGCGCCTTGTGCCATGGGTCGGGGAAGAACAGCATCAACCGATCCAGGCTGTTGTCGGCCACACAGCGGTTAAGCACTTCGATCGCGTCGCAGTCGTACACACGCAGGTTCTTCAGACCCTGGGTCAGCACGCCATTGAGCAGCGCGCCGACACCTGGACGGTGGACTTCGACACCGATGAAGTCCTGCTCAGGCGCGGCAGCAGCCATCTCCAGCAGCGAATGGCCCATGCCAAAGCCGATCTCCAGGGTGCGCGGCGCCGAGCGACCGAACACCTGGTCGTAGTCCACTGGGCTGTCAGCCAGGGGCAGGATGAACAGGGGGCCGCCCTGGTCCAGACCACGTTGCTGGCCTTCGGTCATGCGCCCGGCGCGCATCACGAAACTCTTGATGCGGCGGTGTGGGCGCTCTTCGCCGTCAGCGGTGATCGGCGTTTCTTGCGATTCAGTCATCAGGGGCTCTTACTTGATCAGACCATCCAGCGGCGACGAGGCGCTGGCATAGAGTTTCTTCGGCATGCGCCCGGCGAGATACGCCAGACGACCAGCTACGATTGCATGCTTCATGGCTTCAGCCATCAACACCGGCTGCTGAGCGTGGGCAATGGCGGAGTTCATCAGCACAGCCTCACAGCCCATTTCCATGGCAATGGTGGCGTCAGAGGCGGTACCCACGCCTGCGTCGACCAATACCGGCACCTTGGATTCTTCGAGGATGATCTGCAGGTTGTACGGATTGCAGATGCCCAGGCCGGTACCGATCAAGCCTGCCAGCGGCATGACCGCGATGCAGCCGATCTCGGCCAATTGACGGGCAATGATCGGATCGTCGCTGGTGTAGACCATCACGTCGAAACCGTCCTTGACCAGCACTTCGGCGGCCTTGAGGGTTTCGATGACGTTAGGGAACAAGGTCTTCTGGTCGGCCAGTACTTCGAGCTTGACCAGGTTGTGGCCATCGAGCAGCTCGCGGGCCAGGCGGCAGGTACGCACGGCTTCGACCGCGTCGTAGCAGCCTGCGGTGTTCGGCAGGATGGTGTAGCGATCTGGCGGCAGCACGTCGAGCAGGTTCGGCTCGCCCGGATTCTGGCCAAGGTTGGTGCGGCGCACAGCAACGGTGACGATCTCGGCACCCGAGGCCTCGATGGCCAGGCGGGTTTCTTCCATGTCACGGTACTTGCCGGTGCCGACCAGCAGGCGCGACTGGAAAGTGCGCCCGGCCAGGGTGAAGGGCTTGTCGCTACGAACGTTGCTCATCTGTGTTCCTCTGGAAAGGTTGCGGGGCGTTCAGTGAATTGCCGGGGCAGGCTTAGCCGCCACCAATGGCATGGACCACTTCGACCTGGTCACCCTCGCTGAGCTGGGTGCTGTCGTGCTGGCTGCGCGGCACGATATCCAGGTTGAGCTCCACCGCCACCCGGCGACCGGTCAGCTCCAGCCGAGCGAGCAAGGCGGCAACGCTCTCGCCAGCGGGCAATTCGTAGGGTTCACCGTTCAGTTGAATGCGCATGCGCACGGCCACCATTGTTCTTTGGGGCCCGCATTCTAGCCCCGATCCACCGTTGAACCCAAGGGTGGCGGGCACCATTAGTCGCGATTGTGGACCAGTCGGTCAGCCCAGACGCCAGGCTGCCAGGCCCAGGCACAGCCAGCCCGCGAGCAAGCACAGGCCACCGATCGGGGTAATGATGCCCAGCTTGCCCAAGCCGCTCAGGGTCAACAGGTACAGGCTACCGGAGAACAGCACGATCCCCAGGGCGAACAGACCGCCGGCCCAGCCCACCAGGCGCCCCGGCAGGTGCGCGGCGAGCAGCGCAACAGCAAAGATCGCCAAGGTATGCACCAGTTGATAGGTCACACCGGTATGAAAGATGGCCAGGTACTCGGCGCTGAGGCGGTTTTTCAGACCGTGGGCAGCGAACGCACCCAGGGCGACACCGGTGAATCCGAAAAACGCGGCGAGCATCAGGAAGCTGCGAAGCATGGGACGACTCCTCGGAAGGGGTCTGTATAATGGCCCCTTCCATCGGTCCGGCCAAGCCATCGCCATGCTGTCATCTTTTTTCCGCCGCGTCGTCCGCGCCCTGCTCTGGTTTGCTGCTGGCAGTATCGTGCTGGTTCTGGTGCTGCGCTGGATACCGCCACCGGGCACGGCGCTGATGGTCGAGCGCAAGGTGCAGTCCTGGTTCAGTGGCGAGCCGATTGACCTGCAGCGCGACTGGGAGCCGTGGGAGCGCATTTCCGATGACCTGAAAGTGGCGGTGATTGCCGGCGAAGACCAGAAATTCGCCAATCACTGGGGCTTTGACATTCCAGCGATCCAGGCCGCACTGGCGCATAACGAGCGCGGTGGCAACATTCGCGGGGCCAGTACCTTGACTCAGCAGGTGGCCAAGAACCTGTTCCTGTGGTCGGGGCGCAGCTGGTTGCGCAAAGGGCTGGAGGCCTGGTTTACCGCATTGATCGAGCTGTTCTGGTCGAAGGAGCGGATCCTTGAGGTGTATCTGAACAGCGTCGAATGGGGGCCAGGGGTGTTTGGCGCCCAAGCGGCGGCGCGTTATCACTTTGGCGTGGATGCCAGCCGCCTTACTCGCCAACAGGCTGCGCAATTGGCGGCGGTGCTGCCGAGCCCACTCAAGTGGAATGCTGGCCGGCCCAGCGCCTATGTCGCGAGCCGGGCGGGGTGGATTCGGCGGCAGATGAGCCAGTTGGGCGGCACCAGCTATCTGATGCAGCTGGAGGCTTCACGGGGGCCTTGAGGCTCTATCGCGGGGCAAGCCCGCTCCCACGATCTGTCCGGCACGTTCAGTCTCTCGTGGGAGCGGGCTTGCCCCGCGATAGCACTAGCACTGCCCCAAAAAAAAACCGCCTGCCCCGTAAGGGACAGGCGGTTTTTTAACAGCCTGGCAACCAATCAGATGGCAATCAGCGCCTTGACCTTGTTCATCGCGTTCTTCTCCAGCTGACGAATACGCTCAGCCGACACGCTGTACTTCTCTGCCAGCTCATGCAGCGTGGCCTTTTCTTCGGCCAGCCAGCGCTGATAGAGGATGTCCCGACTACGCTCGTCCAGGCCACTCAAGGCCTCGTGCAGGTTGCTGGTGGAGTTGTCGCTCCAGTCGGCATCCTCAAGCTGCATGGCCGGGTCGTAGCGGTGGTCTTCCAGGTAATGCGCAGGCGACTGGAAGGCGCTGTCGTCATCAGCCTCTGCGGCCGGATCGAAAGCCATGTCCTGACCGCTCAGGCGGCTTTCCATCTCGCGGACTTCACGTGGCTCGACGCCGAGGCTCTCGGCAACCCGATGCACTTCGTCGTTGTTCAGCCAGGCCAGGCGTTTCTTCTGGCTGCGCAGGTTGAAGAACAGCTTGCGCTGGGCCTTGGTGGTAGCCACCTTGACGATGCGCCAGTTGCGCAGGATGAATTCGTGGATCTCGGCCTTGATCCAGTGCACCGCGAAGGACACCAGACGCACGCCCATTTCCGGGTTGAAGCGTTTTACCGCCTTCATCAGGCCAACGTTGCCTTCCTGAATCAGGTCGGCCTGGGCCAGCCCGTAGCCGGCATAGCTGCGCGCGATATGCACGACGAAACGCAGGTGGGCCATTACCATTTGCCGAGCGGCCTCAAGATCCTGCTCGTAAAAGAGACGCTCGGCCAGTTCACGCTCCTGCTCGGGCGTCAGCAGGGGAATGCTGTTGACCGTGTGCACATAGGCTTCCAGGTTTGCCCCGGGAACCAAAGCATATGCAGGTTGCAACGAAGTGGTCATTCAAGAACCTCCGACTCACTGGACTCGTGCCTTGTGGGCACTGCCAACATTGACCGGGAACCGCGAAACAAGTTCCCAGAACGGTAAGAAAGTCAATGCTGGCGCAAAAACATTATCGTGGGGCCAGCTCATTCAAGTGGCGGGCCACCGCAATCCATGCACCGATATACCCTAACAACACTGCACCAATCAAGAGCGACAGACCATCGGACGCTGGCACTCCGCCAAGTGCGAAATCACTACCATACAGGCCAGAAAGGCCGACTACCGCGTCGTTGAGCCAGTCCAGCCCGAACGCCAGGATGCCCCAGGCCAACAGCCCGGCACCCAGTCCATACAGCGCCCCCATGTACAGGAAAGGCCGGCGCACGTAGCTGTCCGTGCCGCCTACCAGCTTGATCACTTCGATCTCGACACGGCGGTTTTCAATATGTAGACGAATTGTGTTACCGATTACTAACAGCAAGGCAGAAATCAGCATCACAGCCAGGCCGAAGACGAACCGGTCGCCCAGCTTGAGAATCGCCGCCAGACGCTCGACCCAGACCAGGTCGAGCTGCGCCACTTCAACCCGTGGCAGCTCCGAAAGGCGCTGACGCAGGGCTTCCAAAGCGGGCTTGTCGACTTCGGTCGGGGTCACCACGACGACACCCGGCAACGGGTTGTCCGGCAACTCACGCAGTGCTTCGCCCAGGCCGGACTGTTGCTGGAACTCTTCCAAGGCCTGCTCGCGGCTGACGTATTGGGCATCGGCCACCCCGGGCATGCCCTTGATTTCATCGCGCAGCGCCTCACCTTCGCGGCTACCGGCATCAAGCTTCAGGTACAGCGAAATCTGTGCAGCACGCTGCCAGGAACCGCCCAGTTGCTCGACATTCTTCAGCAGCAGCGACAGGCCCATCGGCATGCTCAAGGCCACAGCCATCACCAGGCAGGTGAAGAAACTACCGATAGGCTGCTTGCCCAGTCGGCGCAGGCTGTCGGCCATGCTCGCCCGGTGGCTTTCCAGCCAGGCATTGAACAGGGTGCGAAAATCCGGGCCGTCGTCATCGTGGCCGCCGCGCTTCTTGCTCGGCTGCGGATCAGCAGGCTTGGGCGCAACGCGCTCGGAAACCTTTGGTGTACGTGTGGTGCTCATTGCCCGGCCTCCCCATCGCCGATCAGACGGCCGCGTTGCAGGGTCAACATGCGGTGACGCATGCGCGCGATCAGGGCCAGGTCGTGACTGGCGATCAATACCGTGGTGCCCAGGCGATTGATGTCCTCGAACACGCCCATGATCTCCGCCGCCAGGCGTGGATCGAGGTTACCGGTCGGTTCGTCAGCCAGCAGCAAAGCTGGCTGATGGACGATGGCGCGAGCAATACCGACCCGCTGCTGCTGGCCAGTGGACAAGTCTGCCGGGAACAGCTCGCCTTTGTCACTCAACGACACGCGCTCGAGCGCCGAATCCACACGCTTGGCGATCTCGGCCTTGGACAAGCCGAGAATCTGCAGCGGCAGGGCGATGTTGTTGAATACCGTGCGATCGAACAGCAATTGGTGGTTCTGGAACACCACGCCGATCTGCCGACGCAGGAACGGGATCTGCGAATTGCTGATCTGTCCAAGGTCTTGCCCTGCCAGCAGCAGCTTGCCGCTGGTCGGACGCTCCATGGCCAGCAGCAGGCGCAGCAAGGTGCTCTTACCGGCGCCAGAGTGGCCGGTGACGAACAGGAACTCGCCCCGGCGCGCGCGGAAACTCAGTTCATGCAGGCCGACGTGGCCATTAGGGTAGCGCTTGGCAACCTGTTCGAATCGAATCATGAATGCTCCCGCTCGGCAAACAGGGCTTTGACGAAAGGCTCGGCCTCGAAGGTGCGCAGATCGTCGATGCCTTCACCGACGCCAATGAAGCGAATCGGCAGCTTGAACTGCTTGGCCAGGGCGAAGATCACCCCGCCCTTGGCGGTGCCGTCCAGCTTGGTCAGGGCCAGGCCGGTGAGCTCGACACTCTGGTTGAAGTACTTGGCCTGGCTGATAGCGTTCTGGCCGGTACCGGCATCGAGCACCAGCAGCACTTCGTGCGGCGCGTCGGCATCAAGCTTGGCAATGACCCGGCGGACCTTCTTCAGCTCTTCCATCAGGTTGTCTTTGGTATGCAGACGACCGGCGGTATCAGCGATCAGTACATCCGCGCCACGGGCCTTGGCGGCCTGCACGGCGTCGAAGATCACCGAGGCCGAATCGGCACCGGTGTGCTGGGCGATGACCGGAATCTGGTTACGCTCACCCCAGACCTGCAACTGCTCGACAGCCGCGGCGCGGAAGGTGTCACCGGCGGCCAGCATGACTTTCTTGCCATCGAGCTGCAGCTTCTTGGCCAGCTTGCCGATGGTAGTGGTCTTGCCGGCGCCGTTCACGCCGACCACGAGGATCACATAGGGCTTGTTTTGCGCTTCGACCTTCAGCGGCTGCTCGACCGGGCGCAGCAACGCGGCCAGTTCTTCCTGCAGCGACTTGTACAACGCGTCAGCGTCAGCCAGCTGTTTACGGGCAACCTTCTGGGTCAGGTTCTGGACGATGGTCGAGGTGGCCTCAACCCCAACGTCAGCGGTCAGCAGGCGGGTCTCGATCTCGTCGAGCAGGTCGTCGTCGATGACTTTCTTGCCCAGGAACAGGCTGGCCATGCCTTCGCCGATGCTGGCACTGGTCTTCGACAGGCCTTGTTTGAGGCGAGCGAAGAAGCCGAGCTTGGACTGCTCATTGGCAACCCCCGCTGGGGCCTGCTCAGGTTCAGGCTCGGCGACGATCGGCGCGGCTTCCACAGCGGGCGTTGGCTGCGCTTGGAGCACTGGCGCCACGACAACCGGCTCTGGCTCAGCTACGGCAGCAGTAGCAACAACAGGCTCGACAGGCTGCGGCTCGATGACCGGAGCCACGGCGACAGCTTCAGGCTGCAGCGCAGCGGGCTCGGGCGCCTGCACCACCGGGGCCACAGGTTCGACAGCCGGGCGCAGCGGGATCGCCGGGGGCTCCATAGGCTCAAGGTCAGGAACCAGCGCCACAGGCTCTTCGGCCACCGGCAAAACCAGCGAGCTGACAGGGGTGTGAGCCGGCTCGGCAGTCGGCGTCACGGTCGCGGCCACAGGGTTCTGTGGTGGCTGCTCGATTTCTGCCGCTGGCGAGCTCTGCACAGGGGCAGGCTCGGGCTGCGTCACCTGCGCGTCCAGAGCAGGCTGCTCAACGGGCACAATCGGCTCGGCAGCCTCAGGCTCAGGCGTTTGCGGCTGTTCGGCGACAGGTTGCTGCGGTTTCTTGCGGAACCAGCCGAACAGGCCTTTCTTCTCGCCAGCCTCGGCCGGCGCTTTTTTGTCGTCGTTGGAACCAAACATGGAAGACGGCTATCTCAGGGTAGCGATGGGCCATTAGCGGCGCATCTGGAATTCTCTATCACGCAGAACAGACTATCTTGAATCCGGCTGGTTCATGCGCAACGTTTTGTCGTAGGTCCTGCGGGCCAGAACGGCGACAGGCATGGTCGCCAGGCAACCGGATCAGTATCCTAGCACCTCCTGGCCCGCCGACGCTAAACCGAAGCGGGCCGCCGTACAGGTTAATCAACGTATGAATGCTCTAGCCCGCCGTGCCGCTGGCCTGTTGCTCAGCACGCTCTGCCTGCCGCTGGCAGCCCTCGCCGCCGATCCGCAACCGACCCACGAGTTCATCCTCGACAACGGCCTGAAAGTGGTCGTGCGCGAAGACCATCGCGCGCCAGTGGTGGTCTCGCAGATCTGGTACAAGGTCGGTTCCAGCTACGAGACCCCGGGCCAGACCGGTCTGTCGCATGCCCTCGAACACATGATGTTCAAAGGCAGCGCCAAGCTTGGCCCTGGTGAAGCCTCGCGCATCCTGCGTGATCTGGGCGCGGAAGAAAACGCCTTCACCAGCGACGACTACACCGCTTATTACCAGGTTCTGGCCCGAGATCGGCTGCCGGTCGCCCTGGAGCTTGAGGCCGACCGCCTGGCCAGCCTGCGTCTTCCGGCCGACGAATTCAGCCGCGAGATCGAGGTCATCAAGGAAGAGCGCCGCCTGCGCACAGACGACCAGCCCAATGCCAAGGCGTTCGAGCTGTTCAGCGCCATGGCCTACCCGGCCAGCGGCTACCACACCCCAACCATCGGCTGGATGGCCGACCTGGACCGCATGAAGGTCGAGGAGCTGCGCCACTGGTACGAGTCCTGGTACGCGCCGAACAACGCCACCCTGGTGGTGGTCGGCGATGTCACCGTCGATGAGGTCAAGGGCCTGGCGCAAAAGTACTTCGGTGCCATTCCCAAGCGCACGGTGCCGCCTTCCAAGCTGCCGCTGGAATTGGCCGAGCCTGGCCTGCGCCAACTCACCCTGCATGTGCGCACCCAGCTGCCGAACCTGATCTACGGCTTCAACGTGCCGGGCCTGGCCACTGCCAAGGACCCACGTAGCGTGCACGCCCTGCGCCTGATCTCGGCGCTGCTCGACGGCGGCTACAGCGCACGCATGCCCGCGCGCCTGGAGCGCGGCCAGGAACTGGTGGCCGGCGCATCCTCCGGTTACGACGCCTTCACCCGCGGCGACAGCCTGTTCCTGATCTCGGCCACGCCAAACGTGCAAAAGCAGAAAACCCTGGCGGATGTGGAAAAAGGCATCTGGCAGCTGCTCGACGAGCTCAAGACCACCCCGCCGACCGCCGAAGAGCTCGAGCGCGTGCGCGCCCAGGTCATCGCCGGGCTGGTGTATGACCGCGATTCCATCAGCAGCCAGGCCACCACCATTGGCCAGCTGGAAACCGTGGGCCTGTCCTGGAAGCTGATCGACAGCGAACTGGATGAGCTCAAGCGCGTGACCCCGCAGGACATCCAGGACGCCGCCCGCACCTATTTCACCCGCGAACGCCTGAGCGTTGCCCATGTACTGCCCGAGGAGTCCGCTCATGAGTGATCGCAGCGCCCCACGCTATACCCTGATCGGCCTGGGCATCATCGCGCTGGTAGTGGCCGCAGCCTTGCTGTTGGCCCGCCCTGCCCAATCGGACAACGCGGGCAAGGCCGACAGCGCTGCCGCCCGCCCGACCAATACCCTGCAATCGCTGGCCGAGCTGGACGGCAAGACGCCCAGCCGACGCGAGCTGAACATCCAGAACTGGACCACCGCCGAAGGCGCGCGGGTGCTGTTCGTCGAGGCCCGTGAGTTGCCGATGTTCGACCTGCGCGTGACCTTCGCCGCCGGTAGCAGCCAGGATGGCGACGTCCCTGGCCTGGCCACCTTGACCAACGCCATGCTCAACGAAGGGGTCGCCGGCAAGGACGTGACCGCCATCGCCGAAGGCTTCGAAGGCCTGGGCGCGGACTTTGGCAACGGCTCCTACCGGGACATGGCGGTCGCTACCCTGCGCAGCCTCAGCGCCCCGGACAAACGTGAACCGGCACTGAAACTGTTCGCTGAAGTCGCCGGTAAGCCGACCTTCCCTACCGACGCCCTCAAGCGTATCCAGAACCAGCTTTTGGCCGGTTTCGAGTACGAAAAGCAGAACCCAGGCAAGATCGCTGGCAAGGCGCTGTTCGCCAACCTGTATGGCAGCCACCCTTACGCGCACCCGAGCGACGGCACCGCCCAGAGCATCCCTGGGATCACTCAGCAACAGCTGCGCGACTTCCATGCCAAGGCCTATGCCGCAGGCAATGCGGTGATCGCCTTGGTCGGCGACCTGAGCCGTAGCGAAGCCGAAGCCATCGCCGCTCAAGTCTCCGCCGCGCTGCCTAAAGGTGCCGCCCTGGCCAAACCAGCCGAGCCGAGCGAGCCCAAGGCCGGCGTCACCCATATCGACTTCCCGTCCAAGCAGACCCACCTGATGCTCGCCGAGCTGGGTATCGACCGCCAGGATCCAGACTGGGCTGCGCTGTCGCTGGGCAACCAGATCCTCGGTGGCGGTGCTTTTGGCACCCGGCTGATGAGCGAAGTGCGGGAAAAACGCGGCCTGACGTACGGCGTCTACTCGGTGTTCAGCCCGATGCAGGTGCGCGGCCCGTTCATGATCAACTTGCAAACCCGCGCCGAACTGAGCGAAGGCACCCTCAAGCTGGTGCAGGATATCCTCGCCGACTACCTCAGCAATGGCCCCACCCAGCAAGAGCTGGACGACGCCAAGCGCGAACTGGCCGGCAGCTTCCCGCTGTCCAATGCCAGCAACGCCAGTATCGTCGGCCAGCTGGGCGCGATCGGCTTCTACAACCTGCCGCTGACCTGGCTCGAAGACTTCATGCAGCAGTCGCAGAGCCTGACCGTCGAGCAGGTCAAGGCAGCCATGAACAAACACCTGGCGGCGGACAAACTGGTGATCGTCACGGTTGGCCCGAAAGTGCCGCAAAAACCACTGCCACCGCCTACTGACAAACCCGCCGAGCAGCCGCTTGGCGTACCGGAGCATTAATGGCCAAGCCATCCACCCCCGCTCGCGCCGCCCAGGGCGCGAGCCAAGGCCAGGGCCACCTGCGCATCATCGCTGGCGAGTGGCGTAGCCGTCGCCTGGCGGTGCCTGCGGGCCCAGGCCTGCGCCCAACCCCTGATCGCGTGCGCGAAACCGTGTTCAACTGGCTCGCCCCCTACATCGAGGGCGCCCAGGTGCTCGACGCTTTCACCGGCAGTGGCGCCCTGGTCCTTGAAGCGTTGTCTCGCGGCGCCGAAGATGCCGTGGCACTGGACAGCAACCCGGCAGCCATCAGCAACCTCAAGGACAACCTGGAACTGCTGCGCTGCCCACGCGGGCAGATCTTGCAGACCGATGCCCTGCGCTATCTGGACGGCGAGGCGAAAAAGCAGTTCGACGTGGTGTTCCTCGACCCACCGTTTCACCAGGACCTGCTGGCCAACACCTGCAACCTGCTCGAACAGCATCAGTGGCTACGTGAGCGCGCCTGGATCTACACAGAAAGCGAAGCCGCGCCATCCTCGCTGCAGATGCCAGCCAACTGGCGCCTGCACCGCGAGAAGAAAACCGGCCAGGTGCATTACGCGTTGTGGCAACGGGGCTGATTGCCGACCAATAGCGTAGGTACAGTGGCGGTGTTCCATGGCACTCTAGGCAGGCACACAAAGAGTCGCCCAGCATGCCCAGCCTCACCGCCACGTTCCGCCCGGCCACCGGGATTTCCAACCCCCACCTGCAAACCTTGTGGGGGCCGCTCTGGCGCAAGATGCCCGAATTGCAGCGCAGCCGAGAGCGGCTCTGGCTGGCCGATGGCGACTTCCTCGACCTCGACTGGCACGGCCCGCATCAGCATGACGCACCGCTGGTGCTGGTGCTCCACGGCCTGACCGGCTCATCCAACTCACCCTACGTCAAAGGCTTGCAGCAAGCCTTGCTGGCGCGTGGCTGGGCCAGTGTCGCGGTGAACTGGCGTGGCTGCTCGGGCGAGCCGAACCTGCTGGCCCGCAGTTATCACTCCGGCGCCAGCGAAGACCTCGCCGAAGCCATCAGCCATCTGCGTGCCCAGCGGCCACTGGCGCCGCTGTATGCAGTTGGCTATTCACTGGGCGGCAATGTGTTGCTCAAGTATCTGGGTGAAAGCGGCTCGGCCAGCCAACTGCAGGCAGCGGTAGCGGTGTCGGTGCCGTTTCGTCTGGACGAGTGTGCCGACCGCATCGGTCAGGGCTTTTCCAAGGTCTACCAGGCGCACTTCATGCGTGAAATGCTCGCCTACGTGCAGCACAAGGAGCGGCATTTGCGCGCTAACGGCCACCAGGAAGGGGTGGCGGCGCTGGAGCGCCTCGGCACTCTGCGCAATTTGCGCACGTTCTGGGATTTCGATGGCAAGGTGACCGCGCCGCTCAACGGCTTTAGCGATGCGCACGATTACTATCGGCGCTCATCGAGCCGCTATTACCTGGGCGAAAATCGCACGCCGACCCTGATCATTCACTCCAGCGACGACCCGTTCGTGTTCAGCCACAGCTTGCCCACGGCGGACGAGCTGGCGCCGCAGACGCACTTCGAGCTGCACAGCCGTGGTGGGCATGTCGGGTTTGTCGATGGCAGCCTGCGCAATCCGGGGTATTACCTGGAGCGACGGATTCCGCAGTGGCTGGTAGAGGGAGGCTGAGCCCGAATCGTTGGCCAGCCTCCACTTGAAGTCAGGTTCAGTCGCCTGTCGCAACCCCATGTTGCGGATCATTGATCCACTCGCTCCACGACCCCGCATACAGCCTGCCTAGCGGATACCCCGCCAATGCCAAGGCGAATAGGTTGTGACAAGCTGTCACCCCTGACCCGCAATACGCCACCAACTGCTCGGGCGCACGTCCCGCCAGCTTCTCGTCAAAGCGCTGCTTGAGCTGATCAGCAGGTAAAAAGCGCCCATCTGCGCCCAGATTGTCAGTAAATGCAGCGCATTGAGCGCCCGGAATATGCCCAGCCACCGGATCGATCGGTTCGACTTCACCGCGAAAACGCGGCAGACCGCGGGCATCGATCAGGGTCAACTCTGGTTTTTTCAGCGTCTTGGCCAGCTGTTCGGCATCGATCAACAGGTGCATGTCTGGCTCGCCGCTGAAGGTGCCTTCGCGCTTGGGTGCAGGATCCAGACTCAACGGTAGGTGCGCCGCGTGCCAGGCCTTGAGGCCGCCATCGAGAATCGATACCCCGTCGCGCTTACCCAGCCACGCCAGCAACCACCAGGCACGGGCCGCAAAGGCGCCGGGACCATCGTCATACAGCACCACCTGGCTGTCGTTATCCACACCCCACTCGCGCAAGCGCTCGACTAGGCGCTGCGGCTCGGGCAGTGGATGACGACCGGTCACGCCCTTGACCACCTTGCCACTCAAGTCCCGTTCCAGATCAGCAAAATGCGCCCCGGCGATATGTCCCTCGGCATAGCTGCGTTGGCCGTAGTCCACGTCTTCCAGGGCGAAACGACAATCGAGGATCACCAGTTTGGGCGAGTCGAGTTGCTCGGCCAGCT
The DNA here is from genome assembly GCF_051129895.1 of Pseudomonas sp. Je.1.5.c. NCBI lineage: Bacteria > Pseudomonadati > Pseudomonadota > Gammaproteobacteria > Pseudomonadales > Pseudomonadaceae > Pseudomonas > Pseudomonas sp. Je.1.5.c. The sequence goes on from NZ_JBCPSP010000054.1 coordinate 21,026, forward strand.
GTTGCGGGGTGATCAATTGCGCAAGGGGCATGACAATCTCCTGATCAATGGCACGAAAGCCCTGGCTCACTGCTCCAGGGCTTGGTTGAACGGTATGTGGAATTCCTGGCACAGCGCGTCCACGGCAGTGCGGGCGTCAGCGGTGACGAAGCCGAGCTCCAGTACCAGCACCTGATAGACGCCGCGCTTGAAGGCTTCTTCACCCAAGTGCGCGGTATGTTCGCGAGTGGTACTGAGAAACCGTACCCAAGAGGTCAGCACAATCCAGGCGTTGATGGTCAGCGACTCAATCTGCGCAGGCTCCATGGCCAGAATCCCGGCATCGACGAAACCACGGTAGATCGCTTGGCCCTGCTGCAGGCAGCGTTGGGAAAAACGTCGATAGCGCGCAGCCAGCTCCAGGTCGCTTTCAAGCAGGTGCTCAAGATCACGGTGCAGAAAGCGAAAATTCCACATCGCGGCCAGCAAGGCCTTGAGATAGAAGCGCTTGTCCTCAACCGTCGCGGCGCGGCCCTGGGGCGGTCGCAGGAAACTGTCGACCAGCTCTTCGTACTGGCTGAACAGCACGGCGATAATCGCCTGCTTGTTAGGGAAGTGGTAATACAGGTTGCCGGGAGAAATCTCCATGTACGCGGCAATGTGATTGGTGCTGACGCTACGTTCGCCCTGTTGGTTGAACAGCTCCAGGCTGTTCTGCACGATGCGCTCACGGGTCTTGATGCGCGGGGCCATGCTCAGCTCCAGTCTGCAGGCTTGTAGATAGCTGCATCTTACGGTTAATCGCGACCAAGATGCACCGTTGCAGCAGGGGGAAAAACTCCAGCCAAGCGCCGCTTTAGAGTATAGGCTCTAGGGGTTGTGCAGCCTCTTGGAGCTCCCATGACTTCGTCTTTTTCCCTGCCCCCTGTGCATTCGGACCTCGACCTGCAGGCGTTGTTCGCCAGCCAGCGACAGGCGTTCGCCAGCCACCCGATGCCACCCGCAGCCCAGCGCCGACAATGGCTGAAAAGCCTGCGCGAAGCGTTGTTGGCGGACCAAGATGCACTGATCGAAGCGATTGACGCCGACTTCGATGGACGCAGCGCCGATGAAACCTTGCTTGCTGAGCTGTTGCCGTCGGTGCAGGGCCTGCGCCATGCCGAGCAACGCCTGCAGCGCTGGATGAAGCCCGCGCGGCGCAAAGTCGGCCTGGCATTCCAGCCAGCGACCGGGCGCGTGCTGTACCAGCCGTTGGGCGTGGTAGGGATTATCGTCCCGTGGAACTACCCGCTGTTTCTCGCCATCGGCCCGCTGACCTGCGCCCTGGCGGCCGGCAACCGGGTGATGCTCAAGCTCAGCGAAGCCACGCCGGCCAGTGCCGCGGCGCTCAAAGCGCTGCTGGAGCGGGTATTTCCCGCTGATCTGGTCAGTGTCGTGCTCGGCGAGGTGGAAGTTGGCCAGGCCTTCGCCCGCCTGCCTTTCGATCACCTGCTGTTCACCGGTGCCACCAGCATCGGCCGCCAGGTGATGCTGGCCGCCGCGCACAACCTGACGCCGGTAACCCTGGAGCTGGGCGGTAAATCACCCGCTATCGTCTCGCCCAGCGCAGCGCTGGACGGCGCCGCCGAGCGCATCGCCTTTGGCAAGACCCTCAACGCCGGGCAAACCTGTGTCGCGCCCGACTATGTGCTGGTGCCTCGCGACCACTTAGGTGCATTCGCCGAGGCCTATCGACGTGCGGTCCGGCGCCTGTACCCAAGCATTGCCGACAACCGCGACTACAGCGCGATCATCAACCCGCGCCAGCTGCAGCGCCTTGAGCGGCTACTGGCCGATGCCAGCGACAAGGGCGCGCAGGTGCTCGACCTGTACCCCGAAGAAACGCGCCAGGGTCGGCGCCTGCCCCCGCATTTGCTGTTCGATGTGAACGATGACATGCAGGTGATGCAGGACGAAATTTTCGGCCCATTACTGCCGCTAGTGCCTTATGACCGTCTTGAGGACGCCTTGGCCTACATCAACCAGCGTCCCAGACCACTGGCGCTCTACTATTTTGGCTACAACCGGGCCGAGCAGGACTACGTGGTGCATCACACCCACTCCGGCGGAGTGTGCCTGAATGACACCCTGCTGCATGTTGCCCAGGATGATCTGCCATTTGGCGGCATCGGCCCATCCGGCATGGGCCACTACCATGGCCAGGATGGTTTTCTGACCTTCAGCAAGGCCAAGGCCGTGCTGGCCAAGCAAAGGCTCAACGCGGCGCGATTGATCTATCCGCCGTATGGCAGGGCGTTGCAGCGCCTGGTCTACAAGTTGTTCATCCGCTGAGCCTGAACTGGGCCGATCGCGGGGCAAGCCCGCTCCCACGAATCGTGCGCCGATGGGCGTGGGAGCGGGCTTGCCCCGCGATTAGGCCAATACAGGCAAGCCACATGACAACCCATATCCGTACTGTCTATAGTGCCTTCGTCAGGCCGCACCGCTTGGCCGGGCGCAATCGCTGCGCTACCATCCGACTCCCCAACGCACTCCAAGCCAGGATGACGCGATGAACCGAGTGTTGTACCCGGGTACTTTCGACCCTATTACCAAGGGCCACGGCGACCTGGTCGAGCGCGCTTCGCGTCTGTTCGATCACGTGATCATCGCTGTGGCGGCCAGCCCCAAGAAAAATCCATTGTTCCCCCTGGAACAGCGGGTTGAGCTGGCCCGTGAGGTCACCAGGCACCTGCCCAATGTCGAAGTCATCGGCTTCTCCAGCCTGCTTGCGCATTTCGCCAAGGAGCAGAATGCCAATGTGTTCCTGCGTGGCCTGCGCGCGGTCTCGGATTTCGAGTACGAGTTCCAACTGGCGAACATGAATCGCCAGCTGGCACCGGACGTCGAGAGCCTGTTCCTGACGCCGTCGGAGCGCTATTCGTTCATTTCCTCGACCCTGGTCCGGGAAATTGCCGCATTGGGCGGTGACATCACCAAGTTCGTCCATCCGGTGGTGGCCGAGGCCCTGACCGAACGCTTCAAGAAGTGATCTACACGGCCTGACGTCGCGCCCGCGTGCACTGCGGGCGCGATTGCGGCACAATTGTGCCCATTAGGTCTGAAACATGCCCGGGCCCAGAGCCCCGGCCGGAGCCCCCATGTCCCTGATCATCACCGACGATTGCATCAACTGCGACGTCTGCGAACCCGAGTGCCCGAACGCCGCCATCTCCCAAGGCGAAGAGATCTACGTGATCGACCCAAACCTGTGCACCCAGTGCGTGGGCCATTACGACGAGCCGCAGTGTCAGCAGGTTTGTCCGGTCGACTGCATCCCCTTGGATGAAGCCCACCCGGAAACCGAAGACGAACTGATGGCCAAATACCGTCGGATCACCGGCAAAGCCTGATGCCGTTCGTCGGCGCGTTTCGCAGCGCAGCCCTGGGCGCCGTTCTGGCGCTGCTGGCAACTGCGGCCCACGCTCAAGGCCCTGGCCGCGCGGCAATCGCCAGCCCGCATGCGCAAGCCACTGCGGCGGCAGGCCAAATCCTTGCGCAAGGTGGTAACGCTTTCGATGCGGCAATTGCCGTCAGCGCTGCGCTGGCGGTGGTCGAACCCTATGGTTCGGGGCTTGGCGGCGGTGGTTTCTTCCTGCTGCGAGAAGCTGGGCAAACCCCGCGCTACCGCTTCCTCGACGCCCGCGAGCGCGCCCCTGGCGGCGCAACCGAGGACATGTACCTCAAGCAGGGCAAAGTCAGCCCGGGGCTTTCGATCAATGGCGCGTTGGCCGCAGCCATTCCCGGCCTGCCTCAAGCCCTGGCCGAACTCGCTGCCACTCACGGCAAGCTGCCGCTCAAGGACAGCCTTGCCCCAGCCATTCGCCTGGCGAACCAGGGCTTTACCGTGGACCGCATCTATCGCGACCGCGCCACCATGCGCCTGAGTGCGCTGCGTGACGATCCTGAAAGCGCACGGTTATTTCTGCTTAACAACCAAGTCCCGCCGCTGGGCGCGGTCATCCGCCAGCCAGAGCTGGCCCACACCCTGCAACGCATAGCCGATGACGGCCGTGATGGCTTCTACCGAGGCGTGCTGGCCGAACAGTTGGTAGATGGAATCCGCGAGGCGGGCGGTATCTGGACCCTCGATGACCTGGCCAACTACCGCACCGTCTGGCGCGAGCCGTTGCGTTTCAACCTGGCCAACCAACGCCAATTGATCAGCAGCCCACCGCCCTCGGCAGGTGGCGTGGCCTTGGCGCAAAGCCTGGCGATGCTCCAGCGCCTGCCCTGGCAAAGCGCCGAGCCGGCCCAGCGCAGCCATTACGTGATTGAAGTGCTGCGCCGGGCCTATCGAGATCGTGGACTACTGGGCGACCCGGATTACGTCAGCAACCCGATCAATCGCCTGCTGGCGCGCAACTACCTGACCGGGCTTGCCGACAGCATCGACGTTTACCAGGCCACGCCCAGCAGCACCTTGGCCCCCGCACCGGCATGGCGCGAAGGCGACCACACCACGCACTTTGCGGTGATCGACGCCGACGGCAATGCAGTGTCAGCCACCCTTTCGGTCAACTTGCCATTCGGCGCGGCCTTCACCGTGCCAGGCAGTGGCGTGGTGCTCAATAACGAAATGGACGACTTTGCCGCCGATCCGCACGGCAGCAACAGTTATGGGCTCGCTGGCAGCCAGGCCAATGCCGTGGCGGCGGGCAAGCGCCCCCTGTCGAGCATGAGCCCCACCTTTATCGAGAGCCCGACCCAGCTGGCCAGCTTCGGCACGCCGGGTGGTAGCCGGATTCCGAGCATGGTTCTGCTGTCGGTGATGGGTTTTCTTGAGGGCCGACCGGTGAGCGAATGGCCGGCGACGGCGCGGTATCACCACCAGTATCTGCCGGACGTGGTTGAGCATGAGCCGGGGACGTTCAGCGCTGTGCAAAAAGCTGAGCTGGAGGCTCGCGGGTATCGCCTGAAGGACCTGGGGCGTAGCTACGGCAACCAGCAGGTGCTGTATTGGGACAAGGCGGCGGGGACGCTAGAAGCGGCAAGTGATCCGCGCGGTGTGGGCGAAGCTGTGATCGCTCCTTAACCTGAAGCAGGCAAATCGCGGGGCAAGCCCGCTCCCACGCCGTCTCAGTATCGAAGAATGAGCTGCCCCCAGATGTTGGACACCCATCCATCATCTGGGGCGCAGCTCAGAACTGCGTGGGAGCGGGCTTGCCCCGCGATAGCGTCAGCGCTGACAACGCGGGCAATAGACGCTAGCGCGCTGCCCCAGCTTCAGCTCACGCAAAGGGGTACCGCACAGCTTGCACGGCATCCCACCGCGCCCATAGACAAACAGTTCCTGCTGGAAGTACCCCGGCTGCCCATCGCCACCGATGAAGTCGCGCAAGGTGGTACCACCGCGCTCGATGGCCGCCGCCAGCACCCGCTTGATCTCGATCGCCAGCTTCAAATAGCGCGCCCGGGAAATCCCACCCGCCTCACGCCGTGGATCGATCCCAGCGGCGAACAACGCCTCGGTCGCATAGATATTGCCCACGCCAACTACCACCGCGTTGTCCATGATGAACGGCTTGACCGCCATCGAGCGGCCCCGCGACAGCTGGAACAACCGATCACCATCGAACAGATCGGTCAGTGGTTCCGGCCCCAGCCGCAGCAGCAGCTCATGGTTCAGCGGATCGAGCGACCAAAGCATCGCGCCAAACCGACGCGGATCGGTGTAGCGCAGCGCCAGCCCTGACTCCAGCTCGATATCCACATGCTCGTGCCTGGCCGCGGGCAAGCCCAGCTCAACCAGGCGCAGGTTGCCCGACATACCCAGATGACTGATCAACGTCCCCACCTCGGCATTGATCAGCAGGTACTTGGCCCGCCGCTCCACCGTGACGATGCGCTGGCCGGACAGGCGCACATCCAGATCCTCCGGAATCGGCCAGCGCAAGCGCCGCTCACGCACCACCACGCGGCTGACCCGCTGGCCCTCCAGATACGGCGCAATACCGCGCCGGGTAGTCTCGACTTCGGGCAATTCAGGCATCGGTCAGTGCCCGCCCAGTTCGCGGATGGTCTGCTTGAGGTTTTCGAAGTCGTACTCCGACAAACCGATGTAGTCGAGCACCAGTGGGCCAACCACATTCCACTCATGGTCGACGTTCTGGTTGCCCAGCACCCGATAAGAGGCGCAGATGTGCTCGGCCATCTTCAACACCGCCAGCAGGTTCTTCAGCTGGGTCTGGGTATTGCGCGAGGACTCATCGCGGAACACCGCCAACGCATTGTGGTGGTTGGCGATCGCCGCACTGATGTGCTCTGGCAGGCGCCAGGACTTGGCGGTAAAGTAACCCACCACCGAATGGTTGGTGTTGAACACCCGGTTCTCGGTATCGACCACGCGGGTTTGTTCACTCGCCGTGGCATAGGCGTCTTCCAGCACGTCCATGTAATTGGGGAAGCGCTTGAGCATCAGCGGCACGCCGCAATCGTGGAACAGGCCCAAGGTGTAAGCCTCGTCTGCTGCCTGGATACCGGTGCGCTTGGCCAGGGTCAGGCAGGTCATCGCCACGTCCTGGGCAGTGTCCCAGAAGCGGTTGAGGGTGACGATGGTCTCGTCGCTCATTTCGCCCTTGATCGACTGGGCGTTGATCAGGTTGATGATCGAACGGCTGCCCAGCAGATTGACCGCCCGCTGGATCGAACCAATCTTGTTGGAAAGGCCGAAGTGCGGCGAATTCACCAGCTTGAGCAAGGCACCGGAGAGGCCCGGGTCCTGGGCGATCAGCTTGGCGATGGTTTCCAGATCCGGATCGGGCATGTACTGCTCGAACTGCAGGTCGACCATGATCTGCGGCTGCGGCGGAATGGTGATGCCTTGCAAGGCTTGTTGGATCTGTTCGGGGCTGAGTTCCTGGGACATTGGGCACACACTCGGTAAGGACATGGGATTCTAACCCTGTACTCCGGCAGGGCACCAATCACTGGATCGTTCGAACGGCGCTTAACTTTATACCTGAGATGTCCGCAGCGACCTGCGCGTGCTGTGAGTCTTGGCGTGATTGCGGCTAAACACGCGAACCCGCCCGCGCTTTGTCGCGCCCCACAGCGAAGCTGGGGCCAACACGTTATAATCCCGCTCTTTTTTCCCGGAGCGACGTCATGTCCCTGCCCAGCCTACGCCTCAAAGCCAATGCCGATCGCCGCCTGCGCGCCGGCCACCTGTGGGTCTACAGCAACGAAGTCGATGTCACCGCGACCCCGCTGCAAGGCCTGCAAGCCGGCCAACAGGCGATCCTCGAGGCAGCCAACGGCAAGCCACTGGGCATCGTCGCGCTGAGCCCGAACAACCTGATCTGTGCGCGCCTGCTGTCGCGCGACATCAAGCTGCCGCTGGACAAGTCGCTGCTGGTGCACCGCCTCAACGTGGCGCTGTCGCTGCGTGAACGGCTGTTCGACAAGCCGTGCTACCGCCTGGTCTATGGCGACTCCGACCTGCTGCCAGGCCTGGTGGTCGACCGCTTCTTCGACATCCTCGTGGTTCAGCTGGCCTCGGCGACCATGGAGCAGCACAAGGACGACGTGATCGCCGCCTTGGTCCAGGTACTCAAGCCAAGCGGCATCCTGTTCAAGAACGACTCCGCCGCCCGCGATGCCGAAGGCCTGCAGCGCTATGTCGAGACCGTCTACGGCGAAGTGCCGGATTGGGTCGCGCTGGAAGAGAACGGGGTGAAATTCGAAGCACCGGTACGTGAAGGACAAAAGACCGGCTGGTTCTACGACCACCGCATGAACCGCGCGCGCCTGGCGCCGTACGTCAACGGCAAGCGCGTGCTGGATCTGTTCAGCTACATCGGTGGCTGGGGTGTGCAGGCCGGCGCCTTCGGTGCCAGCGAAGTGTTCTGCGTCGATGCCTCCGGCTTCGCCCTCGATGGCGTCGAGCGCAACGCAGCGCTGAACGGCATCAGCGAGAAAGTCACCTGCATCGAAGGTGACGTGTTCGAGGCCCTACGCGAGCTGAAGGCCGCCGAAGAGCGCTTCGATGTGATCATCGCCGACCCACCCGCCTTCATCAAACGCAAGAAAGACCTGAAAAACGGCGAGGCCGCCTACCGCCGCCTCAACGAACAGGCCATGCGCATGCTGACCAAGGACGGCATTCTGGTCAGTGCCTCGTGCTCCATGCACCTGCCTGAAGATGACCTGAACAGCATCCTGCTGACCAGCGCCCGCCACCTGGACCGCAACATGCAGTTGCTGGAGCGCGGCGGCCAAGGCCCGGATCATCCGGTGCACCCGGCCATAGCTGAAACGCGCTACATCAAGAGCATCACTTGCCGGTTGCTGCCTAACAGCTGATCCAGGCCACGCCGCGTGAACGCGGCTGCGTGGGAGCGGGTGCGAGCGGGTATGTGGC